>NZ_AKWX02000023.1:0-300000 GCF_000306115.2 Leptospira wolffii serovar Khorat str. Khorat-H2
CCCTCGCAAAAGCCGCATTTGCGTCTTTTGCTACCCCCTCTCCGGGGGAATTTACTCCTTCGAAACCCCGGACCCACGTTTGCTTTCATATCAAAATATTATTTATCATAAGTAAGTAATGTAAGGGTTGAGAAAAATATCTATTCTTCAGAATTTAGTACCTAACTTAAAAAATCACTGCGATTTCTTCACTTCATCCGCACAAAGCAAGAAGGGTGCTATAAAACTGTCTTTTTAATTCTTCGCGAAAAAGCGAACCAGAATCACGCACATTTAAGGAAAAGAAAGTAAGGCAGAGTGGTAAGATTTGGCTTCTGTTCATAGGGCCCTTATTGGATTGTTATGTGAAAAGCTTTAAAATCTTTTTCTATTTTCGAAAATTTATTCATAATAATTCCCTGATGATCTGAATTCTAATGTATGTTCGTTGATTGCGGCGGGTCCTGACTCGCATTTTCCTGTAGCAATATAAAAAAAAGAACGCTTCAGGATTCTATAATCATCCTTATTTCTCGGTTATATTTCGGTTTTGCACGCTTATGCAAAGTCTCGGGATAATCTATCTACCTTTTCTTTTTTCCATACAGGCAAGAAGAGAAACGAGTGCGCTCCCTTGCAAGTCGGCATCATTTGGTGAGCTTATGTATACATAATACTGAAAGTAGCAATTATTATTCTCCTCTGGAGGATCCAGGATGCATCCCATGTTTATAAAATGGGATAATGTTAGAAAAGCAAAATAAGCAATTGAATTTTTCATACTCTTCCAATCTCAATAAGGAAATAGTCCATTAAACATTCTATTCGCTTCTACAACTTCTTTCTGATAGTAATTTAGAACAAACCATAAATTAAGCACACTGTCTAACTTGGCCAAAGTTTCCGGTGAGGCGTCTCCGATAGCTCTTGCGTTTGCCATAGTAAATAAGAATTGATATTGTATATCTCGATATGCTAATAGCCCTGCATACACTGCGAAAGCTTGAGGACTTAGCATTTTGTATAAGAAGTATTTTGTAGCCCCGTAATTCATAGTCCCTGACCGAAGATCGGAATCCATCTCTTGTAATAGTTGATGACTACTATTGGCCCATTTTCCACCGTTCAAGTATTGGTCCACATGACCCATTTCATGCTTAATTGTATCCTGCGATTCTCCGGTTCGAATATGAGCAACACCCCAACTTGCATAAGAAGTCGAATCGCCCGTAGCAAACCATTCCGCAAATTGTGAATTACGAACCCCCCAGCCTCCGCGTGCATAATGAATTGTGGGGTTATTTCCTTTTAGAGTTGCTACAAAATAATCAGCAACTCCTTCATAAAGAACGTTCTCCCTTCATTCTGGCGAGCAAGCCGCAGAAACAAGGAGGGTATTCAATAGATCCGCATCAGAACCCATTGGTTTTGAACTATAATACTCATTGATAACTGCAAGAAGGCAGCCCGTAGTATCTTGCTCAGGGCCCAATGCCCCGCAAGAGAGCAAGAGTATAAAAAAGATGAAGTAAACAAATATTATTTTCATATTTCTCCTAATGTAGCATCAATATTTTAGCCAAATTTAGACTATTGATAACGTTAAATAAAGGGGACTGTATTTTCATTTGCTCTATAATATTAGTGACATTTAATATAAGATACAAATCTCTGCTAATCAGCCCCTTATTCTGAAGATAAGTCCAAGTCCCATAACCATTCGTTCCAGATCGAAGATCCGCCTCAAATTCACTAAATGGTCCAAGCGAATTTGCGTACCATTGATCAATATGCACCAGCTCATGTTGCATCGCTCTATTCGAAATTCCTGTCCTTGCTGCAACATAATCCTCACGAGTGGTCGCTTGCGCAGTTTTACGTTCGGCCGAGAAGAGGCCATGATTTTCTTCATAAGAGTTGTAAACAATAAAAGCTCCTCGCTCTATTGAATACCTAGGCCTTGGATCTCCTTTAATAGGATTCATGATTGAACTTACACCAAAATCAGTGAGAGATCGAAAATATGACGCAGTAGCTTGTCCAAAATTATGCTGGAAAGCTCTCGGATTCGATATTATTCCGGCAAGTAAAAGGACAGGGGAAAAAGCAACTATTCCGATTAATAGAAGCGCACCACCGATGGCGCTTCCGATATTATAAAATGTATTCCCAACGGAAGCCCAACGCTGGCTACTTATATAAGTAGCTCTTTGCAACCATGACCCCGCCTTTCCGAGGGCACTACTCAACCAGCTATGTCCATCCGGATCGATGCGATTGACCGGATTTCCTCCCACATACATATAACGATTGAGACCGTTGATACCCTGATCCGCTCTATCGTCCGCCTGTATGAATCTACCCAAGAAAGGATCGTAGTAGCGAGATTTGTAATAATACAAACCGGTCTCCGAGTCAGCAATCTGGCCCGTGAATTTATAACGGAATATATCCGGCCCAGAAGATTCCGTATAATTAATTTCGCCGTATGGATAATAGCTCATATAACTCGTTCCGGATTGTCCCGGACCCGCGATGGGATTTCCATATCCGTCCGTCAACATAGTCGTGGAACCTAAATGATCCGTTTGGTAGAAGTAGGCTCCCACTGCCGGTTCTCCTGCTCCTGTTATTCCTTGGGATCCTTTCCCCGGTGGTGATACGGGAGGCAATACTTCCGAGCTTGCATTATTGGATAATAGATACCAAGGTGCTGCTTCTTTTTTAGATCCTGTTAATATTCCATTACAATCTTGGAATATTAAGACTCCGAAGAAGGAGAGTAGTAGTACGGGTGAACTCCATCCTGCAATTTTCATTCTTTGTAATATTTCGTTTCCTTTGCGGTAATACGGATACGTTAGATACAAAACCCCCAGAATGAAACATAGATAGCCGATTCGCAACTGCCAGGTAGGGATCCCGAATCGGAATAATTTCGAATATGTAAAGAATCCGTAGATAGGCGAGAAGACTCTATTCTTCCAGTAGGTTCCGCAATCCATCGCTCCGGTGCAAAAATCTAATCCATAAAATAAGCTCCCGGCAATTCCTATATCCGTCTTCTGCTCTCCGCCTTCCGTCATTAGGACCGCATCCGTCCGGGTGATCTGAGTTAGGATTTCTCCTCCTAAGCCTTTGATATACGATGTATACTTGGGTGAGACACCGGGGGCCTGTACGATTTCGTATAAATCTCCCATAGAATAAGTGATTGTAGATGCGTTCCGATTTTCCGTTTTTACTCGGTTTCCGGAATAATCGTACGTATACCGGATTTCTACTCCATCGCTTGTACTGTATTCCGTGAGTTTTCCGAAAGAATCGTAAGATAATGTATCTCCGTTTCGAGAGATCATATTCCCCGCGGCATCATAGGAATACGTGACGTTTCCCGAGTCTTGGCTATATATCTTGGTTACCGCGTGGGCATGACCGGCGTCTCCGTAAGTCAGGGTATACTTTCCTTTTTGGATCAGGTTTCCGTCCGCACTATAAGTATAATTTAAAGTACCGGAACTTCCCGAGGAGGACACCAAACGATTCTGTATATCGTAGGCAAAGCTTCGGGTTCTAGTGGCGTTCTTATGATCGGTTTGAAGTAGAATATTTCCCGATCCGTCGTATTCGTACGAGATTTTTTGTAAATCGCTTCCGTCTTCTTTTTTGGAAGAAAGAATCTGGGTCCGGAAATGGGAAGGATCCAATCGGAGGTCCGTAATCACTCCGTTCCCCGCGGTCTTTCTAAAGATGGCCGCTCCGTCTTGGAAAATCGGTCCGGCATATTCCGCTACGAGAGAATCATAAGCGTTTCCGTCCGCGGAATCCAAAGAAACTCTTTCCAGATTTCCGTTCAAAGAATAGGTTTGGTGGACTTTGGATCCGTCGGGATAGATAATCGCGGTCAATCTCCCTAAGGAATCATATTCCATTTTGGTAATGAGAATCAGATCGTCTATCGTCTTCTTCTGTAGAACCGGTTTTCCTTGGATATTATAACCGATCTCCGTCGTTCCGGAAGAGTCGACGATTCGAGTCAGTCGACCGATTCCGTAAGAACTGTCCGTTCCGTCATATTCGTTTAAAACCGCCGCTTCTCCCCCGCTTGGAATCGTAGATAGGATCCGTCCTAGCGAATCGTAATGAAAGGAAAGACTTTTATTTCTGGCGTCCGTTTGCTTGGATACTCTTCCCGCGAAATCGTAAGAATACGTGATCGTACCTGAATTCGGATCCGTAACACTAATTCTTCTACCGGCTATATCGTAGGCAAAACTCGTGACCTTTCCCGAGGGATCCGTGATCCGAGACGGTTGGCCGAAAGGAGAATAGTAAGTAAGAATAGTCTGTCCATTCTCCGTTTTGGAAACGGTCTGACCCAACTCGTTCTTCGTTTCCGAAAAGGATTTTACACTTCCATCCGGATATTGGATGGAAGTATTCGTCGAAAGAATTCCGTAAGAGATGGAAGTCACCGTATTTCCCGTAGGATCGCTGAAAATGCTGCCGGTGGAACGAAGATCCGGATCTTCATACTTGTAGGACGTCCAAAAAGGAGAAAGATTGCTGAAGTAAGGATTCGATTTCTTAACGACGAGTCCCGTAGAATAATCGTAGACTGTGTCCGTAATTAAATCGATTCCCGAAACCGCAGTATCGGATACGGATCGGATAATATTGCCGAAAGGATCCGAATATTCCTCGGTTACGGTTTCAATTCCGGTAGTCGTGTCTCTGACGGTCTTAATCACTGATTGCGTCGAAGAGAGGTCCGACAAATCGAAACGGGCAGGGTTGCGGTATTCATAAGATTCGTTCGGATCCGAACTACCTGGATAGAATACTGCGACCACTCGACCCAAGGCGTCGTAATCTTTACGGATTTTAGCTCCGTTCACATCCGTTCTGGATATTTCTAATCCCAAAGAAGTTTCGTATTCCGTAATTTCCTTATGCCCCAGTGCGTTCGTCTTCTCCGTTTGGAATATATGGAGAATCCGGTCGTAAGAAATCGTCGTAACGGCTCCGGCAGGATCCGTGGAAGTGATCGGATTTCCGTAGGAATCGTACGTATATTTTGTGATTTGCTCTGCGGAAGTTCCCGAGAATTGGACCGTGGAGGAGACCGTATCTCCGTCATAAACAACGGATTGGTCTTGGATAAGCGTTCCATCCACATACTTCTTGGTGCGGGAATTTCGTCCGATCCTCCAGCCATTCCAGTCATAGACCAGGTCGATATCGGAAAACACGAAATGATCTCCGGCAGTTTCCGTCTGGCTCTTCGGAAATCCGTAGTCGTCTATCGTAAAACTCGTGTTTGAGGAAACCTCCAAGTTACCGTTATGAAAGGAAGCCTTAGCGATATTCGTAGCGACTGAAATCTCCGTACCGAAAGGATTCGGAAATTTGAATCCGCTATAAATCGATTGCTGCAATAACTTCCCGGAAGCATTATAATTGCTTACGCTGATCAGAGTTCCCGCTAATCTATAATCATTCTGGAAATATTCCGTTTCCTTAAAAAATCCCGTCCCTTGGTCCTTCTCTCGAACTTTTCCGAAGCCCAGGCTTCTTGCTATTCCTCGGGTCCCGGCAAAAAACCTGGCATTCTCGAAGGAAAAACTCTCCTCGGTGGAAATTCCACCTCCAATATCAGTCCGAACGCTTGTGGCCAAATACCGAGGAGATGTATCGACCAAGTTGGGATAATCTCCCGTTCCCGCCTGGATCGCATTCGAATGTAAATGTTTGGGAGTATATATGACCGTGGAAGATTGGATCCCGTTAGTGACGGAAATCAAATCGTCCTCTTGGACGGACTTCACATTCGTATTGCGAACGAAAACTCGGGCCTGGCTTTTGTCCTGCCAGAGCTTGATCATCACTGCATCGGAGAAACCGTCCCCATTCGTATCCTGGACCATCAATTGTCCTATATCCGCTTTATATACGCCGGAGGAGGAATCTTCCGCTAGTTCGATCTGACCGAATCCGAAGGTTGCGTTATAGTTTAAATTTCCGGAACCGTCCGAGAGATAGCTTTCGATTTGCTGACTGCCTTTATTGTAAAGAACTAGATCCTCTAAACCGTCTCCGTTCACGTCTCCGAAATTGAATTGAGAAACCTTTTTTATATCGTCGGTATGAAGAGAACTGGAAACTTGCGAAGAGAAACCCTTGCCGGTATTCAGGGACACTTTGAGTTGAGTTCCGACAATCGTGATAAAATCGGGAAGTCCGTCCGAATTCACATCTCCGAAAAAACTACGCAGACGATCCGCGGAAGTTCCCAGGTCCAATTGGATCGTTTGGGAAGTCTTAGAATGCAACTGAAAACCGGTAACATCGAGTCTGTATCGAGTGACGCCTCCCGAATTTGCGTCGATGGAATTCAATTGAGCCTGAAGATCCTTCTGCAAGGAACGAATCGGCGCGATCTCTCGGGCATAAATCATCTGCATATTGCTTCTCAGGCTATCGGGAGAAGAAACGGAGCCTCCGGAAGCGACGGCTTTTAATTGAAGAATATCCGCATAATTCGGATCGGAAACGAAACAGGCCACGTTCGTTCCTTCGCTATTCGGAACTAGGACGATATCGTCCGGGGAATATCCAGTGCCTAGTCCCTCTATATAATACGTGCATCCTTTCAGATAATAATCGATTAAAAGATTCAGATCGGAAGAAGATGCCGATCCGGCTCCGTCGGAAATCAGTCTTTGCAGAATTTCGTTTTGCGTGGAATATTGATTCGTTACCGTTTGAGCCCGGCTATCCGCTTCCGAAAGACGATCGGATAATTCCGTGTATCGGGGGTTCTCGCTATATCTAGTTAAACGAATATATTCCGCTCTTCCGTCCGAATCCAGATCGATAAATTCATTCAGATAATAATTGGATGTGCCTACGATCCGAATCGCATCTTCGAATCTACCTTTCTTGTTGATATAAATGTTGAAGTAAGATCCGTCGTAATGGATGAAGTCGGAAAGACCGTCGCCGTCCATATCGGCGAACCAATCCGCAGGCGCCTTGTCCGGAGCGAGTCTCTTGGAATCCGTTTCCGAAGGTTCATACAGATAAGAATAAGGAGCGAATACCGTCATGTTTCGATTTGCCGCGGGAATATTCACGTTCGAGAAAGACTTGGGATCGCTGAAATACGTTCCTTTGGAAAGAATCGCATTCAGCTTGCCTCCATTCTCATATGCGAAATCGGTTCTTCCGTCTCCATCCAGGTCCACGGTACGGGAAAATGTATTATAATGGAGAGGAAGCACCGGACTTAAAAAACTTTTATCGGAATCCACTTTGCCTTCCGAAACGGTCCAAACTCGTAAACGAATATTATTAAACGTTTCCGAACCCACCACGCTAGCGAAATCTATGAGACCGTCTCCATTGGCGTCTAACTGCATCCAATTGGTCAGTCCGGCTTCGATCCCTCCGCTGCAATATTGAGGTCCACCCCAGTTATTGTAGTCCAAGCAGGAGGAAACCAACTGATTGAAAAAGTCGGCGTTTCCTCCCCAGCAAGGAGCGTACGCGGCGCAAATACAGGCGGCAGGGCCTATATTGCAACTATCCCTTTCAGGTACAGGCATATGCATAACGTATTGTAGATAATCCGCGATCTTACGATCCTGGGCGCTAGGCTCGCTCGGTAACGGGTTTTGGAATAGAAGATTAGCGTATAAAAGTAAACCGCTAGGAACGAAAACGTTCACTAAGGAGCTAGTGGACTTCAAATCGATATTGGAGATGGGTTTTAGGACGAATCCATCCGAACCGTAGGTAAATTCCAAATCTGCGAACTCTTCCGAACCGAAGACATTCGATTCTCTTCTGGAAATTGCGGAAAGTACGGGGCGGTTTGAAAGAGAACCCTTAGAATAGGAAAGTCCGAATTCGCGAATAATCGAGCCGTCCACGTAGATTTTAACGGAATCGAGAAGTCTGGAATTTTTTACTAAGGATCCGGATAAAAAACTCGGGACCGTATCGGAACGGTCGTCGTTATATTCGAATACGATCTTTCTGTTTTGATAAACGATTTCCTTGGGAACATATTCCCCGTCGACGGAATCTTCGATATAACTAATATTATAACCGTTTCCGAAAGAATCGCGAACTTGATCGAGAGCCCAAGCACGAACGGAACCGTTCCGGCCGATCGCCTCGATCCGAGAATCGGAGGTCGCTCCGAAAGAATATTCTATCCCGTCCTTATCTGTTACAAGCCAAGAGCAAGGTCCATCTCCGCAAACTCCGCCGGGTACGAACCGAAGCCAAGATTCTTTACGAGAATGGAAAACGCTTCGATTTCCGGAAACGTCCGTTAATTGGCCCGCCTGAGTGGAAAGAAAGTCGTCCGTTCCGTCATAGCGTATTCCGAAACCGGAATCTCTCAGAATGGAGGGGATTCCCTCTATGTCCCAACCTATGCCAAGTAAACCGCTTCTAGAACCGGAAGAATACGAAAATGCGAGGCGGGGAGCGATTCCCTTCCTTCCCGGTGGCAAAGGTATTTCCACGTTGGAAGTAAGAGATCCACCGGAGGAAACATTCAGTTTCGGCACCGGCTGAGGTACTAGATTTCCCGTTAATTTAAGATACAGGGAGCGGATGGAAAAACTCGAAAAAATGCCGAGGAATGAGGCAAAAATAAAAAAAGTGAATGCCTTCCTAAGCGAACTATACTTCCGCTTGTTTTCTGAAAAATATCCATTACGCATACGATATCCGCCGACTTGATGTAACAATTCCGTAATATGATCGATCATACGATCCGATTTATATATTATAGAATAAATCTTTTTGAATGTTTCTAAATCCATTTGCTCGTCCGAAAGGCCGCAATATCCCGAATGGGATAGTCTCGCGGAGTTCCGGAGAGAGCGATCCTTTTTAACGTTGTACGAAATCATCTTTCTGAGTAAAATTTCCCTTTTTTTATACAATTTAAGTTTTATTAAATATTATTTTAATAATTTAACGGAATATAAATCTTTTCCAATCTATAGAATTCGTTTATCCCGTTGCAATGACAATGTCGAGATTAAAATGTGTCAATGGATTTCGATGATTGATCTAAATTTGCGTTATTCGGAATGAGTATTCACTTTTGGGATATGGGAGAGTCGCCTAACGAAAGTCAGCCTTTTCGGGTTCGATCGTGAAGAGGGCCGGTGCTTCGGGTAAGGAATATTGCGGACAGGAGTAATCGAAACCCGGATAGAAGACTTGTCTGAGCGGGGAAGTCCGCTTTGTAGGGATTATAGAGAGAGAAGGGGAGACATAGTCCGGAGAATCGCAATCCGGGCTATTGTTATTCTTAGGAAAGAAATTCGGTTTGGACCTGGGTTAAGATCAAATCCGAATCCGAATTCGTTTTTGGATTAGGAGATCTCTTTTTTGGCCCCTTCTCCCCATTCCTTATAAGCGGGTAAGGAAGTGATCGTATTTACGTAATCCTGTAATTTGGGTTCCAAGGAGATTCCGTAGGTAACGAAACGGGAAACTACGGGAGAATAGAAAGCGTCCGCGATGGAGAATTCCTTGCCGAATAGAAAAGGCCCCCCGTATTCCTGTAGGAATTCCAACCAAAGGGAAGAGATTCTTTCTACATCTTTTAACGCCTCGGGAGGTAGCTCTTTTTCCGGGAATCTTCCCCAGAAATTCATGCTCATATTGGATCTCATAGCAGTAAAACCGGAATGCATCTCGGCCGCTGCGGATCTGGCTTTTGCCCTAGCCTTAACTTCTTTGGGCCATAAGTTCTTGTTTGGGAATTTTTCCGCTAGATACTCCGAAATGCTTAAAGTATCCCATACTTGGAGATCCCCGTCATGAAGGACCGGAACTTTTCCGGAGGGAGAATACTTTGCGATTACCGAAGCGTATTCGGGAGTGAATAACTTCAAGGATACTTCTTGGAAAGGGATTCCGGCTTGCTTCAAAAGGATCCAAGGTCGGAAAGACCACGACGAAATATTTTTGTTACCGATTACAAGTGTAAGATCGCTCATAGGTTTGGACCTTAAGTTCTCCGATCTCTCCCGCTCTGCAAGAAAGTAATCCGTACTTCTTCCTATCTTTCGAAATTCTTATGCCGCCTTTGCCTTAGTTCCCCTCGTATAAAATGCCGCCCTAGTCTGTTCGACATAGAGGCCTATAACGCTTGCCACAAGAAGGTCCATTCTACCATCCACGAATGTAGGAGATCCTTCTAAGATTGAGATCGGGTCGGTGAGTGGGTAGTCACGAGCTTTTCATATCGGTTTAAAGAAGTACCCGGAAAATGTCTGTGGGATTTTTTAAAAAATCTCGGTCTTAGCTATCTATAAAAGGATATTCTTCCGAGAGGGACTTCCGCAAGAGAGAGCTTCGTCCTTTCAAAGAGGAAAATAAATGTCTTACGATTCATTGCGAATCGGATGGATTCTAGGTTGGAAGACGTTAAGGAAATTATCCAAAGAAGAGACACGGTGCCCGATATTCTATTGATTTGCGATACCGCAGGACAGATTGCTCAGATCAACGAGAATGGAAGAATGGTTCTCGGTATTCCCTCAGGAGAAAACATTCAGGGAATGAAGGTATCGGACTTTTTATCCGATACGGACCGCAAATATCTGGAAACGGTTCTTATGCCCGCTCTCGTTAGATCGGGAGAATTCGAAGGAAGAGGACTTCGTTTAAAGAAAAAGGACGGGAACTTTATCCATACCAGACAGACCGCCTATCAGATGCCGATATACGGAAACGTTCCCTCCTATGTATTCATCTTTTCCGAAGAAGGAAAATACGAGGCGAATAATTCCGACGCGTTACATAATTCTTTTCAACATTCTCCGTCGGATACTTTCAAAAAGTATGAAGGAATGAATCCGGAGACTTTAGTCTCGATCCTGAGAGAGAAGACCAAGCTCACCAAAAAAGAAACGGAAATCTGCGCGGGAATCGCATCCGGAAAGGATAAGAGCAAAATCAGCGAAGATTTAGGAATCCATTCCGGAACCATGAAGAACCATTTGAAATCGATCTATCGTAAGACGATCGATTTGGAAAAGGAAATCCCGGGCCCCGAAAGAGATAAATTGCAAAGACTTACCATCTATCTCTTCCGTCTCTTGGGAGAATGAGCCGTTAAGAATTTCTACTTCGGGGATTCTCCCCAAACTCTGATTAAATAATCCTCTCGTCCCGAACCTTTTCGATAGCTTCGATAATGTTCGGGATTCTTCTTGTAATAGTCCTGGTGGTACTCTTCCGCAGGATAGAATTCGCCCGCTTTTAGTATCTCTACCGCGATCGGTTTGGGGAATTTCTTGGAGGCTTCGATCTTGTCCTTGAATTCCTGTGCCAGTTTTCTTTGCGCCTCGTCCTTATAATAGATCGCGGCTCTGTATTGATTGCCACGGTCGGCGAATTGTCCTCCCGAATCCGTAGGATCTATCTGTCTCCAATAAGTATCCAAAAGTTTGGCATAACCGATCTTTTTAGGATCGTAGGTCACTTTCACGCATTCTCGATGTCCCGTTCTTCCGTAACCCACGTCCTCGTAAGTCGGATTTTTTTCCTGACCGCCGGAATATCCGGATATTACCGAAGCGACTCCCGGCAATTTTTCGAACGGACCCTCCATACACCAGAAGCATCCTCCTGCGAATATCGCCGTCTCGGTATTCTCCTTGGAGTTAATAATATTCGAAAAAAAGAATATAATCGGAATGGATAAGATGATGGCGATTTTTCGCCCATTGCGAATCATATCTATCATACGTGTCTCCTTTTCTTTTGCAAATACCCGCGATTGTTCCGATTTTGATCGTAATGTCTGTCGAAACGGCAATCGAATCTTATAAAAAAATCCTGGAAATCATATCCCAATTTCATTTTATGAACCTCCCGGGTAATTTCGAAAGGTATCTAATTTAGTTACATTAGTATCTGTTTGTATCTTGCGAAAAATTTTTCCGGTTAAGGAAAAAATTTCGAACAAAGCGGGCACCAATGAATAAAGCATTTCGTAATATCGCGGAGAGAGTCCCATACGATATTTCCTCGAGTATCGCGGTCTTTCTCGTTGCGATTCCTCTCTGTTTAGGAATCGCCCACGCCTCCGGAGCTCCGCTCTTCTCCGGCATTATCAGCGGTTTCGTGGGAGGAATCGTAGTAGGTTTAGTGAGCGGATCCTCTTTAAGCGTATCGGGTCCCACCGCAAGCTTAACCGCAATAGTTTTGTCCGGTATCAGCGATTTAGGGAACTTCGAAGCGTTTCTCTTGGCGGTCTTGATTGCCGGTTTTATACAAATCATATTAGGTTTACTTAAAGCCGGTGCCCTGTCCGCGTATATTCCCACCTCCACCGTGGTGGGTATGTCCGCTGCGATAGGATTACTTCTCATCATTAAACAATTTCCTCACTTGATCGGATACGATATCGAGGAATTCGGTGTGGAGGAATTCGATCTGACCAAAGAGGATATCAACGAAACCTATCATGATCCGCATGAAGGCAAGGAAACCAACTCTCTCACGGTCTTCATGCACGCTTTCGAGAATCTGAGAGCCAATGTGATGGCGATCGGTGCGGTCTCTTTGGCGGTATTTATTCTTTGGGATCGGTATTTCGCAAAGAAGTTCAAATACGTTCCCGCTTCTCTAGTGGCGATCGCGGTAGGAACCGGCGGTAACTTCTTCTTAGGAGAGTTCCTACCGGGGGGAAATTTGTCCCAGGATCACTTGGTCACTCTTCCGGTTTTTAAGAACGCTTCCGATCTATTCGGTCAGTTGGATTTTCCCGATTTTTCCTTTTGGAGAAATTCTTCCGTTTGGGCCTTGGCGTTGACGATCGCTTTGGCTTCTTCTCTAGAATCCCTCCTCTCCATCGAAGTGGTGGATAAATTGGACGAGGAGAATCGTAAGACTCCTATGTCCAGGGAATTGATCGCTCAAGGCGTGGGGAATATGGTATGCGGAATCTCCGGAGGAATTCCCATCACGAGCGTGGTGGTCCGGGGATCGGTGAACGCCGCCTCCGGAGCCAAGTCCAAACTTTCCGCCGTACTTCACGGCGTCTTTATCGGCGTTAGCGTTCTTTTATTTCCCAAATTCATGAATATGATCCCTTTGGCTTCTTTGTCGGCCATACTTGTGATGACAGGATTTAAGCTAGCTAAGCCTTCGCTCTTCCGACAGATTTTCCAAAAGGGGTATTCTCAGTTTCTTCCTTTTGTGGTAACGATTATCGCGACCGTATTCACGAACGTACTCATCGGTACATTCTGCGGTATCGTTACATCCCTGATTTTCGTTCTATACGCGGACCATTTGAATGCGATCATCCGGGTCGAAGATCACGGTAAATTTCGTAGGATCGTTTTAGGGGAGAATTTGGGCTTTTTTCAGAAAGCAAGAATCAAAAGCGTTCTGGAGAGCCAGCCGTCCGGGATCACTCTGGAAATCGACGGTACCCGAAATCTTCATATGGATCCGGATATCCGGGAATTGATCTACGAGTTCAGAAATAGCGCTCACCAAAAAGAAATCACCGTAATATTAGGAGGGATAGCGAACATGCAAAACGATATAGAATCGCTGAAGAAAGAGATGAGCGAGACCTATCAAAGACTGCTTTCGAATAACGAGACTTGGGTGGAGGAAAGAACCGCCGAGGACCCCGAATTCTTCTCCCGTCACGCGGAAGGCCAGACTCCTCAGGTTCTTTTCATCGGATGCAGCGACTCTCGGGTACCGGTGAATGTGATCACTAAGACTAATCCGGGAGAGATCTTCGTGACCCGTAATATCGCCAACGTGGTCTCCGTGGACGACATGTCTTTGTTTAGTGTGGTTCAATACGCGATCGAGGCATTGAACGTGAAGCATATCATCGTCTGCGGACATTACGGTTGCGGAGGGGTCAAGGCAGCCTTGAAGGGGACTACCGCGGGGCTCATAGATAACTGGATCACTCACATCAAGGACGTGTATCTAAAGCATAGGGAAGAATTGGACGCCTTGCCCGACCAAGCAAAAGAGGAAAAGCTGATAGAGTGGAATGTCGCCGAGCAGGTAGTGAATCTCTATAAGACCAGTATGATCCAGACCGCCTTGAAGAAATACGGATTTCCGGAGATCCACGGTTGGGTTTACGATATCCGCACCGGAAAAATAAGAGAAGTGGATTATAAGGGTCTACTAGCCAAGGAGTTGGGCGGAGTCTATGGTTACCCCGAAAAGGTTTAAATAGCCGCCGGTTGGAAGAGCAACTCCTGTACTCTTAGGTACTTGTCGTTACCGTTGATTTCCCAACGGACGACTTCTCCTACACGGGCTCCCAATACCGCGGATCCGTGGGGAGAAAGTACGGAGATCTTCCCGGCCGCTGCCGCGTTTTCCGGACATTCTTCCGGATAGACCAAAGTGAATTGGAATGCTTCCGCATTTCCCAGATCCCGAAGCACGAATTTGGAATTCATCGTGATCAGATCTTCGGGAACTTGGCTGGCATCCAGCTTCTTTGCCTTGGAAAGAGCTTTGCGTATCGTTTCGAGGAGACTTGGCTGGACAGTTTGAGGGATGTCCGGGGCCTGCAGAGTAGAAAGAATTCTTTGGTGATCGTGTTTGGAAAGAAAACGTTTTCCACTCATGGAAGCAGCCTCCTGCATTACAAAGTACTGAAAAATCAAATCCGTAACTTACATATCTACATATTGTACTCAAGCGTTTTTCGTTTTCTTGATTTTTCGCGACATTCGGAAACGATATGCGACATAGGAATTAATCCGATACCTCGATAAGGGGAGAAAATATACTAAACGAAGGATAAGTTTCGAACGACATATGGGATAGAGATGTTCTTAACTTTACTAGAACCGGTGCCCAAACGATCCTCTCGTCTTCTCAGATATCTGATTCGTTTAGTTCGTAAAGATGTTCGGACTATATTGGTTCTTCCCAAGCAAGCCTTGAGTATGGAGGACGGTCTCAAGCTCGGTAAGCTTCTCTCCAAAATTCCGAACGACGAGTCGGCACCCATGCTTTGCTTCGCTGAGTCCTTCGCGCAAGCTGTCGCATTCTGCAAGGAACTGAAGGAGACCAGATTCGGGACCTCCAGTCGGGTGCTACCCATCTTCATAGACGTGAGCCGTCTTTCCGATTCTTCTCCCGATAAGGACTTAGGAGAGAGGTTCGAAGGTCTGGGAGAAATTTGGGAAAAGAATTTTCCCCTTACTTGTTTTCTAGAGATCGGCAGGTCTAGTTCCCGACTGGAGGAGGCGAGCGTGCGCACGAGTCTTTTCCGGATTTCTTCCTTGGTTCTGGAGGCTAGGGACTCCGGCTGGAGACGTCTGAAGGAAGTGAGCGAGGAATACCCTCGAGGAGAATGGACGGGAGAACTGCTTTCCAATTTCCTTCTGGAGTAGGAGGGCCTAGCGCCCCGCGTCCTCCTTCTTCATGAAGGACTTCCAAACTCGGCTTTCCTCGGGGGCCTTTAAGTCTTTTCCCCGCCTTGTCTTTGTCTTTCGGAACCGAGTCTCGATGACTTCGGTCCTAGTAAGGTCTTCGGGCCGTCCTAAGAAATTTCTTTCCTTACCCTTGCTTGGAACTTGCTTCCCAAGCCCCGGATTTTTTTTACCGACCGAGCTAGGGGGTATTTCATATTTTTAATTGAACTTTTTTCGATCCCGGTCTTGACTGATTAAAATTTTGCCCCAAATGGGGAAGAGCAGGTTGATCTTGCATGATCGAAAGACGCACGAACAAGTTCGGGGAAAACGGCATCTTTGCCTCTCAGCCAATCGCTAAAGGAACCCTCCTTTTCAGTTACAGCGAGTGGATAGAGGACGAAGAATTCGGCTGGAAGGTTCTCTCCGTGTCCGAGGCCGACGAGCTTCCAGAACAGGAGAAGGAAATCTTCATGAAATACGGATACGACGTAGACTTCGGCCTTGTTACCGGACCCTCTGGCCTGGAGTATGTTATCAATAGCTCCAATTTTATGAATCACTCCTGCGAACCCAATATGTGGTACGACCAATCGGACAATATCATCGCTAAAAGGGATATTGAGTCTGGAGAGGAGCTGACCATAGACTACGGAAATTTCGTAGTGAACTTCGATCAGACCTTCGAATGCGCATGTGGAGCGTCCGGCTGCCGCAAATTTATCCGTAAGGACGACTGGAAAATCCTATTACCCCAGTACCATCTGAATTTCCCTACCTTTATGCATAAGGAAATCAAGAAGATCCTGGTAAAGGTTCCCGCTTAAGGGAAACCCGATCCATCTTTTGCCCGGGGATTCCCCGGGCCTTCATTTCCGAATCCTAGATTGCCTTCTCCAAAGCAGACGCGCCAGATTATCCCCTTCTTCTCCGGAAACCCTCCATATAGGATCGCTGGATTTGCGAGCGTTCTCTATCGTATAAAACGCATTGGGAGCCGTATTCTTCAGAATTTGTAGGACGAAAGGGATATCCTTTCTTCTCTGAAAAGAAAGAATCACTTTAACCGGGCCTCTCGCTCCGCTGGCGTCTAAACTAGTGGTTCTAAATCCCGCCTCGGTTAGGTTTCTAACGATCTCTTCTCCCTGGGAGGTAACGATGATTCGAACCAAGGAATGTCCTATCGCTAGTTTTTCCTCTATGACCATCCCTAAGTAGGTTCCGGTCGCAAATCCTCCTCCGTAGGCGATATAGCAAAGTACATTGTTCAGATTTCGCATAATCTGAGTGATTACGATCAACCAGAGAAGCACTTCTACGAAACCGAGCATGGCGGCCAGCGCCTTTCTTTCCCGGGATATAAGAATGATCCGGACCGTGCCTATACTCACGTCCGTCATTCTAGCTAAGTAAATTCCTAAGGGTAAAATGATATAATCGAAGGCCCAAGTCGGCATAGCCGTAATTGAGCCGGGCAGGGGTTCGATTTGCGAGCAATTTCCGGTTTATTTCCGGCAATAGACTTCCACGGTCTTGGTCGTGTAGAAGGGTCCGATAAAGAAATGGATGACTAAGTCCAAGAATCCGGTGAACATCTTCACTTCCGGAAAGGAATTCGGACAAACGGCTTCTTCCGCGTTCGAGGCCATATAGATTCCCATCACGATGCTTCCCTGTCTGGTTCGCTTATCCGCTCCGGGAGCTTCCTTGGAAAGAGAATACGGAGTATCTCCCGATTTGTACACCACAGTCGTGGAATGGCAGCCTAGGAGGCATCCGAGTAAAAGAATCAGTACTAAAATTCGATTCATCTGTAGCATTCTATCTCCACGGTTTGGGGGGAATATATGGCGAGAGTAAGCTGTTCCCAGAGTCCGTCCCAGAAAGAAGTGTACTGGTGGACCGATTTAGGTCCGGAGGGGCAATATCTACCGGCATCGACTACGATATTGCCCGGATACAATCCGAAAAAGTAATACGTGTGAGGGATTTTGTAGGTTTCCCCTTTTTCTCCCTGGTTGGAGGCCTGAATGTCCAATGCTCTCTTGCATTCTTTGGAATTCGGATATGCCTTACACGCATCCGGCAATGCTTGGGGATAGCGAACCATCGCATGTCTACAGGAAGTCTGCAGAAGCAGAACCGAGAATAATATCCCGATAAAGGAAATCGATTTACCTACGCGCAATTTCTTCCTCCCAGACTACGGATGCGTAACCGGGTCCGTGTACGCCCGCAAAAATTCTATAATGCACCGTCGACTCCTGCTCGGTTCCGTGTTGTAGAACCAACGAGTATTCTCCCCGGTCCGGATTCTTGATTTCCAGTTTGCACGGAGTCTGCAAAGTGATCGCTTCCTTGCAGGTTATATTCTGATCGAATAATATTCCTTTCCGGACCAATTTAACGCCTAGGTCGGGCTGGTCGGAGAGAACTTCCACAAGCAGGGAGACTCGATCCGCTTGCTTGATCCTGAATCGATACTCCCATTGTCCGGCGAACAACGTTCCGTCCACATTCGCCTGGAAGGTCAGATTCTCCGCTTTAGAGATCCTTTCGAAACGTAGAGGCTCGTATCCGGAGTCTCTAACGCATCCGAAGAATGTTCCTAAGGCAAGGGAGCCGATCAATGGAATGAAGAGAGTCGCTATTTTCATTCGTTGGACTGTCTATACACCCTCACAGGCGTATTATTCTTACCCACGCTCACGTAGAGATAATTCACTCCGTTCACGGGCACCGAGATCGCGGAGAATATCTGCTGCACGTTGGAAGTATCCGTCAATCCGTTACCCGCGATCTGAGACCATGAATTGGAAGCCGATCCTGGATTGGTAACGTTCGTGCGATAGATTCGAATTCCTCCCGGATTATCGAATCCCACGTATAGATAGGATCCGTTTTTAGCGACCATAGTAATCGTTCGATTCGTAGAATCTCCGAAGTTGGTGATTCCGGTTCCGTCGTCTCCGACGACACTCCAATCTCCCGGGTCGCATTCGTTACCGTTACTCGTCAGAGTAGGATCGCATTTCCAAAGTTGGGCCCTTCTGTTCGTGTCAGTTCCGTCGGTACATCCCGCTACGGTTCCGGCGGAGGTTCTTAAGCCGTTTGCCTGAGTGCTTTGGACGCAGATCGTTCTGGTCACATAAAGTTTCTCGTTGAATTCCGCGAATTGAGCGAAAGCGCGATCGGCAGGGATCAAATCGTAGAATTTGGAGAGTTCCAGAGAGAACCAGTTATTCGTAGGACTATTATGCCATTTGGAATTCGATCTAGGTCCGATCTCCGTCCAATCGGAACAAGAGTCCTTGCCGCTACAAGCGGTCGTCGGATTGGAGGACTCGGAACGTATGATGGATCCATTATGCCCTATCGCATGTAAACCTCCGTTCGCCGCATAAAGCCGGTTCTTGAAGACGAAGGAAGAATCCACTCCGATATAATAGGCCCAGTTCGGGCTACTATTCGTATTATTACTACCGCTGGAAGGCCCGCCGAAGTAAGGCATGTAATCGATGCGGATCCTTCTACCGTTGGTATTATCCGTTGCGTCGCAATTGGAACCGGAAGTACAGTATCCTGTGGAACCTCCTCCACCTGAGTCGGAGGTATTAAAGGTGATATAACCGAAATCGGGTGCGTTCAAACCTCCACCACTGCTATTGCTCGGTTTTGCAAATCCCGGGAAGACGCGATTATTCATAACGCTGATGGACGACGTTCCCGCAGTTACTGTTCCAGTGATCGTTCCCATATCTATGTATTTATAGTTCAGGTTAGTGGAAGTATCGTTCGAGTAATAGATATAATCGAAGAGATAGTTTCCGGAACCGTCGGGGGTCGTTCTCGCCGCTGCGATAAATATATACGGACTTCCGTTTAGGGATCCTGTGGTAAAGATTCCTCTTCCGTTTTCGTTATCGGGTCCGCAACCGCTCGCCAAAGTCGCGTTGTTTTGGGTACAGCCCGAGTGGCCAAGAGTCACGTAAGGCGGAACTGCGATGCTATTCTCGCGAGTGATCGCGGTATTGGAACTGACATTGGTGGAATCGCTTGCCTGAGCTGTAGTATCCTTAGCGAAGGAGAATTGTACCGATTCCGGGCTCGATCCGTCATAAGCGAATCTAAGCGCTCCGTTTCCTGCATTATTAGGTCCAGTATAGATTTTACTATTGAAGTCCGCCAAATATCCGAATGTGGATCCGTTCGGATCGATGGAGATCGGACCGTCCTCGAATTTTGTCGGAGTAGTTCCGCAGCCTAAGAAGACTCCTCGGTCTCTAGGAGAAGATTGGACATTTTCGGAATCTCCAGAATCGCGGATGGATCCCCAGGAGGAATTATCGAAATTGTCCCCGTCCACGTTATTTGCAGCTATAATTGTATACTGAGCTCCAGTTTGCAGAATGCTATGGGTTACGCAAACTTTAGCCGAATCCGCGGACGCTCCTCCGCATATGGTTCCGTCCAGAATTTTAGCCGAGCTGACGTTTCCTAAGTCGGTAGTTCCCGTTAAGGAGTATCTTTTTGCACATTCTGCGGTACTGCTACATTCTGCGGATCCCGCCACATTGTTTCCGGATTTGATCGGTTTGGAGAAGTTTATAATGATCGTACTCGTGCTCGCGCAGGATGCGGAGCTAACCTTCAACTGTTCTTGTCCGACGAAGTCTCCGTAGTTTGCACATCCTAACGCGTTCGGAACGGCGGAAAGATCCTGGATCCCGGATTTATTCACGATCACAGTGTAGCCCGTACCGGAAGTTTGGGAAGAGGCCAAAGTAAGAGTATAAATCGCACCGCTTCCACTTACTGATGAAACCGCAATTTCGGACGGAGAAGAGAAGTTGCTGTTATCGGAACAGACTCCCGTTACGGAAGCTGTCTTAGCCAGCTTGTAATTTGCGGCTGTGGTAGCTCCCGAGGTCGCTACGGATTCGGAGAATGTAACTCTTACCGTAGTAGGGCTCAAGGATACTACACTGGACACTGTAGGAGGAGTAGTATCCAGATAGACTACGGTAAGTTGGGTATTACCGCTCACGGATCCGCTGGTAGCGGTGATCGTTACGGTTCCTGCGGATACTCCCGTGGCTCTTCCTTCCGTCCCGGAAGCGTTGCTGATCGTAGAGTAGCTCGTATTAGAAGAAGTCCAAGTAACGCTCGTAGTCAGATTCTGAGTGCTTCCGTCGGAATACGTGCCTGTAGCCGTATAATCCTTAGTTTGGGTGGTGTAAACCGTCGTATTGGTAGGTGCCACCGAAATCGACGCGAGTACCGCCGCGGTTACCGTGAAATTAGTAGAGTTGGAAACGGAACCTAAGGTGGCGGAAATCGTGCTCGTTCCCGTCGAGACCGCAGTGGCCAAACCTTGGTTGCCCGTCGCGTTACTGATCGTAGAAGACGCGGTATTTGAGGAAGCCCAGGTAACTTGGGCGGTGATATCCAAAGTAGTCGAATCCGAATATACTCCGTTTGCGGTAAATTGGGTGGTATAACCTTTCGCTAAGCTGGAATTCACCGGAGTGATCGAGATGCTTTCCAATACTGCCGCCGTTATCGTAACGGAAGTGTCCGTGCTAGTGATCGAATTGTAGGTAGCGGAAATTTGTGTGCTACCTTCTTGGAGAGCGGTTAGTTTACCGTTGGTTCCGGAGGCGTTACTGATCGTGGCCTTGGTTTGATCGAAGGAACTCCAAGTAACGGTAGTGGTAAGGTCCTGAGTGCTACTATCCGTATAATGTCCGGTTGCCGTAAAGTTTTGGGTTCTACCTTTAGCTATACTTAAGGTAGGAGAAGGTGCAATCGTGATACTGCTTAACGCCGCAGCGGTAATCGTCAAGGTGCTTGCAGGAGAGGTGACGCTACCTAGCTTAGCGGTGACATTCGTGGTTCCGGTCTGTAGAGTGGTTGCTACCCCGTTGGTTCCCGAAGCGTTACTGATCGTGGCCTTAGCGGTATCGGAAGAATACCAAGTCACCGAAGTCGTCAAGTCCTGAGTGGAACCGTCGGTATAAGTTCCGGTAGCCGTAAAATTCTTGGTTAATCCTTTAGCAACGCTCGGATTCGTGGGATCCACTTGGATAGAAACCAAAGTAGGAGAAGTTACCGTTAAGTCGGAATACCCACTTACGGAACCTAAGGTTGCAGTGATACGGGACGTACCTAAACTTCCGTTATTGGGAGAATTCAATTGCTTCTTAGGCGCTACGGTGAGATTTCCCAACTGAACGATCGAAGTCTGGGAACTCGTCCATACGACTTGGTCGCTGATATTTTGTGTGGTCGAATCCGAGAAAGTACCTCTGGCTTCCGCGAGAGTGGACGTTCCCTTAGCTATGGAAGAATTATCCAAATAAACCTCGATGGAATCCAGAACGGCGGCCGTAACCGTAAATGTGATCGAACCGGATATGGAACCCGAAGTGGCGGTAACGGTAGAAGTTCCTACAGATAGACCCGTAGCCTTTCCTTCGGTACCGGAGGAGTTACTTATTCCCGCGACCGACGTATCCGAGCTGGACCAGGAAGCGATCGAGGTCAAATTTGCCGTACTAGAGTCGGAATAGGTTCCGGTTGCGGTTAAGTTTTGGCTTCTTCCTTTTGCAATGCTCGGGTTGGAAGGAGTGATTGTAATGGATTGCAGGACTGCCGCAGTCACTGTCAGAGTCGACGCGGGAGAAGTCACTGAACCCAGAGTTGCGGTAATATTAGAAGTTCCTAATGCATTTCCGGTTGCCCTACCTTCCGTTCCGGAAGCGTTGCTGATCGTTGCCTTACTCGTATCCGAGGAAGTCCAGGTGACTGAGGTAGTAAGATTCTGAGTGGTCGCGTCGGTATAAGTCCCCGTAGCGGTGAAATCCTTGGTCAGCCCTTTGGCTACGCTCGGGTTCGTAGGAGTCATCGCGATGGAAACAAGTTTTGCAGCGGTTACCGTGATATCCACATAACCTGTGATTCCTCCCGTGCCTTCGGCGGTGATTCTTGCCGTGGTGATATTGCCGTTATTCGGAGAAAGTATCTCTCTTTTAGGCACTCCGTTCAAGGATCCAATTTGCAGAGTGGAGGAACTGGAAGTGGTCCAGTTGACGGAGGAACTGATATTTTGGGAAGTTCCGTCCGAATAAATCCCGGTCGCGAGAACGAGTGTGGAAGTTCCTCTGGCAATGGAAGTATCGTCCGCAGTCACTTGGATGGAATCCAAAACGGCGCTAGTTACTTTGAAGGAAACTGTCGCATTGATCCCTCCGATTCCAGCGGTAACGTTCGCGGTTCCTACATTGAGTCCTGTGGCTCTACCTTCCAGTCCGGTTCCGTTGTCTATAGTAACGGTACTTGTGTCGGCGCTGGACCAAGTCACCTGATCGGTAATCGTCTCGTTATGACCGTCGGAGAAAAGCCCGGTTGCGGTCAGGTTCAACGTCCTTCCTTTCGGAGTTTCCGGGGCGGAAGGACTGATGGAAATGCTTTCCAGAACGGCGTCGGTGACGGTGAGACCGGTGCTATCGCTGATGGATCCGGAAGTAGCGGTAATAGTAGTCGTTCCTTCCGCTTCTGTGGATAGAAATCCGTTGGTTCCGGAAGTGTTTCCGATTGTCGCAACGGAAGTATCGGAAGAACTCCAAGTTACGGAAGTCGTAATATTCTGAGTGGAGCTATCGGAATAAGTGCCAGTGGCGGTGTACTGTTGCGTCTTGCCTAAGGGTAAGGATAAATTCGTAGGAGTAACCGAGATGGAAACTAGAGTAGCCGAACTAACCGTAAGGTTTAAATCGGATGCGGACATTCCATGATACGATGCTTGTATCGTGGTGGTTCCCACATTTACCGCGGTTACCAATCCGTCTGAATCGATGGTAGCTACCGAGTTACTTCCCGTTTTCCAAACGACTCCTGGATCGCTCGTGAGGTCTTGGTTGGTGGAATCCGCAAAATTACCCGTGAGCGTGCATTGTCTAGTATTACCTTTCGGGAGATTGGTTCCTTGGTTCGTACAAGTGATGGTAAGACCGGAAAGAGGCGCGGACGTTACTCCCAAAGACATTTGAGCCGTCTTGCCTTGGTAGGAGATGCTTACGTCGGCCGAACCCACGTTTTTTCCCTTTGCATGTCCGTTCGAAGACATTTCTATAATATTCGAATCGCTGGAACTCCAACTTGCGTCCGCGGTGATATCCTTATTCGTATTATCGGAATAAACCGCAGTCGCAGAAAGCGACATGGTCGTAGTCTTAGCGAAGCTGGAATTGGGAGAGGAGATTTCTACACGATTCAATTCCGCAGGAGATCCGGAACCTGGGAGAAAGAAGAGACCGCCTCCTCCTTTTTTTCCGGCCGCCAATCCAACCGCTCCGGTGAGCGCAGGCCAAGCCACGCAGCCTTGAAAAAATAGGAAAAAAGCCGCAATAAGTGCGTAAAGTTTTTGGGTGGCGTTGATTCGTACTGGCATCTGCTTCTCTTTGTTACGTTTTAAAGCGTAACCGGTAAATATTCTATCGACCTAAACCAAGAGACGATATAATCCTACGGACTATTTCACGGAAAAATAAATATAAGGGATTACTTGAGTAAGTAAACGATTACTTCGGGCTACGAACGAGAGCCGAAGACCGGAAAGGAATGGAAGTTGTTCCAATTTTCTTTTTTTCATCCCTTGAGTGGGGGAATGGGAAACAAGAACGTTATGCGTTCTTGTTTGGAAAAATATTCCGAATGCAAAGATGGCAAATTGCCACAAATTAATGGAAAATAACGTGCTCTAACTTGTATGTGTACGCTTACACACTTCCGTTATTCGGGACGTATGTCTCTTAAAGATCGGGATTTTCTCCTCTGGAAACGTCCGGATTCGCTTACTCCAACTGGAGGATCCAGTCTTTATGAGAAAAATCGTCTTTCACCTTCATTAGGTCCCGGTTCGGATCGATGAGAATGCTGCTTTTCTTTCCGTTCAAGGAAACCCGAACTTCCGCATAAACCGCGATTTCGTCCCCGGTTTTCTTCTTTTCCTTATTTCCTAGAAAATGGGCGAACTGAAGGATCAGATCCGGCTGTGTACTCATCATCGTTTTTTGCAATTCGGTAAGATAATTCTCCGGTAGGACGAATTGAGTCTCTCCCGTCCTCAGATTAACCACTCGAAAGGATGCGATTCCGTTTTTTTGGATCAACATGATATGCCAGGCAAATCTGTATCCCTGTTCCGTCCAGAGATGGTTGCCCGGATAAAAAAAATGGCGTAAGGGAAAGAGAATATGAAATAGTACGTAAGCTCCCCAAAGCCAGAAGCCTAACCCGGGTCCGATTTTGGTCCGGAAATTTCCGATTCTATCTTCGAGTTTTCTCCCCCATTCATTCGGTTTTTCTAATATTTTTAGAATTCTTAGAAAAATCCCAGCCGTATCGAATCTAAGTTGTACGGGCAGCTTGGTCCAAGCGGAATGAATCAAGTTCCGAATTTCCCCGTAAGGAAAGATTCCCCTTTTTTTGAGAAAGCGTCTGGCATTGAGGGGCCAATTCGGCGAGAAGAATAGCAGTGCGGAAAAAGACATGACCCATGGAAAAATTCCGATCGGAAACAATCTCCACGTCATCGCATGGAATATGAGAACGAATCCGTAGGCCCAGGGTCTCAATTTGGACTTGAGAAGGCAGAAAGGAACCAGCAGATCGAAGACGATTCCTCCGTAACTGAATATATACCCTGCAATCGGATAGGAGAAGAAGCTTCCGATCAAAGGAAAATCGGTGCTCCTTACCAGCCATATCCTGAGAGGTTGCGCGTCTAGGATCCAATCCGGGACTAACTTCGCGATGCCTCCGAAAAAATACACGCATCCGATTTGAAATCTAAGAAGATACAGATTCCAATTCGGAACCCTAGGAATCGACCATCTTCCCTTCCGATAGGTCGCAAGAAAGTGAGCGACGGAAAAGCAGGAGTTCGCTTCCGTCCAGAGTAGGATCCATAGGAGTAAAGCGATCAGATAGTAATGGTTCAGATAAGTGGAAACGTCCAAGAGATTAAAATAAACGAATCCGATCAGATAAATTAGGACGCTGGTTCGAAACAACACTCCCAGGCAGATTCCTAATGCCGCTATGCAGAGTATTATAAAAATAGGATACAATATCCAGCCTGGAAAAACTGGAACCCAGGAGAATCCGAAATACTTGAAGTGAAATTCGGGCTCGAGAAAATACTTGGCGACCCAACCGTGGTAAAGATAACGCAGAACTAAAGCGAATAGTAGGATTCCGAATCCGAATCGAAAGGCGCCGAGAGACCACGCAGGGGAAGTTTTGTGGAGCCCGAATCGTAACCTATCGAGGAGATTAGGGGTGGAACCCATTCTTAACCGACCTTATTATGTATTGGATTGGATAAAACCGCTTCCTAATTCGGTCCAATTACCATTTAAGGTTTGTTTTCCGATTAGAGCAAGCATTCCGGGAAGTTCCTCGAAATTATCGGGCAGAATTTCGCTCGTACGAAACACATTGATATTTCCCGTATCTTCTTGTAGAGAAACTTCGATCGCTCCTTCCGATATCAATCTTCTTCCGCCTTCGTTTTGCAACTGGTATGGATGATTAAAAACATAAATTTCCCTATTCTGCGAAAGCGCATTCGAAGCGGATGATAAGGCTCCACTTTTGGAAGGCGCTTCCATTAAAAGAAGTGCGGAAGCGATTCCCGTTATGATCCTATTTCTTTTGGGAAAAGCGTATTTTCCGACTCTGAATCCGGGAGGATATTCCGTTACGATAGCGCAGTTCGGAGAATTCTTCAATTCGGAATATATATTACGATTTTCGAAAGGGTATTCTTTCTCGGGACCGGTTCCCATCACGCCTAGTACGGGTAGTCCTTTCTCAAGGCCTAGGCTCATGCAGGCCGCATCCACTCCTAATGCGAGCCCGGAGATTATTCCTTCCATTTGCAAGGAGGATAGGAAATCGGGTACTTGACCGCAATAGGCAAGAGTGACGGGAGAGACTTTTCTAGTTCCTACTACCGCTAAGAATTTTCGATTCAGTGCGGAAACGTCTCCGAAGCAGAATAAATTGGGAGGAGGGTCGTAAATTTCGCGCAATAGTTCCGGGTAGTTCGGATCGAAGTAACTCAGTACGCAGGCTCCGAGCCTCTTAAGATCTCCGATATAAGAGGAAGTTTCTATTCTTATCTTTTCCCGGATTTCTTTAGGGAGAAGGGATTCGACTGCTTTTACGGCTTCTTTTTCGTCAGAGGAGGATGATAGGATTCTTCCCTTGGCTAAAATCGAGAGCAGGGACGGAGAGCTTAGGGATAGAAAATCCATTTTTCACCTTCCTGTTCCTCGGAACTTGGGCGTTTTTACTTTTCCGAGGATTCCATTTTTTTCAAATTATTAATTACGTTTTTATAAGATTCGTTTTCGTTCAGGTCTTCCTTTATGAAGCCGTCGGTTTTTAATCCTTCTATGGTGGTTTTGAGACGAAGGTATTCCTCTTTGGCCAGATCGGTTTTACCGGAGCGATATAGGAAGTTCGCCTTGGCAAAAAGTACCGGAACGTTTCTGGGCTCCTTTTTCAGAACGGAATCCAAGAGTGAGAACGCCTTGTCCTGGTCCTGAAAACCGGCATGTAGACCTTCCCAGGAGGAATCGTTCATAGAAGAATCGAAATAGATGAGCGCCAATTGGTAAGGAAATCGGGAATCTCTGGGGTCCTGGCGGGTGAGGGATTGGAATATCTCCACTGCAGTTTGCCTTCTTTTAGGTTCCCAGCCTCTGTCTTTGGATGCGTTGGCGTAGGCCAAGCCTGTTTCGAAAAGAAGTTGTTGGTCCACGGGAGCGAGTAAAAGGGCCTTATCGAAATAAGGAAGAGCGGATTCGAAGAAGTGAACGTCGGCGCCGACCACTTCCGATTTTTTTCCGGATACCTCGGCCTGGATCGCATTATTATAATATTTGGCGGCCAGATCGTAATCGCCGATTTTCATATAACCTTGCGCGATCTTCCAGCTCAAAGCTCCCGCGGATCTGGTTTTTGCCGCCATTTCCCGGATCTTTTTTTCGAGTTCTACGATCTCGGACTCGTCCATATCCAGCCTACGTTTCCACGCCTCCAGATCCTCGACAGTCGGAGGTTTTGCGATTTTACTCGCAGAGGAGAATTTACTTAGGTTCTTGCAATCGGTTAAAATAAAAAGAAGAAGTGCGAGAAAGGTAAGAGGAGCTCTCATGACATTCCACCTGATTTTTCGTTTATATCTTACCGATACCATGTCGAGAAGCGACTAGAGTGGTCGACGGAAAATCCCTCCGAATGGAATTTTTTTCGGACGAATAAAAAGGCGGAAGAGAGGGGAGAATGAGCATTCTCCCCGAATCGGGATCAGGTATTGTCTTTGGAAATACCTGCGATGACCAGGGCGCCGCCCAAGAGTCCCAGATCTTTGAGAAGGGAAACGGTGGAAGGAATATCTCCGCTGGCCGCTCCTTTGAAATGTACGAGAACGATAAAGAGTCCTAAAAGAACCGCAAGTAAGGTTGTCGCCAATTTGGTTTTTTTGTTGATGAAGATGCTGATTGCCGCCGCTACAAGACCCGCTCCGGTCACATAGACCCAAAGGACAGGGAAGGGAATAAAGCTCGGAACTATCCCTGCATACATATCCGCTTTAAGAAAATGGAAAATTCCAAATATTAGGAACGGTGTGGCATAAACGTATTTGCCGATTGTTTTCATGATGAAACTCCTATGGATTTTCGGCTTTTCGAAGAAGGCTCCTCTCATTCGGTCGGGGTATCTCGGAAATTCTTTCGGACTTCCTCGGAGAAAAACTCCCGAATAAATACGAGTCGAACGAAGAATCTACTTTCGTAAAGCGACCGCTAATTAGTATGGATTCTCGAGGCCCTAGGCAAGGAGAAAATAGGTTGGATTCGGGAAAAAAAAAGATTCTTCCAAAAGGCTGGAGATATGCGGAAGAGGGAGATTCCATTCTATTGGAAGAATTGGAAAGAAAGATATTTTCGGATTCAGCTTGGAGTGAAAGATCCGTTCGAAGCCATTTGGGATCCCATCCTGCCTGGGTATCGGAAAATACCGGATACCTTCTTTTTTTGGAATTAGGCGATGCTTGTGAACTTCTAAGGATCGGAATCCTTCCCGAAAAAAGAAAGAAGGGAGAGGCGGAAAAAATTCTGAAATCTCTCTGCGATTCTTACTCCGAAGTTCTCTTAGAAGTTTCTAATACGAATTCTCCCGCGTTAGCTCTTTACCGAAAACTGGGATTCGTCGAGGTAGGTAGGAGAAAATCCTATTATTCTCCGGGAGAGGATGCTATCCTAATGAAAAGATCCGGTATCATATCAGCCTAGGATCTTGACCACTCGGACTTGCACAAGCTGTTCGTCTAAAAACAATAGATACAGAAAAACCCGAATTCTCGCTATAAATACGGGGGATTTTCGGAAGTCCCAGTAAGATCCCAAATCCACCCGGATTCCATTATTCTCCTTTCGAAAAGTATAATATGCGTTGGAATTGATGAAACCGGTCTTATTGAAGACGAGAATATCCGCTCCGGAAGGATCCGGATCCACGGGACCGACGGAAAATTCCCGCTTGTCCCATTCCATTTTATCCAAATAATCCAGAACCTGATCCTTGGACGATCGGATGGGAATCCGATCCAGAACGGAGTATCTTATACTATATGCGGTTTCCTTAATGGGTGAATCCCGGAAATATTGCAGTAAGAATAGGCCGATCAGAACGAATAGGGTCGCTAAGATCGCGATCCGAAACTCCGGACCGATTCTTAATTTTTTACCAGTAAGACTACGCAACTCGCACCCAACCCTTCCGTTCTTCCTAAGGCACCCATTTTTTCCGTCGTGGTCGCCTTGACCGAAACGCAATCTTCGGGCAGTCGGAGAAGGGAGGATAACGAGGATTGGATTTTCGTTCTATGAGGAGCGATCTTCGGTTTTTCTCCGATTAGAGTGCAATCAATATTCACCAGGGAGAATCCCTTCTCTTCGCTCAAAGACAATGTCTTTTCTAAGATCAATCTGGAGTCCATATTCTTTAAACTAGGATCCGTATCCGGAAAATGCTGTCCGATATCCCCGAGCCCCAATGCGCCCAGTATTGCGTCGGCTAACGCATGTATTATGATATCCGCGTCGGAATGTCCTACTAATGCGAGTTCCGATTCTATCCTTGCTCCTCCTAAAATCAGAGGGCGTTCGGGATTCGTTTCTAAGCGATGGAAGTCTAGTCCTTGTCCGATTCGATACATCAGATCTATTTATAGCTCACGTCCAACATTCTCTGGACGGCCATTCTTCCTTTTTCAATGATTTCGGGATCCAATTGGATTTCATATCTTTCGTGAAGGAGAGCGTCTCTTATTTTTTCCAAGGTAATCCGTTTCATATGAGGGCAGGTCCTACAGGAAGATACGAATTGCCTCTCCGGAAATTCGGACCGTAGATTGTCTCCCATGGAACATTCCGTTACGAGGAAAACGTCTTTTGCTCCGGAATCCCGGATAAATTTGGACATCTGAGAAGTGGATCCTGCGAAATCCGAAACGGCTACCACATCCGTATTGCATTCCGGGTGGGAAATCACGGTCACTCCGGGCCATTGTCTCCGGACGGAAAGAATGTCCTCCGCGGTATACATTTCATGCACCATGCATCTTCCGGGAAAGGAGACGATCTTTTTAGAGGTCTGGTTTTGAACGTTGCCTGCAAGATATTCGTCCGGTAAGAAGATGACAGTATCCGAATCCAAGGAATTTACGATCTGGACCGCATTGGCGGAAGTACAGCAAATATCCGTTTCGGCCTTCACTTCTGCGGTGCAGTTCACATAGGTGACCACGGGAACCCCGGGATACTGGGCCTTTAGCTTTTGAACGTCCGCCCGGGTGATACTTTCCGCAAGAGAGCATCCTGCTTTTAGATCGGCTATGAGTACCTTTTTTTCCGGAGACATGAGCTTGGCGGTTTCCGCCATAAAATGCACTCCGTTAAATAGAATTATGTCCGCATCGGTCTCCGAAGCTGCCTTGCTCAGGTAGAGAGAATCCCCTACGATATCGGAAACTCCGTGGAAAACGTCCGGAGTCATATAATTATGTCCTAAAAGAACAGCGTTTTTTTCCTTTTTGAGCCGGTTGATCTCTTGGATGAGCGGAAGCTTCTCCTCGATTTCATGCTCCATATAGGTGGATTCCAGGGATTTTCGGAGTTCCTCTACAGTCTTCATTGGGCCCCCTTCGGCCGGGTTCGGGGGTTTTCCCCCCTTTTCTATTTTGACTCGCTCGGGCGAGACGGATTCCATTTTTGAACCGAATTGTACGATCTTTGCGGGATTGGCGCTTTGCAAGTGTTTCTAGAAAGAGTTTGGCCGAAAAACTTTCCGAAAAACGGCTTCGTTTCGTCGCCTGATTCCCGTTTTTCGGGCGGGATCGTGGGAAGAAATTCCGATCCGGAATTCGTTTCCCTTCGTATCGTAAAATAAATTGACAGAAAATGAAATGCCGGGACCAATACGAAGTTATTCCTAAAATCATCCATAAAGGATTGGTATTAACCCAATGAAAAAAATCGCAGCTCTGCTTTTCGCGGGAGCCCTCGTATTCTCCGTCTCCAATTGCGGCGAGACCGTAGACGTGGAATACCCAGTTTTCCCTAAGTCCAAAGAAGGACGCCAACTTCAAAAATTCCTAGGTTCCATCCGTAACGTAGGTCTGGCAGTTGAGAAGCCTCAAAAAAGCCTCTGGGAAACCGTTTTCGGCGCAGGTTCCAGCTTCATCGATCAAATGCCTGCGAAAGTTTTCGAAGCATTCGATAAAGAAACTTACTACAAACTCATCGACTTGAGCAAAAGAGCGGATTCCTTAAACGAAGCTACTCTTACTCTGGCAGGTATCACTAAGAGCCGCGTAAAACTCGGAAACCAACTCGGTGCGGAAGCGATTCTTCACATCGGTTACCAAAAACCTTATACCGAATGCGGAAGCGAGATGATGGTAGATTACGGTGCGGCCGCTCTGAAAGTAGGGGGAGCTATCGCTTCCATGGCTACCGGTAAGAACATAGACGGCGGCGGCGGTGCTGTAAGCAAACAAACCGGTATCCGTTACATGCTGATTCCTCTCGACGCGACTCTGATCAAAGTTGAGACCGGAGAAGTTAAGAAGGCTGTCGTTTCCAACCCTGCAAAAGTAGACGCAGGAGTAGGTAACTTGGATTGCCCTTCCGTTCTGGACTCTTTTGGAAAAGCTTTGGACGAAGCGGCTCTTTACATCAAAGACAGACTTTCTCCTAAAGTTAAAACCGAGAAAATCGACGTTTTCACTAAAGACGAAGATCCCGAAGTAGCCGAGCTTTTGGGCGAAGGTTACCAAGAAATCACTGGTGAAACTCCTAGCTTCAAAAAAGCGAAAGAATACTGGGAAAAAGCCGACAAGAAAGCCGGTGGAAAATCTTGGGGAGCGAAAGCAAACCTCGGAACTTATTACTTCCAATCCGGAGATTTCGAAAAAGCGATCAAATTCTATGAGACCGCTATGGGAATTACCGGTGCAGACAAGAAATACGTGAGAGAATTGCGTAAACGCGTAGAAGCGGCTGCAGCCGTTGACGACACTGAAAAGTAATCCTTTCGGACGACTTTTCGGATTTCGGAAGAAGAGCGGGCGGATAACGTCCGCTTTTCTTTTATTTCTTTGCTTATTCCTTTCGGAATGCAAAAGAACCAAACCGAATCTGGAAGAATGTTCCGATGCACAAATCCATATCTCCAAGCTCATCGCGAACGATGAAACCATGGATAAGCAGACTCAGGCTCTGATGCTTCGTAGCGTCTTAAAGCCGGAGACTAGCGAGGCAATCATCCGTTCCTGCGTGGAGAACAAGACTCTACTCCAGGTACAATGCGAGTTATCCAAGGAGAAATTCTCCGAATTATTCGAATGTAAGAAATTCGGTAAACCGGAAGAGCCGTCTACGGATGCCTCTCTTCCCGGTGAGGAAAGTCGGACCCTACCGTAATTCGCTAAAGTCTTCGTTAGGAGCCCTTTCTTTGGGCTTCGATTTCCGAATTGTAGAAACCGTTCCCGTCTAAACTCTTGTAGTTAAGACTCCGATGGCTAAACTCAAGCTCGTTCAACTTCCCGTTCCACCTCCTAGTGCATTTGCCGCTACGGGCAATGTTCCCTTAGCAGCCGGATGCTTGGCGGTTTCCGCACGTATAAACGGTTTGGAGAAGAAGGGACTGGATCTGGAAGTTCTAGATCCGGAGATCACGGATAAGGAAGGGGATACGCTCCTTGCGGATAGAATCGCAAAGGAAGAGCCTGAATTCGTGGGGTTCTCTCTTTATCTATGGAATACGGAAAGAAGTCTGCATCTGGCCAGAGAGGTCAAGGCGAGATCCCCGAAGACAAAGATTCTCGTAGGCGGTCCGGAGGTGAATCCGGACAACCCTTTCGTTCTTTCCGAGCAGGGATACGATATCGCGGTTTCCGGAGAAGCGGAGCATACTTTTGCGGAACTGATCCGCACTCTTCTGGACGGAGAGGATCCCCGCAAACTTCCTAATATAGCGCTTCGGGATAAGAACGGTAAAATGAGCTCTTTCTCTCCGGAGGAAGACGCTAATTTTCCCCTAACGAGTTATCCTTCTCCCTATTTGGAAGGTTTTGTGCCTGTGGATCCCGCGAGATCCACTTATTTGGAAACCGTTCGGGGTTGTAGATCCCAATGCACGTATTGTTTTTATCCTAAGAGCAGCAACGTATTAAGAACTCTGGATATACCGGAAACGGTAAAACTACTTTCCAGTTTAAAGGATCGCGGCGCCAAGGAGTTGGTGTTTTTGGATCCGACTTTCAATCATAGACCCGGCTTCGAGGATTTTCTGGACTCGATCATTCGAGTCAATGAAGATCGAAGCATGACCATGTTCGGAGAATTGAGATCCGAAGGAATCACGGAAAAGATCGCGGACAAATTGGCTTTGGCGGGTTTCAATCGCATAGAACTCGGAATGCAGTCCATCAATAAGGAAACTCTAAAACGGGTAAAACGGTTCGGCAGTCCGGAAAAGGTCGCCGAGGCCGCAAGAATGCTCGCGGATCGAGGTATAGAGTTGCTTTTGGATCTGATCATAGGTCTACCCGGAGACTCTCCGGAGGACGTGATGGAGGGGATCGAATTTTTTTACGGTCACGGATTGGGAGAATGGGTGCAGGTATTTCCGCTTTCCATTCTTCCCGGAACCGCGATGAGAAAGGACGCGGAAAACGAAGGACTTATTTATCTTCCCAAACCTCCTTATAGGGTGATTCGCACTCCTAACTTTTCTCCCGAGGATCTGAGTTCTACACTATTTCGTTCCGAGGAAAGACTAGATAGGAGATTGGACGAGACTCCTAGAAGTCTACTCGTGGATCCGGATCCGACAAATGCGGACGTATTCTCCTTTTCTCCGGGAAAGGACGAAAAATTCGGTCTTACGGATTTTTCCCTTCCGGGTTCTAGGCACGTGTCCGTCTGGTGGAGATCGGAATCATTAGAAAATTCTAAACAAGAATTCTTTTCCAAGCTGAGGTCCCGTTTCGAAAGGGATCCTTTTGCGGTTACGGATTTGGTATTGTATCCGGATCGTCCCTTTAGTCCCGATTTGATCGACGATATCTTGGACGAATTCGCAAGGGTCCCCGCATCTTATCTCTCCAGGACTCTGGCACACAGAGGGGAGAATATGCTGCATCGCATCGTTCTCGTTTTGCCGCTCGGAAAGACCTTCCCATTGGAATGGGTGGAAGAAATCCGGGAATATGTTCCGGTATTCCAAGAAATGAAATGGGAAGAGGCGGCCAAAAAAGCCGAAGAATTGGGAGGCGATTTTTCTAACGCGAGAATCGTGGAGAATACTAGAAACGAATCCGCCTGGAAGCGTCTAAAAGAATATGCCGATCCTGAAACCGTTGCTTTCGCCGATAGGGCCTTGGAAAAGAGCTGGTGTTGGGAGGTTCTCGGTTATTCCGAAAAATGATTGCCGACTTCTAATTTCCCCCTTTTAAATTTTCTAGGACCGGAGAGGAGAGATTCGTATGAAGAAATTATTCGAAACGAACGATTATATCCATGCCTCTCTCGTAGAATCCAAATTGATCGACGAAGACATCTCTTATATCAAGACCGGAGACGAGCAGCATGTACTTCGCGGAACCCTTCCGCCCAACGACACACTGATCACGATTCTTGTGGACGAGGAGGATTACGACCTCGCCTCTCGTCTTGTAGACCTGGAGAAAGAATACTAGATGCATATCGTTTACGCGTTGATTGCCGCTTTCGGCAACGCACTCTTTACGTTTGGGCAAAAGAAATCCGAAACTTCCAATAATCCGTTTTTATTTTTACTCAGTTATACGGTTTTGTGCGCCGTCCTTCTACTATTCTCCGCGTTGTTTTTCGAGAAGGAAGGTGCAAGGGAATATATCCAAAGAAATCTGTTTCAAATATTCTTAAGCGGGGTGGGACTTTATATCACGTTCCTAGGTTTCTATTTTCTTTTTACCAGATTCGGGGCCTCTTATTATATTCTATATGCGGTATTCTCCATTCTCACCACTTCCATTTTCGTAGGGATCTATTTGTTCGGAGAAAAGTTCAATCTCTACCATTTGTTTTCCGTAGTCTCCGCCGTACTTGCGATTCTACTCTTCCATTTGGGACAAACTACGGGAAAATAACTTTCTCATTTAGAATTCTTTCTTTTTGACGATTTTATACAATTTTTCCGGATCCTCCACGAATATACTCGCATGAGTTTTGGAGAATGAATCCGTGCAAAATCAACGTATGAAAGTATTCCATTTCCCTCATCGGGCCATCAGAAACGCACTAGCGGAATTGGTTTTAGAATCCGGGAGAATCGAATCCTCGGTTTCCGAAGAATGGAAGGAACTAAAAGGAAAAGCCTTGGAGATATTCCGAATCCTGGAGGCTCACGCAAGAGACGAGGAGAAATTCACTCTTAGGCATCTGGAGGACCGACTTTCGGGGAGTACCGAACAAGATAGAAGGGAACATGTCGATTTGGAGAATCGTTTGGATGCCTTGGCTAAAATTCTGCAAAGAGAAAATGCGGGCGTTTCGGATACCGCGGAATTTTACGATTCTCTTATCGATTTTCAGAGTCGCTATTTCTCTCATATGAGAAGAGAGGAAACGGAAACCCAGGAGCTGATTTGGAAACAGTTTACGGATTCCGAGTTGGAAGCGCATCATTTGGAGATCATGAAGGCCTTGGAGCCGGAGGAGATGAAACTTTGGTCCAAGTATCTTCTTCCTACTCTTCCTCCGAAGCAGAGAGCTGCCTTCGAAGAAAGAGCCCGTTCGGTTTCCGTGTAGGAACTTCAATTTGGGACTTGCTTTTTTACTTCTCTGCCTTATGTTTTAAAACATGAAAGCGGAGAAGACCGAAGTCTTGCGAGAGTTTAGGATTCTGCCCGGGGTGGGAAAATCCATCGCGGAGGACCTTTGGAATCTAGGTCTCAGGAGTAAGGCGGAGCTCGCCTCGAAAGATCCGGAAATTCTCTACGAAGATCTTTGCAGGCAACAAGGCGTTCGGGTGGATCGTTGTATGCTCTATGTATTCCGTTGTGCGGTATACATTGCCGGTTCGGAAGATCCGGATCCCGAAAAAAGGAAATGGTGGAATTGGAAAGATTCCGTCCTAAGTAGATAAGATCGAGCTTCGTATGAAAGTTTACTGGAATACTAGGGAAAATCCAGAACCATATACGGTTCTTCCTTCTAGGAGTTGCGTATTCGGAGTCCAGGTAAGCGGAAGGATCCGTTGGCAGAAAGAAGAGGAAGTCCAAGTCTTGGAAAAGGCGGGACTTACCGGAATTTTGACCGAGCATCGCAAGTTTACTTCCACCGGAAATACTCGTAGTCTACTGATAATCGCTTCTCCTTATTCTCTCTCTTCCAAGTTGGATTTTTCCCTTTCGGAAATCAAGAATCGCAGTATCGGTCTTTCGGACTTATTCCCTGCCAGCAAGGTTCTTTCCCTCTTATCGGATTGCGAAGAAGAGGCAGATTCCGAAGGAGACGGTCTCGCAGCTTGGACGCGTTTTTGGAATTCTTTACCCGAAAGAAAAAAGACGGACCGTTATATACCCGAAGCCGAAAGAAGAATACAAGAAGCGAAGGGGGATGTATCCATTCGACAACTTGTTTCCGATTTGGGGATCAGCCAGAGTAAATTGGAAAGGGACTTTAAGGAAAGAATCGGACTTTCCCCGAAGGAATATGCAAGTCTTGTTCGATTCGGAGAAATCTTCGAGCATTCTAAAGAATCGGAGAACTTAACGGACCTTGCCTATCGCTCCGGGTATTACGACCAGGCTCACTTCATTCGGGAATTCAGAAAATTCTCGGGAGTTTCTCCCAAGGAATGGTTCCGGAAGAAAAACGGAATTTGATTCTACTTTCTAGAAAAGAATTCTCTTTTAACCGCGGGGTGTTTGCGGATCAGGTCCAAGGATTTTGCGATCAGAATTTTCGCTTGGGGAGAATGGTTCCAAACGTTCAGACCGGAAGGATGGGGGAGAGGAATCCAATCCAGTTCCACTCCATAATAGTTTTTCTTAAACTTTCTACCGATCACATCGTCCAGTTTGTATTTCTTATCTTCCGACAACTGATCGATCGCCAATTTTCCGATCGGGATCACGAGCTCCGGACGATTGAACTCTACTTCGAAACGAAGATAACGGGAACAATTTTCCACTTCGGTAGGATCCGGTTTTCTGTCCCCACTCTTTGCCTTACCCGGAAAGCATCTGCAAACCGCGGACATATTCACTACGGAACGGTAGACTTCTTCTTCTATTCCTATGGAAGAAAACCATTTGAATAGAGTCTTACCTGCGGTATAGGCGAATGGCCTCCCGTACCTTTCCTCGTGGATTCCGGGAGCCTGTCCAATACTCATGATCTTGGACCCTGGCAGGGAGCCGTGTACAGGATTTCCCTGCATTTTAGGACAGAGTCTGCAATGAACGAGAGTATCGAGATGTCTTTCGAATTCTAAGGATCGTTTCATCCGAAAGGAATCAGGGAGAGAGAAGCTTCCAAGCTTCCGCGGAATTACTTCCTACGCGGATCAGACTCTTGAGTTTGGTGAGTTCTAAAATCTTATTTACCTGAGAAGAAGGGGAAAATACCGCGATGCCTCCTTTACCGCTTTTGACTAGGCGGGAGTGAGTCGCCATAAAGACACCCAATCCGGAAGAATCGATGTACTTTACGTTTTCCATATTCACCAAAAGATAAATGAAACCCCGGTCTAAGAGATGAAAGAACCTTTCTTTCATGATTTGCGCAGAGTATAGGTTGATTTCTCCCGATATTTTAAGAACAACGGCGTCCTTTGGAAGTCCCGACGGGGTATTTGCTTGGTCCAGATATACGCCCAATTCAGGGGCGTCGTGATCGAATTCCTTACTGTCCAAGTTCCAGGGAGTGTCTGCCATAATTTCCAAATTGCCCGAAGGAGAAAGATCCCAAACGGGACCGAATGCGAAGACTATCAAATATCTTTCGGTTTTAGCAAGAATTTTTATCCGTTTTTTATCCCTCACTTATCGGGAGGTTCACGCAGTCGGTCCGACTCAGTATGAGAATGTGTTCCGAATTTGCATATCTCTTAAGGGTCCTCTTTCACTCCTTCTGAAATCCGGAAGCGATAGATCTCCGGAGAGAACCCGAACTTTTCGACGTATTCTTTTTGTAATTCGGAGAATATTTTCTCGGATCGGTGCTCCCGGTCCAAAACCAAAACACAACCTCCGAATCCGCCTCCGATCATTCTCGCTCCCAAGACGTTTCTTTTGAAAAGTCCATCTACGATAAAATCGGATTCTTCACAAGATACTTCGAAGTTTTCGGAAAGGGACTTATGGCAGGCGTAAAGTTCCTTGCCCAAACCGATCGCGTCTTTTTGAGCTAAGCAGCGAATAACGTTTTGAACCCTGGCTTTTTCTCCGAGTATATGCAACGCCCTTTTCCTTTCGTTTAGGTTCAGATCTACTTTCTCCAATAGATTCGGATCCGCGTTATAGACGTTTTTCAATCCGGGAGAGACCGATCGGAACTTATTCCGGACGGATTCCACTTCCTTTCTTCTTTCGTTATATTCGCTTTCCTTCAGATTGTGCTTCACTTTGGAATCTATTAGATAGAACTCGAAACCGGGAAGATCCAGGGTATGGTATTCATATTCTAAGGTCTCCGTGTTCAGGGAAATACAGGAATCCGGTTTGGCTACCGAGATAACGAACTGGTCCATGATTCCGCAATTGACTCCAACGAATCGGTTCTCCGCAGCCTGACCGAGCAGTGCGATCTCCTCTCTAGAAAGATCCCATCCAAAGATCCGGGAGAGAGCAAATCCTACGACGACCTCTACTGCGGCCGAAGAGGAAAGCCCCGCTCCCTGGGGAATATTTCCCGTAAAGGCTAGATCGAATCCGTGAACTGGCAGCCCTTTCTTCTTAGCTTCCGAAGCGACTCCTAGAATATAATTTGCCCAAGGATTCTTCGAATCGTATTCGATGGATTTCGTGGAAAGGCTTGCTTGAAAATCCAAGGAATGAATCCGAAAGGTCTCCGTATCATTCTTACGGACGGCCAGGTATACTCGGAAGTCTATGGCCGCAGGAAAAACGGTCCCGCCCGCGTAATCCACATGTTCCCCTATAATATTGATTCTACCCGGCGCCGAAAAGAATCGTATAGGAGTCGTTTTAGTAGAATTCGGAAAATTTCGATCCAATGAGGAGATCAGATTCTCTCGTAGAGAAGGAGTCATTTGGAAGAAAAAAAACGAATCATCCAAACTTACAAGGGATTTTGACGAATTGTAATATCAATCTAGGATCGTTTTTCCTTGCCATTCCGGGCAATAAGCGTAGTTTGTCTCGGATGTTCCGAAATGGGGAGTACCGATGGCTTTTTCCTTGGACCTAAGCGACCGATTTGCTTCGGAGTTTATCGATCCTAAAGTAAAAGAGGATCTATTCCGGGAATCGGGACTCGCTTTAGAAAATCTTCTTTCGGGAAAATCTCCCGGATCCGAATTCTTAGGTTGGATTCGCCTTCCTCAGAGTAAAAAGGGATCCGAGCTGGATCGCATTATTTCCGTCGCGGAGAAGCTTCGCTCCTTCTCCGAAACGGTCGTGGTCATCGGAATCGGCGGCTCGTATCTAGGTTCCAGAGCCGTCATAGAAGCCTCGCAATCTTATTTCTTTTCTCCTAAGCTTGGCCAACCCGAAATTTTATATGCCGGACATCAATTGGATTCCAGATATCATTCCGAATTGGTAAAATATTTGGAGAATCGCGAATTTTCCGTAATCGTAATCTCCAAGTCCGGAACCACGACGGAACCCGCTCTCGCCTTCCGTTTGATCTGGGATTCGGTCCGTAGGAAATACGGAGCCGGAGCCAAGGATAGAGTGGTTGCTATCACAGACGAATCCAAAGGCGCTCTCCGAAAAATGTCGGAAGAATTGGGATTCGAAACCTTCGTAATTCCGGACGATATCGGAGGCAGATACTCCGTTCTCACTCCCGTGGGTCTATTTCCGATCGCCGCGGCAGGATTAGATATATTAAGATTTTGGAATGGATTCGAGGAAGCCGCGGACGCCTTGACCGGAGAGCTTAAACCCGATCTCAATCCTGCTTGTAGATACGCTGCGTACCGCAACGCATTCTACCGATCCGGAAAAAAACTGGAAGTGATCGCGAATTACGATCCGTCCATGCATACTTTCTCCGAGTGGTGGAAGCAGCTTTACGGGGAGAGTGAAGGAAAACAAGGGCTCGGAATATTTCCCGCATCGGTCGATCTGACCACCGATTTACATTCGATGGGGCAGTATCTGCAAGAAGGGGAGAGAAGTATTTTCGAAACGGTTCTCTATCCGGAGCGGCAAAAGGCGGATTTGCAAATTCCTTCCGATCCGGTGGATCTGGACGGGTTGAATTTTCTTTCCGGCAAATCGATGGGAGAAGTGAATAGGCAGGCGATCCTAGGAACATTATTGGCGCATTCCGCCGGAAAAGTACCTTGCCTGGAGATCCGATTTCCGGACACCGATATCGGGAGCATAGGCCAATTGATGTATTTCTTCCAATTGGCTTGCGGGATTTCCGGAAATATATTGAGGGTGAATCCTTTTGATCAACCCGGGGTGGAGGCGTATAAGAAGAATATGTTCGCGCTCCTAGGTAAACCAGGATTCGAAGGATTGCGCAAAACACTCAAGGATAAGGGAATTTAGACTTAGTATTTTGTCCCTTAATCGGCAAAAATCGCAAAGAAATTTCCTACCGGATTTTTAAACCCGCTTCGAAAAGCTTGACATAGTATTCTTTGGGTTTCGGATAAGGCTGTATGGCTCTGAGAGGGAAAGCAACTAGGATCGTCGCCGCATCCTTAGCATTATTCACTCTTGCTTTTTTCCTCCATTCCGGACCATCCTCCAGTCCTTATCCCGGGAAGAAACCCTTATCAACACAAACAATCGTAGGGTTCGAGACCGAATACGACGAGCAGAGCGATTTAGCCGAGGGATCCGAAATATCGGAACTCGTTTTCGGCGATCTATACTCTTCTAAAATCGATAAACCCGGTCTCTCACAATTAAATCCTTCCCGTCAGGATAGGTTTCAATTCCAACACATAAAATTACTTTCTAAGCATCTCCTAAATATTCCTCCTCCATCTCTCTCCTAAGCCCTTCGGGTTTCGGCACTAGCGGATCTCCCGCGAATTTCCTTCTTATTCCGTTTCTCGATTATAGAACCGGATTCGTAGAAAACGAACATACGTAAACCAATTCAAGCAAAGTAGGAACAGTTATCTTTTCCCATCCAATATAGCACCGTATTAGACCGTTCCCGGGCGAAAGACCTAAGGTTTCTCGCTCGGGATCGGTTTCTTTTTCGATTTTAGCCTCTTAAAAAAAAGGCGACAGAGAGTCGTGACCCGGATACTTTTCGGAGAGTTTAGGTTACTCCGAGCGGATGGAATTGGAATTTACGAAATGGAACCGCCTGATACGGGCGATGGAGCTCGGCAAGCGGATCGTCTTGCACGGTTTCGTTCTTTCCGGCTATTATTCCTCCAATCTAGAAAATTACCTTCGTTTCTGTCTGGAATTCTATAAGAGGACGGACATACTCCCGCCCACCGCTTCGTTATTACAAAGCCTCTTGCAAAAGGCCTATTCGGAAAATTGTAGGAATTCCTACTTTCGGGAAAGAGGCTGGAATCCCACCGAGCAGGAATCCTTGGCGGAGAGAGATGCGGAATTCTTCTCATCTTGGAATTTCTCAGAACCGTTTGCGGTTCGCTCCCGACTGAAGGAAGAAGGTTTCTTTCTCAGAACCACGATTTATCATAATAATACCGGCGTGGCTTTAGAAGTCGCTAATCGAGCCGAAATCACCTCCGAAGCGGAAGAAGAACTGACCGAATATCTTTCCCGCGCGAAAAACTACGAAAACGTATCGGAATATTACGAAGATTATCCTTTCGACGAAGAAGGAAAAGAGATAGGGATCGCTCTCGCTTTTTTGCAATTCAAAGAACTAGGTCTGAATCCGAGTCTTTTACGATACGATACCGCAGACGGGGAACATATCTTTCGGGTAGAAGTTCCTTTCGGAACTGGATATAAATCCATACGGGAAAAGATAGCCGACGACGAAGAAGTTCGGCCTTTTCCTTTTCCGGGAGAGAGAGAAAAGGAAGGAGAAACCCTGACTCCTTGGAAAATCTCGGTTTGCAAGCTTTGCGGGCGCACCGTGGACGATCGTATTTTCTTTGCCACCGTTCCGGAGGATGTCAGCTTAAAATTCGCCGATCTCCCCGTAAAGAACGGAGTATGCGCCTGGTGTCTTTCCAGTTATATTTAAATTTTATAATGTGAATCGCCTGGAGGTCGAAAAATATTGAGTTCAGAATACCCGCCCGTGCCCGTTTCTTTAAAGGGCGAGAACGTACAATTACTTCCCTTAAGAGCGGAACATTTAGCCGGTTTGCAAGAAGCCGTGAGCGACGGAGAGCTTTGGAAATTATGGTACACTTTTATCCCGACTCCAGATAAGATGGAGGCCTGGATCCGAAAGGCTCGGGAAGAAGAGGACGCAAGAGTCTCACTTCCTTTCGTCGTTCAAAGCAAGGAAGGAAAGATTTTGGGTAGCACTCGGTATATGAATATCGAAAAAGATGCGAGGCGATTGGAAATCGGCACCACCTGGTATGCCAAGAGCGTCCAAAGAACCTCCGTCAATACGGAATGTAAGCTTCTACTTTTGCAGCACGCTTTCGAAACTTTGAATTGTATCGCGGTCGAATTTCGGACGAATTATTTCAATTTCCCTTCTCGAAAGGCGATCGAGAGACTCGGAGCGAAATTGGACGGAATCCTACGGAACCATCGTTGGAATTCCAACGGAACCCTGAGAGACACTGCGGTTTATAGTATTCTGCAAAGCGAATGGCCGACGGTGAAAAACAATCTAAGATTCAAATTGGATTCGTAGAATGAAAGGAGCTTATCCTTTACCATTTTTCGAGAATATCGTCGATCACTCCGTACTCTTTCGCTTCTTCGGGACTCAACCATAAGTCGCGATCCGTGTCTTTCTCCACGATCTCCAAAGGTTGGCCGGTCCTAGCGGCGATGATACGATTGATTTCCTTCTTATCCTTCTCTATCATAGAGGCAAAGATACCGATATCGGTAGCCTTGGCTTCGTATCTTCCGGGAACATGAGGTTGATGGAGCATGATTCTACTATGAGGATAGGCGAATCGTTTTCCTTTCGTACCGGAGAGCAGCAAAAGCGCTCCGAAGCTTGCGGCAAGGCCCATGCAAACAGTCTTCACATCGTTGGGAATCAGATCGATAGTGTCTAAGATCGCCATGCCGGCGGTATTCGCGCCTCCGGGGCTATTGATTACTAAAGTGATGTCCTTCTCCTGATCTTCATTCGAAAGATATAATAGACGCTCCACCACGTATTTAGCCGAAATATCGTCCACTTGACCCCAAAGGAAAACCTTTCTCTCTTTTAGTTGGCTTTCCTCCAGCTTGGCTCCCGGAAAGGAAGGGAGTTCGGTAACGGCGCTTTCCATCCGATTCTCCATTAGGATGCCTTCGCCATAGGGCCGTGTAGGACTTCCAACCATTCTTTTCTGTCCGATTTGTTCAGCAATTGCCTACGAAGCAACTCCCGGCTTCTTCTCAACTTATTCTTAAGATTGCCTATCGGGATTCCGGTTTTCTCAGTGATTTCCTCGTAGCTCAATTCTCCGAAATATCTAAGATCCAAAAGTTCTTTCTCTTCGGCGGGAAGTTCGTCCAGAGCTTCCAGGACTTCTTTTCTCCACCCGTCTCCATTAGCCGGCGTCGCTCTTGTGATTTCGGCGTTGAGTTCCGTGCCGGTCAAATCCTTCTTTCTCAGGATCCGATCCGAATGCTTGAGTACGAGTCTTCGGAGAAGAAACGGGAAAGCTTCCGGCTGTCTGAGATTCGGTAGAACCTTCCAGGCCTCCAAGAAGACTTCCTGGCTCAGGTCTTCCGCTTTCGCCTCATCCCGAATTCTTTTCGAGGCCTGGGCACTCACATATTTTTCGAAACGGGTCATGAGCTCGTTGAACGCCGGTTCTTCGCCTTGGGAAGCTTCCTTGACTAGTACTGTAAAATCGCGCATATCTGTTAGAGGGTCCCAAATTGTATTTCGGGGTGTACGAAATGGAACAATTTTTCCGTTTGATACTGCCGGACCGAAGTCTAGATTGGAACCCTGTCCGGTTCTAGGGTTTAGGAGAATATCTTAACCTGAGGATTTGTAGGAGTTCCAACATGAGATACGCACATCCGATCAAAAGAATCATCGCACAATTTCTGGACTTTTTTCTCGGTTTTCTTTATGCCATGTGGGTACCGGTCTTTTTCGCGGGACTCGTGATCGATTCGCCCCGGTTTAGAGAAAATGAATCCGTAAGGGAGCTGGTTTTAATCGGTTCCGCATCGGTTTATCCGCTTCTAAATCTGTTTCTCGTCAGTTCTAGATTCCGTGGATCCATAGGTAAAATTCTCATGAGGATCCAAATTACCGATTTGGAAGGAAATCGGATCGGTTTCTTAAAAGCGTTTGCTCGCACCGTTTTTAAAGCAGTCTCGGCTAGTTTATTTTTGATCCCGTGGATGGTTGCATTCTTCGATTCGCGAAAGCAAACCGTTCACGATAAAATCGTAGATACTCTGGTTTTGGAAAAGTAAGTTAGATGCGCTCCGATCATCGCCCTTGGAAAGTTCCTTCGTCTCCATGGAGAATGAAGCAGGTCTGGGAGGATCTACTCTTCGCTCATTGGTCGGTGCCCGTTTCCATATTAAGACCTCTAGTTCCAAAGCAATTGGAGATCGATATGTATCACGGCCAGACATGGATAGGAGTCGTGCCTTTTCATATGAGCGGAATTCGAATGCATTATTTGCCGGAGATTCCTTTCACCTCCCGATTTGCAGAGATAAACGTAAGGGTCTATGTAACTCTGGATGGAAAGCCGGGAGTATATTTCTTCAGCCTAGATGCGGCGAATTATTTGGCTGTAAAAGTCGCGAGAGCCTTTTATTATCTTCCCTATTATTATGCGAAGTTTAATATTCTTTCCGATAAGAATCGGATTCATTACGATTCTTCCAGATATCCTTTGGGTGATCGATTCCGTTTTTTAGGAGAATATCGTCCTGAAAGCGATGTTTACAATGCGGAGAAGGGGAGCCTGGAATATTGGTTAACGGAAAGATATTGTTTGTATTCGAATCGAAAGGATAGAATTTATCGTTGCGAGATACTTCATGAACCATGGCCTCTACAGAAGGCTTCTGCGGAAATCCGAACCAATACGATGGTGGATTTGCCGGGGTTTAGGCTGCCGGATACTTCTCCTCTTTTGCATTTTTCCAAGAGGATAGAAGTGATTACTTGGGGGCTGGAAAGGGTGATATAATATTCTATTTATTTGATATTATCGCGAAAAGAGATCCATTCTTTCGGGAGTCGATTCGAAAAATCGGTATTTCGATGGGCCTCGTAAAATTCCTTCTCTCCTAAATCCAGAAAGGTCCCCGGAAAAACTTTGCCTCCTAATCTTCCTTTTGCCGCCAATTCTCGAAAGGTATCCGATAGATCGTAGTATTTGTCGGGAGAAATTGAGGACAGACAAGAAGCTTTCATCCAAGAAAGTCCCAAATAAAAATATCCGCCTTTCTCGAAACTTACTTTGCCTTCCGAAAGCGAAAGACCCGTGTAGGATTGTGTAGGATCGGATTCTGCCAGAAAAAGGATGCAGTCGAAATTCCCTTTTTCCTCTTCGTTCGGCCAAGGAGAGAAAGACGGGGCCGCGAAGAATAGAAAGTCCGGATTGATCACCAGGAAATCGTCCTTTAGATTCCAATATCTATGGATACCGGTACGGATTCCCCCTCCGGTTCCTAGTATGTCCGGCTTTTCCTCCGAGATATCCAGTTTGAATTCGGAGAACCCTCGTAATTCTTCGCGGATCTTGTCTCCCAAATAATGGACGTTTACGACGGCTTCTTTTATTCCCCAATATTTTCCCCAAAATAAGGAGTAGTAAATAAGAGGTATATTATATACTTTTAATAGCGGTTTGGGTAGGTTTTTCGTTAATTCCTTCATGCGGGTGCCGAATCCCGCTCCAGGAAAGAATGCCCTTCGGACCAAAGTTAAATCCTCGATCCGGATCTAAAGGATTCGCTCGCCAAAAGTTCCTTCTTGAGCAAATGAAAGAACAGAAAGAGTTGGTCCGGAAAAAGTCCTACTTGGACGATCTCGAGTAGATTGTCCAAGCAATTCAGAATGCTCACCCTGTATTTATCCTGTTTCTTATCAGCAACTAACATAAAATAGGATCCGAGAGCCTTATAGGATCTTTGTAAACATTGCAGATAATAGCATTCCTTCGGTTTAGGATATTGTGCGGTCGTGGACTTTAGAAACAAAAGGAAAAGCCCTTGGCGCATCGCGAAAGGAATCGGTCTGTAAGCGTCGTAAAGAAGGCTTGCTAAGTCGTAGAACGGCGTACCCATTCTGGCATCCTGGAAATCTATGAGGGTTAGCTTTCCTTCGGGAGACAACATGATATTGCGAGCGTGAAAATCCCTATGGCAGAATACCTTCTCCTTGTATTCGGAAAGAAAACCGGAGGCCTCTTCCAGGAAGAATTTTACCTCCGGTCTTAGTCTAGTCTTAATTCCGAACATTTCGGAGAATCTTTCGAAGGAGGAATAGGTAAATTGATTCTCGAAGTTTAATTTTTCGTAATCGAACTCCCTTCCCGAAACGGGCGGCTCAGGCCTTAGCTTTTGCAAGGAAATCAGTAATTGTATGGCTTGAACCAGCAGGTCCCTGTAAGTCGCGTCGTCCGTAACCGAGCTTAGATCCGAATCGCCCTCGTCCGAGAGTAGGATCAATTTGTTGAGTACATCGGTTCGAAAGATTTTGGGAACATGGAAGCCGTGGTGTTCCAGGAAGCTTCCGATTTCGATGAAGTCGTGTTGGAAGACCCCGTCCTTGCACAGGATTTTGGTATCTCCGTCCGGATAGGTCACTCTGTAATATCTTCTGGCGGAGGCTTCGGGAGTGAGTAAGTCCACCTTGTCCGGAAATTTACCGTCTTGGATCAGAAAGCGAAGATCTATTTCTCCTAGTACTTCGTTCATAGCCTCTTTCGGCTAGTTCTGCAATTTGTCAGGAAAGACCAAGCGGAATTCGGCGCCTTTTTCGGGTTCCGATTCGATTTCGATCCGGATCCCGAAGATATCGGCGATCTCCTTTGCGACAAACATTCCCAATCCCGTTCCTTGACCGGTCTTCTTGGTGGTGAAATAGGGTTGAAAAATCTTTCGCATGGTTTCCTGGCTCATGCCGACTCCGTTATCGCTGATCTTGACCATAGGATGACGGTTCTTTTCGATCACTGAAATTTCTATTCTTCCCTTATTCTCTGTAGCGTCGGCGGAATTTAGGAAAATATTGGAGAAGAGGAGGCTTAATTGATCCGAGTTGGAGTTCACGAGCATCTTCTCCGAAGATCTCTGGAAAACGATTTCACAATATTTTAAACGAGTGGTCTTACGAAATACTTCGATTACGGATTCCACGACTTCGTTCAGATCCAGCAGTTCTCGATCTCTCGCCAAGTCGCCCGGTTTTCCGAGTTGCAGTAGGTTGAATGTCAGGTTTTTCAGTTTTGTGATCTGATTCCAGGTCACCTGGATTGCCTTGTCTTTGATCGTCTCGTCCGCATCGGGCAATCTTGCGACTTCTATGAATCCCTGTACAGCGGTTAATGCGTTATTGATCTCGTGTCCGATACTGGACGCGATTGTGGTTAGAAAGGCTCTTCTTTCCGCGTCTATCAACTTTTCGGAAATGATGTTTTTCTGGGTGATATCCCTCGCGATTCCGGTGTAGTAAGTCTTACCGTTCAGCTCGTAACGGCAAACGGAGATGTCGAAATTGATTTTTTCCCCGGTTCTGCTGATCAATTCCGCGTTATGCAATCTTGCTATATTATGCCCGGTCCTGCGATTGATCAGATGTTGGATCCTTTCCAGGTAAGTTTTCCGATTTTCCTCCGAAATAAGAAGGGAAATTTTCTGCCCTATGATATCGCCTTCTTCGTAGCCGAAATTGCGTATCGTCGCTTCGTTGGCTCCGTGTATCACAAGATCGTCGTCGAGAGTGATGACGCAATCGCCGGTGGTTTCCAGAATTAGACTATTGCGATAATTCAAATCCTTGGATTGTTGGGCTAGATGGGTTTTCTCCCTTACAGCCTTTAAGATCTTTTTGGATTTTCTATCCCTTTCCTCTTTTTCCCTTCTCGCGTTTTCCAATGCGGCAAGAATGTTTTGCCTACTTACGGGTTTGTAAATATAATCGAAAACTCTGTTTCGAAGAGCCTCTTCGGCAGTATGCAATTGGGGATTTCCGGTAATTAAGATAACCGGAATATTAGAATTATATTTTTTAATTTCTCTTGCGACTTCGATTCCGTCTTTTCCCGCCATGAGAATATCGGAGATGACGATATCTACCTGCTGGTCCCTTACGATCCGCATCGCGGAATCGAAATCCTCGGCTAGAAAAACGTGATAGCCTTCGCGGGAGATTACCCTTTCCAAGGCGGTACGTATCTCCGCCTCGTCGTCTATCACTAATACGTTGGGATTCCCCCGAGTCGTCATTTAGCCCTGCGATAAAAATTCGTCATACCTTGCCTACTGGAACGCGAATCGTGACCTTGGTCCCTTGTCCGGGATTGGACTCCAGATAAATGGAGCCTCCGTGATCGGTAATGATTCTTTGGGAGATGGTTAACCCTAGTCCGGTTCCTTGCTTCGTGTCGTGTAGAGAGGTAAAAATGCCTTCTCCACGACCTCGGCGCTCATTCCTGGACCATTATCTTGAATGGTAAAACTTACCGTCTCTCCGTTCAAATATAATTCTTTTCTCGCCGAAACTTGAATTAAAGGGGCGGCCGGCTTATGTTCCATTTCGGAAATCGCGTTAACGGCGTTCACGAGACAGTTGATGAGCACCTGCTCTATCTCCTGCCAGGCGACCAGAATCTGAGGCAGCTCCGGACTGGTAACGCGTTTCAATTCGATGCCGTTCTTCTTGCAACTTACCTCGATGAGTTCGCAGGCTCTGAGAAGAATGAAGTACGGCGAAACCAACTCCTTCTTCCTTGGGGCTCTTCTTCCCAGATCCAAAAGGCCCTTGATCAAATCTCGGATTCTTAGAGCGGCTCCCTCGATTCTTCTGTACACTTTTTTTCTTTCGTCCGCATCCTGATCTTCGTGTTCTATCAGATCTTCCAGATAGAGAAGGCTGGATTGTAGGGGGTTATTTACTTCGTGAGCGATCCCCGCTGCGATTTCTCCTATAGATGCGAATTTCGCCGTCTCGTACAATTGTCTATCCAATAATTTCGTTTGAGTGACGTCTGAGAATACGAGCATCGCCGCGACGGGCAAATCCTGGTATTTTTTGAGAGGGAGGAATTTTATGGAAAAATAATTTTCTTCCTCCCCTAAGAGAGCCATGGAGAGATCGAAATAAACCGCTCTTTGGATTTGGAGGCATTCTTCCAACTTGGCTCGGATTCCTTTTTCCTCCTCTTCCGAGAATAGTTTGGGGAAATCATCTCCTACATCTACGTTTAAGAATTGGAATAGGAAGAATTTTAGGATCGGAGCCACTTCCAGAACTTTACCTTCAGGATCCAATATTACGATTCCGTTATTCATGGATGCGAAAAGATTCCGCAATTTTATTTCGGAAGCGCGTATGAGCTCTTCGTTCTTCTTTTGTTCCGTGATATCGAGTAGAAGTAGGATCGTTCCGATCCTGTTCCCGTAATCATCTTTTAAGGAAGAAGAAGCTAGAAGAAAAGGTACTTCTCGTCTGCCTCGAATCGTGATCCTGGTTTCCGCCCTGGAACCGAGAAGGATCATATCCATCGCTTCGGGTTCCAATTTGAGTAGATCTCTTACTTGGATTCCTAAGATTTCTTCCCTAGGAATTCCCAATAAGGTGCTTAAATTATTATTCGCGTAGGTAATAAAACCTTCGTCGTCCGTGGAAAGTAAGGGGACCTCCAAGGAATTCAATAAAGCTCCTTGGAATTGTAGTAACTTAGCCGTTTCTCTTTTTTGTTTTTCTATGCGTAGGTATTGCAAAGAGGAGAGAAGGTCCTCCACGATCTCGAAGTAAAGATAATTCTCGCCCGAATCAAAGGCCATATTCTCTTTGGATATGATTTCGATTCCTCCGATGATCTTTCCTTCTTCTCTGATGATAAGGCTGAGAGAACGTCTAAAATCTTTTGTTAATAGGGTATCTTCCCACTCCGGATAGATCCGCGTGCCGAATTCGTAGATATGGAATTGTTCCTTTCCGTCCAGCAATGTGGAGAAAGGTGAGGAATGCTTTCTTTCTTCCCAGGCAGACTCTAAAATTTTTCTCCATTTGGAGTCCAGATCGGATTGGATGAGAATCTGATCCGAATCGTCCTCTCTTCTATGAAATCCCCATACCAAACTGTAGTGAGGATTCTCCTTTAAGGTATCGCAGATCTTCTGGAATAAGGTGGTTTCGGAACTCAGACGCAGAGATCTTAGATTCAATTTTAAGAGTCGAAGTGTTCTAAGGATGCTTTGTAGATAATAAAGTCTAAGCTCGATCTCTCTGATTTCTGATCTCTGATAGATATGAAAAATGAGCGGGGACTTGGGAGCGTCGGAAAAAACGTTGATCGTAAAATCGGCGAGTAGTTGAACTCCGTCCTTTTTCCTTAGGTTCCAGAGAAGGGAGATACCCAATTCTTCCGCACCATTTCCGTGGTTGCCGATACTATCCGGGCGGGAAAGAAGCTGGCTGAGTCCTAAGCCGGCTAATTCTTCCCTGGAATATCCTAGTATGCTTGCCGCTTTCGGATTGGATCCGAGTATACTATAGGTCCCGGGTTCCAGGATCAGGATTCCTTCCTGAGCGGGAAAGAAAGCCTTTTCAATCAGCTGAATGAGCTCCGAGTTATCCATGGGATATTCTTACTATATCGGATTTCCGCCCAAAGGAATTGATTTGGATTCCTTGCTATCTCTTGCCGGAACCGAAAACAATGCCTAAATAGATGGAATTTATCTACGAACTGCTTCTGAATAATTACACCAAACAAAAAGTCAAGTTCATGGAGAAAGAATTAGGTTTCGAACCTCTTTATGTGGACTTAGGCGGACATAAAATATTCTATTTACGGCGCAGGGCTTCCGATTCTTCCGGCAAAACTTTCTTGTTCGTGCACGGACTCTTGGACTCCGCCACCGGTTTCCGCAAATTGGCTCCCTATTTGCGGAAGGATTATGACATTCTTGTTCCGGATATTCCGGGATTCGGCTGGAGTATACTACCGAAAGTGCGGTATCTCTACCAAGTCGACGTATTTGCGGAGTTGATTTATAACTCTATCCGCAAATTGGATCTACGAAATTTCGTTATAGGCGGTCATTCTATGGGAGCCCTGATTGCAATGATGATCGCAATCAGAGATTCGACCAGGGAAGAAAGAATTAAAAAACTCCTCTTACTTGCTCCGGGGGGAATACCGCATCCTAAACGGGACGAAATGAGAGAGTTACTTTTTCCGAATAAACCGCAAGATATGGATAGGCTCTTCGCTTCTTTATATAAGGAGAATGTGCCGAAATTAGGTTGGCTCGCCAAGAAAGCGCTACTCAGCCAATGGAATAATTTACCGCATCGATATCTGACCGAAAACACCCTGGAAAGAGAGAAGGAGATTTTTATAGGTTCTAAACTTTCCGCGGTAAAACAGAAGGCGTTGATTTTATCCGGGACCGAAGATCCGATTACGGATCCTCCTATGGTTAGGAAATTGCACGGATATCTAAAGAATAGTAAACTAGTTTGGATCCAAGGAGCGAAACACGCTCTTCATTTTGAGAGAGCTTCCGAAATCGGAAATCATATCAATAGCTGGTTGTAGTCTGGAAATTAAAGTTTCCGAGGACTTCCGGAGAATACGACGAATGATTTCCCTTCGCATATTCGTTTCGGTCGAGTGACGTGAAGCGGAGCTTCACATTATACTTATTCAAGCAGCGACAAGTTTCGGACAGAACGTTCCACATTTTTTGCAAAAATTTCGAATTTCTGAGACGACTAAGTCCGAATTGTCCGACTCGTGAATATACTTTATAAATTCACATAAAGTTAAGAGTCAGGCCATCCGATGAGGCGAGAAACAAGAATTGCTATAGTGGAAAGCGATACGTCATTTGCGAAATCTTGCGTGGAATCATTACGAAGTATTGAGAACGTCTCGCGAACGGATGTGTTCTCATCCGTAGAATCTTTTTTCGAATCCGATCCGAATCGTTTCGATTTGGTTTTCTTGGACGCTCTTCCGTCCCAAAATTCGGGGATCGAATTTCTAAAGGAAGAAAAAGTTCAAGGAAAGAATACGAAGTATGTCGTTCTTTCCACGGTGGATTCCGACGAGACTCTCTACCAAGCCATACAGGCCGGAGCCGTAGGCTTCGTTTTAAAGAAGGATTTAGAGGATATCGCCGATGTGGCGACTACCGTTATGAGAGAAGGAGGGATATTATCCCAAGGTTTGGCGGCGCGCGTTATCTCCTTCTTTCACAAGCCTCCGAGGCAAGAACTGAATTCTCTCACTCCTAGAGAAAGGGAAATCCTGGAGCATATAGTTCGCGGAGCGAGAACTAAGCAAATAGCGGGTTATTTCGGAACGAAAGAAGGAACGGTTCGGATTCAAATCAAAAGTATTTTCAAGAAAATGAAAGTGAACTCTAGAGTGGATCTAGTTCGCAAGTTTTCCCGTCCTTGATATAAAATAATCCCAAAGGTTTATTTTATATGTCGTCGTAAATATTACTATCTACTACATATTATAGGTAGTGGGCGAAAGCTAAGAAATAAATCTTAAGTCCCGATCGAATAATCGGGAAACTTGCTTCCTTCCGTTTGTTATTAGTATATGGTATACGGCATGAAGGGGATACGAGAGACGGAATGGTCGGAGGCCATCGCAAAGTTGGCCGTCGTTATCTCCACGTACAAACATGTGGGAAATACAGCGGACCAAGTCTTTCTCGCCTGCGAATCCTTATGGGCGGACTGGGACGGATTCGAACCTACAGGACCGGATTGGTTACAAGGATTCGAAGAATCCATGGACGAAGGCGAGATGAAATACGCTTCGGACGCTTTCGAAGACGTTCGGAGATTGCTTAAGGATAAATTCGAGAAAGTCAATCGGATGTTCGAATCCGAAGACGATTCCGTATTAGGCGCCCTGATTTTGGAATTAGCCGATGGCATCTACGCTTTGTTAGATGGACCGGAACCTCCGGAAACTACTTCCGAATCGGTGGTGATAGAGGCGGAGAAGTTATTGGAAATTCTTTTGGAATCGAACGGCCTGCGATTTCCGGAGGACGAAAATCTTGTTTCGATCGATTTGGATCAAGTAGAGGATCCTGGTGAAAGGGAGATTCTAAGGGAATTGATCTCTTCTTTTATAGAAATCGGAGAATCCAACGAAAGCAAATACGGAGAATCCTTGTATCTTCTGATTTCCAGAATCTTTATCGTACATTGGAGCTTTTATAGGCTTCGTTTAGTTGCCTGAGCGTTTCGATTTGGCTTCTTTCTCTTTTTGAATCTCTTCCCGTAAGTTTCGGGCCTCTTGCACACTTATTCCGGTTTGGACTAACATAAAATTTTCTAAGGATGCAGTCCATTTTTGCAGATCGTCCGGGCCTTTTAACTTAGGGATAAAGAAAGGCTCCGAAATATAAAATCTAGCTTTTGAAAATGGTTTAGGGACTTTCGTTCTATCCCAGCTATGTACCTGCCAATAGCGATCGTATTTTGCATAATACGAGATTACCGGAAATCCGGTCAGAGAAGCCAATTGCACGATCCCGGGTTTTAATTCGTAAATCGGACCCGTAGGACCGTCGGGAGTAATCAGGCCTATGCTTCCTTTTTTGGAATCCTGTACTAGCGCTTTCAAAGCGGTGGAGCCGCCTTTCTTACTGGAACCTCTTTTGGGGCGCATTCCGAAATGGCTGATGACCCGAGTGGCCAACTCTCCGTCCTTGGATCGGGAGGCCATCGGTACGACTTCCAAATTGTATCGCTTTATGAAAAACTTATATGTAAAATGGATTACGTTGGGGATTTGATTGTGCCAGAGCGCCAATAGGAACCCTTTTCCTTTTAGGAGTTGCTCTTCGGTGGATTTAGGAAGATCGATTTCTTCCCAGCGAACAGTTAGATAAATAATTCGCAGAATGAAAAAGGAAATCCAGGCTGCGATTTTAACTTTCACGCTTCTTCGCTCCTCCGTAAGAACGGTAGAAGAAAAAGCCGAAGTATCGATCCGAGCAATCGTAATGCCGGGCCGCCAAAACGGTTCCTGCTGGAACCGTTTACCGTGCGGGAAGGTATGGTCCGGGGTGCGTCCATCGCCTTTTTTTTAGGGAAGAATTTTCCCCGGATTTAGGATGTTTTTCGGATCTAATGCTTTTTTTATAAGGCGCATTACGTTTATCTCCGCTTCCGATCTGGAAAAATGTAGGAAGTCCTTCTTTAATAAACCGATTCCGTGTTCCGCGCTAATGGATCCGTGATGTTTTTGCAAAAGCTGAAACATGCTCGGATCAACGCTTTTACATTGCGAGAAGAAGTCAGCATCGGAAAGGTCTTTCGGCTTTACTATGTTTAAGTGAAGATTTCCGTCGCCTATATGTCCGAAAAGGGCCACTTCGAATCCGGGGTACTTATCGGAAAGGAGAGACTGCATGTCCTCCAGGAACGGATTCATATTTCGGAGAGGCAGGGAAATATCGTTTTTATGAACGGTATAGTCTATCGAAATCGATTCGCTGATTCCTTCCCTATATTTCCAGAAAGTCTCGGCTTGCCGGGAATTTTGAGCCAAGCTCCCATCGGTCACGAAACCTTTTTCCAGAATGGTTTCTAAGAAGGCGAAAAGTTTCTCCTCGTCGGCTGCCTCGTCGATTTCGAATTCCATTAAAACGTAATATGGGCTCGGTTCTGAGAACGGATCCGGAACCTGCAAATGGTCTATGACCTTGTCCAGGCAATATTTGGTTAGAAATTCGAAGGCGAGAATAGGAACGGATATGTTATGGGTTTCCTTGAATAATTCCAATATGGAAGGAAAATCGGGAACCGCGGTAAATAGAATACGATTGTCCAATGGCTTCTTGGTGAGTTTGACGGTGCATTCGGTTATGATTCCTAAGGTTCCTTCGGAGCCGATAAATAGATGTTTTAAATCGTAGCCGGTATTGTTTTTCAGAATCTCTCCGTTGAACTCCAGGATCTCTCCCGTTCCGGTGACGACCTTTAGCCCTAGAACCCACTGACGGATAAGCCCGTAATGCACCACTCTTACGCCGCCTGCATTAGTCGCTATGTTTCCCCCGATTTGAGAGGAGCCTGTGGCGGCAAAATCGACCGGAAAGTAGAATCCTCTCTCCTCGCATTCGTTGTGCAGGTTTTTGGTGATCATTCCAGCTTGAACGGTTAGAGAGCCGAAGAACGGATCGAAATCCAGGACTTGGTCCATCTTGGATAGGGAAACGACGATCCCGCCGGATTTTGCCACAGCGCCTCCTGCGTATCCGGTTCTTCCTCCGGAAGGGACCACTTGGATATCGTTTTCATACGCGAATTTTACGATTTCCGAGACTTCTTGAGTATTCTTCGGAAATGTCAGTATTTCGTAATTGGGAGAATAGACCTTGGTGCGATCCGTTCCGTAGGAGAGAAAGGTCGCCTCATCCATTACTTTTTCATCATGGAAGAATACTCTGTCTTCTCCTAAGAGTTTTTTTAGTTTGTTTTTGTTTTCCAGGCTCAATATGCTCATGTTTTATTCGGCGAAATTCATTCTCTCTATTTGACTGTCTACCGGCTTCTCGCCCTCGACTCTATGGCGCTTGCGATACACTCCGTCCGGAGAAAGTAAGCGGGCCTTCACGTTGTCCCGGATCTGAACGTCCAGGATCTTCTTGATTCTGTCCTTATTCTTGGTATCGAGTATAGGGAACAGGACCTCGATTCTTCTCTCGAAGTTTCTTGGCATGCAATCCGCGGAAGCAAGAAAGGTGCTTTCTTCTCCGCCTGCCAGGAAGTAATAGATCCTAGTATGCTCCAGGAATCTTCCTACGATGGAGATCACGGTTATGTTTTCCGAAATGCCGGGGAGTCCCGGTTTCAAACAGCAGATTCCGCGTATGATCAACTCGATGATGACCCCCGCGCGACTTGCATTGTACATCGCCAGAATTATATGCGGATCCACGAGGCTATTCATCTTGAATATGATTCTCGCAGGTTTGCCCGCCTTGGCGTTCTCGGTTTCCTTCTCTATCAATTCTAAGAATACGGATTTAAGATTATGAGGAGAAGCTGCCAGTTTATGTAAAATGGGCATCTTGGCGTAACTCGTAATCGTATTGAAGATGGTGGAAACGTCTTCGGTGATATCCTTATTGACCGTGAAGAAACTTAGATCGGTATAATATTTACTCGTAGTGGAGTTATAGTTTCCCGTTCCCAGGTGCACATAACGGACTAGATGCTCTTCTTCTCTGCGGACGATTAGAAGCATCTTGCAATGGATCTTGAGTCCGGCGACTCCGTAAACCACGTGAACCCCTCTTTCTTCCAGCTTCTGGGCCCACTTGATATTCCTTTCCTCGTCGAATCTAGCTTTCAACTCCACAAGAACGGTGACCTGCTTGCCGTTCTCGGCCGCCTGTCCAAGGTATTGGATGATGGGAGAATCTCCGCTCGTTCGGTAGAGAGTCATTTTGATTCCCAGCACTTTCGGATCCTCGCTGGAAATTCTGAGCAAGTCTTCGATCGCTCCGAAAGATTGGTAAGGATGGTGGAGTAATCTATCCTTCTTCTTGATTGCTTCAAAGATCTTCTCTGGAGATTCGAATTTGAGAGTGGTCTTTTGCTGGAAGAACGGATATTTGAATTTAGAAGTATGTTCCAGACCGTAGAAGAACATCGTGTCACTGATATTCAAAAGAGAGGACACTTCGAAGATCTCCTGGTCTTGTAGTTCCAGTAATTCCTTAAGTGTGTTTCTTACGAAAGGAGAAGTGTCTTGATCGATGTCCATGCGGACCGCTTCTCCCCAGATACGGTTTCGTATCTCCTTTTTCATAGTGATCAAGAGGTCCTTTACGGAAGCTTCCTGATCGATGGAGATATCCGCGTCCCTCACGATTCGGAAAGGATAGACTTCCTTGATGGTCATCCCGTAAAATAGATCGCTCACGTGTAGCTTTATAATTTCTTCAAGAGGAAAGAAGCGTCTTACTTTCCCTTCTCCTTTCAGTTGGAAGAATCGCGGGAGAACGGAAGGCACCTGCACGACCGCGAATAGATCCTTCTTGAGACCCGTCTTTTCGTCGTCTGCTGTAAGAACGATCGCTAAATTTAAGGATTTATTAAGTATATGAGGAAAGGGGTGGGAAGGATCGATCGATAACGGAGTCAAAATCGGAGAGACGTCTTCCTTATAATAACGTACGATGTCTTCAATTTCGTTCGCGCTTAGTTCTTTCGGATCCAGCACGAGTTCGATTCCGTTTTCCCTCATCTGGTCCATCGTAACGGAAAGAGTGTTGTATTGGACCTTAACGAAAGCTTGCACTTTCTTGGATAGTTCGGTGAGAATTTCGGAGGCTCTCTGGCCGTTCAGACTTTTTTCGTCGTTTCCCTCTTCGAGCATATTCTTTACGCCCGCCACTCTCACCATGTAAAACTCGTCCAGGTTCGATTCGGTGATACAAAGGAATTTTAATCTTTCCAATAGCGGATTTTCGGGGTCGTTCGCTTCCTCCAATACGCGCTTATTGAAATCGATCCAGGATAATTCCCGATCGAAGAAAATATCCGGATTGCCGATATGGATGGGTCCTTTTGTTCCGTTTCCGCCCTGATTCGTCTCGATTGGCTCGGCTGTGGTTTTAGTCTTTTGGGCCACGGGTCTTTCCTTCTCTTTCTTCTTTGTTTAAAATCGATGGGTGGAGAGTCAAGTCGGCTTTCGGAGTCTCTTTTTCCGGCTAAGAATCGGGGAAAGTTTGCGGAAAACTATCTAAGGTTCGAGTTTCGGGATTTCCGAAAACTTGTAAAAAGGAGGGGAGCGAAATATTCTATCCCCTCCCTTTGGGTCAACTCAAGCGAACACCGTTATTCCTTTCTGAGGAGACGTAAGGGTTTTGGATCTCTTCTCCTTGTCCTATCCAAACCCTTTTAGTCTGGGGGCAGTAAAAGGCATGGAGTAGAAATTTGGGGGCAAGACTCTGGACGGAGGCACAGAGTTCCGCATAAAGAAATTCTTGTTCTCCTCTGGAGTTCGCCTTTTCCAAAAGTTCGGCAAAAGTGAGAGCCCTCGCATAGGATGTTCGGAACTCTTCGTTCTGTTCCTTGGCTCGCCGGACCGAATCTGCGATCCCTCTCGGATTGGTTCTTCTTTCTCCGCTGGATAATAATTGTTCGTGAAATACCGCCAGGCGTCGGAAGAGTTTGAGTTCGGAATTTTCGGGTGCTGTAGGCGCTGCGACGGAAACGACGGACGCGGCGGCCAGATATGCAAATACGTTGCGCATAATATTCTCCTAAATTATGAAATCGAAATGCGATTAGAAACCGGAATTCGATCTAAATCAGGAGTCTTACATCTTTTAGGGGGGAGTGAAATGCGGGTAAGAATATTTCCGAAAGTGTTAAAAGTAATTCGGGTCGAACTTTATTCGGCTTTTCGGTTCGAACGTCGCTTGCATCTATCGGGGAGAATTTAGGAATTCCCTCGTTTTCTTTTTCCGGATTTTTAAATAAGTCGATTTCCGAATCGACGACTTTTCCGATTTCGATTTTGGAGATTCGAACCGATTTCTGGATTTGCGGATCTCGGTAAGATACGAATCCGGTTTCGCCGAATCCGAAGGTGAGCGAAAAGCATAGTAAAGCGGAACTTATGATCGCTCTCGAAATCATGTAAGTTCGACCTGTAGGAAGGTCCCTAGGTTCCCATATTCTTTCCGAATAGTTTTCTCGATTGACTGGGATTTCGGCGATAGGGATCGTACTATCCGTATGGTTGATCCCGAATATTGTACAGCCATGGCGGAATACAATCGCTGGCAAAACGACTCTCTTTTGGAAGTTTCCTCTAAACTAATGCCCGGCGAGTTCGAAGCGGACAAAGGACTCTTTTTTCAGTCGATGGCAAAGACATGGAATCATATTCTCTTAATGGATCTTGCCTGGTTGGATAGATTTCATTATCGTCCCATCCAAAAGACGGATTTCCAAGAGATGCAATTCTCCGGTTTGGACGAGCTGCGCGTTTTACGCAAAGAATTGGATTCGACGATTTTAGCTTGGGTTCAAAACATTACAAAAGAATGGTTGGCGGAAGATCTAAAATTTTACAGCTACTTATACAAGCGGGAGATCACCTTACCGCTTTGGCTGGTATTGACTCATTTCTTCAACCATCAAACACACCATCGCAGCCAGATCTCTACGGCGCTTCTGCAGTCTGGTTTGGATTACGGTGTAACGGATATTCCTTGGAATCCCTTTTATCCAAAGGGAAAAGAATAGGATTACAGTGGAGGTTATTATCTTGAAAAGGTCCGTTTGCATTTCCCTATTATTTGCCGTTTTGTTTTTCTGGAATTGTTCCTCCACCGAAGTGAAGGAACCTCGTAAGATCGAGAAGGTTATGCGGGTTCAAGCCGGGGGCGGATTGCGTCTTAGAATCGCTCCAAGTATAGACGCTAAGAAAATCGATTTAGTCACCGATGGAGACGCGGTGGAAACCTTCGGAGAAGTGGGTGAAATCGAGATCCAAGACGGAAAGCGAGGACGATGGGTCAAAGTCCGTTGGAAGAAGAAGGACGGCTATGTTTTCGGCGGCTTTTTAGAGCCCGTTTCCGTCAAATAAGGTGAGAGATTCTTTCCTACGCTTCCGCAAGGCTCGTTCTTCGGAAGCGATTTTCTTTTAAAGGCATTACTATTGAAACGTTCTATCGTTAGATTTCTAAATCAGTTTTATTTGGAAAACGCAGCCGGTTATTTTGCCGGAGCCACTGCTCTCGTTACTTCCTACTCTTTACTTATCAATCCGAGTTTCGGTATTCTAACCCCCGCTACTATCGCCGAAGGAAAATGGTGGAGCGTTGCTCTTTATGCCTTCCGTTTTCTTTCTCCGAGCGAGGCGGTCGGAAACGGTTTTTGGGTTTGGTTTTCTTTGGGAATCCATTCTTATGTTCTTCTCGTAGTGGGCAGGCTTCTGGAAAATCTTTTGGAATCTCCCCGTTTCAATCTATATCTTTGGTCCGCGATTTTTCACGTTACGATAGGTGGGGTCCTTTCGGTATATTATCCGTTATTCGTAGAAACTAGATCGATTTATATTTGCATGATCATAGGGATCGCGATCCTGATTCCGGAATCGGAGATCTTCATCATCCCGATCAAAATGAAATGGATCGGAGTCGTAGTGGCGGTTTACGTTGTCGGTTCCGCATACGGACAGGCTCGTCTAACGGGTTCTTATCTCCCTTTATTAGGTTTATATTTCAGTTATGCGAATTTGATCTTATTCTTCGGAAAAAGCCTCTTCGATTCTTTGACTAGAAAGAAAAGAGGAACCGCTTGGGTTGCGAAGCAAAGGGAAGTTTTCGCTATTCACAAATGCTATATCTGCGGAGCGACGGAAGTTACCGATCCTCAGGCGGAATTCAGATATTGTGTGGATTGCGAAGATCAGGAATACTGCGATAAGCACCTGCATAATCATACTCACATTCGTTCTAAAAACGCCTGATTTTAGCTCCCTTAAGAGAGACGTTGAGCAATTACGAAGAGCTATTATCTCAAAATCATTTCCAAACCTGATTGACTTTGTAGGAAGAAGATTACAAAGTTTCGGATCTGCATGGAGAAGAATGCATGATCGCGATCGTCAAATGGGTCGAATCCATTTTCGCTTCGATTCCTCTTCCCTTATTGGAAGTTTGGGGACGTTTCGGATATATTCTCGGATTGTTTTTGACCGCATTCGCCTATGGCAGATTCACTTTCCGGTCCCAGGGTAAATGGAGTTTAACGCGGATCCCCCAGGTTTGGGACGCTAAGGCATTATTAAGCGTTCCTATTACTTTCATACTGATCTTAATTACCGGTTATATAGGGTCGTTTTTCGTTCTCGTTCCCGGAGCCCAGACCTTCGAGTCCCTCAAGGATTTATCCGTTTTTATCTGCATTCTGATCTTCGGCTATCCCGCTTTACTCGCGGTTCCTTTCGCCTACGGAGTCTCCGATTTGATCGAAGGTGTGCCTCCGGAATTCCTATTGGATTGGGGATTGGCCTATTTTATTAATCCTTCCTGCTTTTGGATCTCCTACGAATTGATAGGTAAGAATCCGGATTTTAGAAGGCTTAGGACTTGGGGAGGTTATGCGATCTTCGTTATAGTCTTTATGACTTTGGAGCCGATTCTATGGGGATACGTTTGTTCCCCTCAGTTCACATCCGAAATATCGTATAGAAATATTACTCCTGCTCTATTCTTTACCACCGCGGTAACCTGGGGTTTCGCTCCTTTTGCCATGCTTGCTGTCTTTCCGGTCGCCAAGAAATATTGGTTTAGATCGGAATCCGAAGCGAACTCCAAAGAGGCTCCGTCCTCCTTGGATGGACTTCCGATCCGTATTTTTATCGCGGCGCCTTTCATCATTTTGATTCTACTAATGGTGGGTGCCACCGCTTTCGTAACCCTGAGGAGTTCGGAAAATGCGGCCGAGGAACTTGCGGGTAGACTCCATCAAAAAGCATCAGAGAATATCGGCCTCCTTCTCGACGAGTATCTGGAGAAGAATCCGAACGACGAAAGGGGAAGAATCGATAGTATCCATAAACTTCTGCAAAAGACCGTGATTTCCTCCGCAGGGAGATCCTTCCTTTTGAACAAGGAGGGAGTTCTTGTGGCTTCCTCCAAGGAAGAAAAAAAGTCGGGCGATCCGAGTTTAAAGGGGGAGGAAAGCGAGGACTCCGTAGTAAAGGCGGCGTCGACTTATCTAAGTTCAAACGGATATAATTTAAAGAATTTGAATGCATCTTTCGTGTTCGATTTCGATTTAGTTACCGCTAAGCCCCTGTCCAGGGAGAGATGGTTGGCTCATGCGAGTCCTTACAAAGATCCGAACGGAAAGGTAGGTTGGATTCTCGTCACCGTTATCCCTTCTTCCTTCTATCTTTCCGGAATCCGAGAAGGAAACAGCCAGTCCGCAATGGTATTCGCGGCCTCCTTGGTGCTTTCGCTTCTCATCGCCGCATTGATCGCTGGGATCGTAACCAAGCCTGTTCAGAAAATCGCGGAAGCTAGCTCCTCAATCGCAGTCGGCGACCTAAGCCAAAGAACTCCTAAGACTAAGCTCCAGGAGCTCAATTCTCTTTCTACTTCTTTCAATCATATGGCCGAGCAATTACAGGAATCGTTTCGCAGGATCCAGGAGAGAGAGGATCAATTCAGGGATTTGGTGGACACTACTCCCGGAATCGTTTGGGAAGCGGATGCGGATAGTTTCGGTTTTACCTTCGTCAGTAGACAGGCCGTAGATATGTTCGGCTATTCGATGGAAGAATGGTCCCAGCCTAGATTTTGGGAAAGGCATATCCATCCGGAGGATAAGGATAGCGCCTTGCGTATCTATACCGAATCCATGAGAACTAGCGATTCTTACGATTTCGAATACCGGTTTCTGAAGAAGAACGGAGACTTTCTTTGGATTAGGGATATCGTCAAGGTCATCTCGGAAAAAGGAAAGCCGAAATGGTTGCGAGGAGTGATGATCGATATCACAGAAAGAAAGGGCGTAGAGGAAAAACTGCTGGATAGAAATCGATTCATCGAGTCCATCCTGGATATCGTCCCAGGTTTATTGTATATTTTTAATATAGATAAGCAGGAAGTTGCTTACGTAAATTACGGAACGGAAAGGCTATTGGGATATCCTTTGGAAAAGATCCAGAGTTTCGGGCAGAATATGGTCGCAACTCTGATGGATCCGGAGGATTTCGAAAGATATAAGAATGAAATTTTTCCCAAGTATCTACAGGCGAGCGATCGGGATCTGATCGAAAACCAATTTAGGATGATGCATGCCGACGGAGATTGGCGTTGGCTCGAATCGCGCGAATCCATCTTTCGAAGGGATTCCAACGGGAGTCCCAGCGAAATATTCGGGATCACATACGATATCACTAAGAGTAAGCGCGCGGAAGAAACGATTCTGGATTTGAATGCAAATTTGGAGAGAAGAATCGAGGAAAGAACGGAGGAACTGAAGAAGTCCAACCAGGATCTGGTCGAAGCGGTATTGAATCTGGAAAGGATCATGAAGGAATTAAGGGAGACTCAGAACCAATTGCTCCTTTCCGAAAAACTCGCGGCCTTGGGACAGTTGGCGGCCGGAATGACGCATGAATTGAATACTCCCCTCGGGGCCATCGCATCTTCCAATCGAGCGATCATGGACGTACTCACGAACGAAATGAGAAGAATTCCCGGTTTTCTCTCGGGACTGACTCGGGAAGAAAGCGATGTTTTTCGGATTCTGATGGAAGAGAGTCTGAACGGTGTTTCGGAGGATGAAATTCTCCCGAGTCGGGCTTTCAAGAAGGAGTTGGCGGCAAAACTGAAAGATAACGGTATCGAGAATTACGAGAACGTCGCGAATATCATTTTGGACTCCGGTCTTTATAAGATAGGGGATAAGTCCATAGAATTGTTGAAATCGGAAAATTCCTACGAGATACTGAAAGCGGTGGCGTCTTTCGCTTCTTTGTTGAGATTCAGTCAGATCATTTTGATCGCTACAGGTAAGGCGTCTTATGTTGTGGATGCGCTTAAGAATTATCTCCACTCCAACGACAACGTTTCGGAGGAGGTTCTGGTTCCTGTGGATGTTTGTATGGAAATCGATACCATATTGACCTTATATCACGGAAAAATAAAATACGGTGTCGAAGTCGTAAAGAAATACGCCGAAGGAAGTCGCTGTATGGGGGATACAGATCGATTGAATCAGGTGTGGATCAACCTCATCAACAACGGTCTCCAGGCCATGAATTATAAGGGAAAGTTGGAAATCGAAACTAAAAAGAAGGACGGTTGGGTCATTGCATCCGTTACGGATTCCGGATCAGGGATCCCATCGGAGATTCAGGAAAGAATTTTCGATCCTTTCTTTACCACAAAAAAACACGGAGAGGGAATCGGATTGGGCCTGGATATTTGCAAGAAAATCGTCGAAAGAATGGGGGGAAAAATCGAATTCGAGACGGCGCCGGGTAGAACCAAATTCAGCGTTTGGTTAAAAGAGGCCGATTCGGTTTAGAGAGGAAAGTATGCCTAAAGTAGAAACTACTCGGAAAGCCATTCTCTGCGTGGATGATGAGGCGATCATTCTGATCACTTTGCAACAGGAGCTCCGAAAACAATTCGGAGAGGAATTCAAATACGAGACCGCCCTGAATGCGGAAGAAGGAATGGAAGTCATAGACGAACTCGCCGAGGCGGGAGTGAACGTAATATTGATTCTCTCCGATTGGTTGATGCCCGGAATTAAAGGCGACGAATTCCTAATCCAAGTTCATAGAAAATATCCTCATATACAATCCATTCTTATCACAGGCCATGTGGACCAAGCCGCTGCGGACAGAGTTAAACGGGAAGCGGGAACCTACGCGGTGATTTCCAAACCCTGGGACTTGACCAAATTAATGGACGCGGTTCGCACTTGTTGCAGCCGGAATTGAGTCTTATATAATAAAGGTTTAATCTTTTGCTTCTGATGACCTCATTCATAGCCGTTGGAGCTTCAAACTAACGATCGTTCGCCATAAGAGCTCCCGTGGAAAACGGATTGACCTTTTCCTCGGAAACAAGATACTAAAAGCTCTTATAGGTTCCTCATGCTTCAGAATAATTATTTCAGCGATGTCCCCGATTTACAGCTCCATTTCGAGCATATCATTCCTTGGAAGGAAATCATAGATTCGTACGAAAACGGATTCACGGATGCGGCCAAGTATAGGGCGGGGGACGAAAGATTCTCCACAGCGCCCTCTTCCTACGACGAGGCCAAAGAATATTACAAGACTCTATTGGAGTCGGTGGGAGAATTTGCGGGCAAGGAAATCGCCCCTTACGTGGCGGAACTGGATCGGGTCGGAGTTAAATTCGAGAACGGGAAAGTCGTCTTCCCCGAAAAATTATTGGAGATCGTGCGTAAGGCAAGGGATGCGGGATTACAGCCCACCGGTTTTTCGCGCAAATACGGCGGACTGGGAGTTCCTTGGTCCGTTCGCGCCTTCTTTAGTGAAATCTTATATAGAGTGGACGCCTCCGTATGTATCGCGATCGGATGCGTGAACCTGGCAGAGATTGTGGAAAGGAACGGAAGCGAACAACTGAAAGACGAGTGGCTCCCAAGATTGGCGGCGGGAGAATTCGCCTGCGCCATGGGACTTACCGAACCGGACCACGGTTCCGATCTACCGGGGCTTCGCACCCGGGCCGTCCACAAGGAAGGAAATACGTATCTTCTGAACGGAACGAAAAGATTCATCACGCAAGGATGCGGTACGGGAGAGATTCCGGCCATTCTACTGCTTTTGGCTAGGACGGGAAATCCGGGTAGCGGAGCGAGAGGACTTTCTTTCTTTCTGGTTCAATCCAAGGACATTCAGATTGCAGGGATCGAAAAAAAGATGGGACTTCATTGTTCCCCTACCTGCGAAGTGGTTTTGGAAAATACTCCGGGCATTCTCATCGGAGAAGAAGGTCACGGTCTCATAAGACACACTATGGGAATGTTGAACGGCGCGAGAATGGGGATCTCCCAACAAGGAGTGGGTATCGCTCAAGCCGCGTTAAGCGAAGCCAAGAAATACGCTTCGGAACGGATACAATTCGGAAAACCGATAGGAACGATTCCTGCCGTCAGAAAGATATTACGCAGAATGGAAAGAGAAACCATGGCAATGCGTTGTCTCATGTTAGAGGGTGCAAAAACCATGGATCTATATTATTTCCGTGGAGAGCATCTACAGCAAAAAGGAGCTACGGAAAGAGATCTCAAATCCGATGTGGTGCTGAAATATTGGGAAAAGTTAGCCGGTATCTTGACTCCTATTTCCAAATTCTATTGTTCGGAAACTTGCGTGAAAATCGCAGGAGACGCAGTGCAGGTACACGGAGGAGCCGGGTTTACCGAAGATTACGACGTATCCCGAATCTATAGGGATTCGAGAATTACTACGATTTACGACGGAACTTCTCAGATCCAAGTCAATGCGAGTATCGGAGGAATTAGCACCGGTATGAGCGGTCACGGTTTCCTGAGAGAATATATCGAGCATGAATGGGCTCATTTTCCGACGGAAGAGACGCGCGTACTTTCCGAGGTTTGGGAAGGTTACCAGGAGATCGTGAATCTTTATAAGGAACTTCCCGGTTCGGAAGATAGGGAAGAAGCGGCCGACGAGATCGTTTGGGCGACGGCAAGACTGCTTTCGGGCATGCTCTTTTATCGATCCACTCAAAGAATTCCGGAGGAATTACGATCCGAGCGACTTTCTCATGTGGAAGAATACAATCTGGACAGCCTGGCTTATACGGAAGGCCTACGCGCTCGCTTGAAGATGAAGGCCGCTTCCATTCAGGCAGTTTAAAGTAACTTACGAATTCGAAAAATTTTTTTCCGTATTATTTTCCGCTTAGAGAGCCTTTCATGGATTCGAATTTTTCGTTCGGCAATTTACCTTCTCCGTTCAAAGAAAGCGAAGGTTGGATCGATAATACGAAATACATGTCGATCTCTCCTTTGCCTTTCGCCTGGATTTTTCCCCGGTGTTCGCAAACGAAGAAATCTTTTACTATTTCATAAGTCGCGCCGGAGATATTCACATAGCCTGACTTGCCGGAGGATTCCATTCGACTAGCGGTATTCACCGCGTCTCCCCAGACATCGTAGGCGAATTTATCCGAGCCGATGACGCCCGAGGTGACCGGACCGGTATGTATACCGACCCTTAATTCCCAAAAAGGAAGATTTTGGGCGGCCTTATTCTCCGCAATTTGCTTCATAAAATTCTGAAATTCTAGACCCGCCAAACAGCTATCGATCGCATGAGAATTGTTCGAACTCGGGATCCCTCCCGCACACATGTATGAGTCTCCGATCGTCTTTAATTTTTCCAATCCTTGTTTGGAAACTACCGAGTCGAATTTCGAAAAACAAGCGTGTAGATTCTCCACCAAGGTCGCCGGTAGCATTTCTTCCGCGGTCTTAGTGAATCCTACGAAGTCGGTGAAAAGGATAGTCGCAGAGTCGTAGTAAACGGGGGAGACGGTTCCCTTTTCCTTCAGTTCTTCCGCGACCGTTTTAGGTAGAATGTTCAGTAGCAATCGATCGCTTTTTGCTCTTTGTACTTCGGCTTCATTTCTGGCTTCTATCGTGCGATCTCTCTCTTCCGCCAATTCTTTGGTTCTCTCGATGACCTTTCTTTCCAAATGAGCGGATAATTCTTCGCTGGTATTGAAGGCTCTTGCGATTCTTCTTCCAAGCATAGCCGCTTGTGCAAACGTTAGTAGGAATAGGCCTGCCGGTGTCAGATATCCCGGGCCGACATGGAACAAGTAGAATAAGAAGTCGTTAACTACGGATGCGAAGAATAGCACCAGTCCTAATAGCATTAGTCTTGCTCCGTCCTTTTTTCTAAAGGAGGCCCGGATTAGAACGAGGATCGAGAACAATCCGCCCCCTACAATCAGTGCCTGGTAGTAAGGGAGGGTATGGGAGAAGAGAGAAGGGGGCAGTACCAATACGGACAGGCACATGGGCAATGACAAAGATAGGATTGCGATCAATGCGTACTTGTGGAAATCGTCCGGAAATAATCTGCGGAAGAAGAGAGACATGATAGGTACTCCCAAATAAAAGGCCAAGTACTCCGCCTTAATGAAAATGATCCAAGGAATGAAACGAAAACTTTCTCCTAAGAATCTTTCTCCACTGAGTAAGACTCGCATGGTGATCGTAAGACAGATCAAAGAAAACCAGAGTATCTCCTGATCTTTCCTACGGAAGAGGAAAAGCCCCATATGATACAAGCCCATAATGAACAAGGCTCCTGCAAGAAAGGAACTTGCTAACCTGGATCTGTCCCTTTTGCCAAAGATCTTGGTTGAATCACCCAAGAGTATAGGCATTTGAAATCCGCCGTTCCTATGAACATGATTGGAGATATGTACTACTACCTGTACTTCCTCGCCGCGGGAGACGGTGGAAGTTTGAGGGAGATATTCCTGGCGTTCGTCCGCCTCCGAGGTGCCTACGATCCCGTTTCTTGCGATCTTCTTTCCGTTCCAATATACTTCATAGGCGGATCCTTGCCCGTCCTCTATCTGGATGGCCAAATCGGGAGCGTTTTCCGGCAAGAGTAACGTCAGACTATATGTTGCATAGCCGATCGCGCCTAAGGGTTTTCCGTCCAGATCGTAGCCGTTCCAAACTCCGGGCACGGAAATAAGTCCGGTAGGCGTCGGAGGCTCTTCCTGCCAAAATTTTTCCGTAGGAACGAATTCCATCCAATAGAAGAGCCATTCTCCGTTTAGTTCCGTAATTCCATCGTTCTGGAAATCCCAATCTCTCAGGTCTAGGAGTCCGTTCTTTGCGGTGGGAAAATGTCGCTTAGTGGAGTCCGCACAGGATAAGAAGGATAGGCCGAAAAACAGGGTTATTAGGAGAAAGGGGAGGATTTTTAAGCGGAAACGGACCATAAATCAATCGAACAAATGAGGGATTGAAGCCGACTTACGCGAGCTTTTTTTCATCGAAATACTTATACTTTTTGAGAATTGGTCGATGCAAATAACAGGAGGGGACTATGCCCGCGTTTTCCATTCCGGGACTTAGCTCCGGTCAGGACACCAATCAGATCGTAAAGAAGCTCGTAGAACTCGAAGCCAAGCCCATCCGTAGATTGGAGCAGCAAAACGGGTACAACGAAGCGCAGGTCAAAGCCTGGAACGACCTCAAGACTCTGACCACGGACCTCCAAAATAAAACCAGAGAAATCATATCATTTACGGCTCCTTTCGCCACTAAGTCCATCGTTTCCGATCCCGAAGGAGTGATCACCGGAGACGCGGCTCGCTCCGCGTCCAGCGGAAAGAGAAAGATAGAAGTGAAGGAACTTGCCACATTCCATCAAATCTCGGGAGATCCTATCGATAACGAGAGAAAGATTCCAGCAGGTAACTTCAAGATTTTTTCCGGAGACAACGAGAAAGAGATCGAATTTCAGGGTGGAACTGTCCGGGATTTATTTCTCACCATTCGTACCGCCGCTGCGGGGATCGTTCAACCCACTCTAGTGAAAGTGGATCAGGATAAATCCGTTTTAACGTTAGCCGCTTCCCAATCCGGATTGGACAACCAACTCAAGTTCGACGATACGAACGGAGTCTTAAAGGCAGCCGCTCTTGTGGGAGGAATGCTGCCCCAGGATCCTCCCCAGTCCTTCTCTCTACCTTGGGAACCGGGACAGACCAACGCTTTTCAACCGGATAAATACGGAATGAGCGCGGATGCCAAACCTACGTTTATTCCAGGCGACGCAGCGAAGAAGGAACCTTCCAAGGTAAAACTAGGACCCAAGCAGGCTTTCCAATTTCATGTGGATGCAAAGGAAGGAAAGAAGGGGGCGAGAATAGAAGCCATTCTCTCCGAGCCTTTGGAAGAAGGGGAGACGATTTCCTTAGGAGTGGTCTACGACCAGGACGAGCAAGATAAAGTGCTTCTGGATACGGCATACCATAAGGAAGGAAAGATCCGCATTACTTTCAAATCCGCGATGGAAGGAAAGAAGATCCATAAGGTGATCGTGGTCAACCAAACCGGAAAGGAGAAGGAATTCTCGGGTTTCCGTTTCGTCCTTCCTTCCGAATTCAACGGAGCCAAGCCCGCAAAGACGATCGCGGAGGCGAAGGACGCAACGTTTACCGTGGACGGGATCGAAGTCAAGAGACCCAAGAACGATGGGTTGACGGACGTACTCGATGGGGTACTTCTGAATCTGAATAAGAAAAGCGAAGGACCTGTCACGGTGGATATCAAGGTGGATTCCGCGAAAGGAATCCGTATGATCAAAGAATTCATCGAAGCATATAATAATGTTCTAAAATATTCCAAGAATGCCACGGCCGTAAATCGGGACGGTAATATGACCGACTCGAAATTGGACGATCCGGATATCAGCAGGTCCTTTTGGGAAGGCAAAACCAAGACAGGAGTGCTTGCGGGAGAAAATTCCGTGGTACGATTGGTTGCGGGTATGAAAACCGTAACCACGTCTTCGTTCCCCGCATTGGGTACGTCGGAAATTCGTACCCTGGCCGACATAGGAGTTTCCACAGGGGATGTGGGAAGTAAATGGGCGGATATCCAAGACGGATTTTTGACCCTAGACGAGGCAAAGCTTTCCAGAAAGCTCGCGGAAAATCCGGACGCGGTCCGGCATTTGTTCGCCCAGGATACGAATTCGGACGCTAGAATGGATATTGGCGTCGGTGTGAATCTGGTGGAGCATCTGAAGCCGTACACCCAATTCGCCGGAGGTTTGGTCACAAGCAAGATCAAACTTCTGGAAGAACAGGTTTCGGATAATAATAAGAAAATTAAGAATTTTGAATCCCATCTCATGAGCTACGAAAAGAAGCTGAAGGAAAAGTTTCTGTATATGGAGCAGGGAGTGGGTAAGAACAAGGCCGTAGGATCCTATCTGAACAATAATCTCAGTAGGGGCCAAGGCGACGACAAGTAAGGAATCATAAGGTTAAACGGAGGAATCACCGTGGAAATATTCGTAAACGATCAGAAATTAGAGAGCGTCATCGAGAACGAGAAGAATTTGGGCGAGGTCTTTGATGCGGTAGGTCGTTGGGTGGAAGTGAACGGCAAGTTCCTTCTTTCCTGCCTAGTCGACGGTGAAGAATTCCAGGCCGGAAAAATGCGAGGTTCCTCTATCTCCGAAACCGCAAAGATGGAGTTTTTCGTAGGAGAAGAGTTGGATATTCTTATCAGCTCTTTGAACGAATTGGACGCCTATGTGGATAAAGTCGGGAATACTCTTTTGGGTCGCGATAGTTTGACTGAAAAGGAATCCAAGGAACTCGTGGATGGTTTCGGTTGGATCGAAAGCCTTTTGCAATCCGCCGGCAAGCTTCTTAAATTGAAATACGATCAGATCAAGCCAATGGGAACGGGAAACACCGTACAGGATATTCTTGCGGAATTGAATGCTCGCGCATCAAAGCTGGAAGGAACGGCGGCGATCGAGGAATTCTTAGAACATTTGCGAGACTTGAAATTGTTCATCATGGATTTGGTCGCTAGAGCTTCGGTACTCGATTTGGAACTTCCCACCCTGCGCGAAATTCTGGATACATTCATCAAAGCGGTACCCGCGCTCAAAGAAAGTTTCGTCAAAGTCAACGAAAGCTATCAATCCGGAAAGGACGAAGTTGCGACTCATCTTTTGACGCAATCCGTTTCCCAGATCAACGTATTACTCACTTCGTTCATTACGCTGCGACAAAAATTGCCCGGTATGGACTTTTCCAAGATCCAAATCGAAGGCAAGAGTTTTGAGGAAAAGACAAACGAATTGAACGATACTTTGGCTTCCGTGGCATTGGCCCTGGAGGAAAAGGATATCATTCGTGCAGGAGACATCATCGAATACGAGATTCCGGGGGCTCTGGACGAGCTGCTCCCTTTTCTCGCTAAGGTGAAAGAACAGGCGGATTCGATCCAGGTCTGATTTTATCCGGTAACTTCCAAGCAGAATAAAGTTAAGTCGTCCGTCATGACTCCGTCTCCATAGGATTCCGAATAGGATACTAGGGAGCGGATAAGCGCGTTCGAGTCCTGGTAGGATAGCTTTTTTACCGCTTCTATTAGGGTTGAGTTACCCATAGGAATCCCTTTGGATCCTCTTACTTCGAATAATCCGTCCGAGTATAAGAGCAATCGATCTCCCGGTTTCAATTCCGTTCGGAATTCCTCCAAGATAGGAGTTCCTACAGCGAGAAGGACTCCTCCTTTTCCCTCCAATTCCAGGGTTTGTCCGCCCCTAAGAAGCAATCCGGCATGATGTCCTCCATAGCTATATTCTAATATTCTTGTGTTCGGTTCGTATCTTAGGTATACGGCGGATATGAAGTGCTGGGTTACTACGGAAGACAGCAAGTCGTTCGTGAATAATAGTCCCTCTTTCGGTTTACTTCCTTTGCGGGAGACGACACTGAATGCGATGGACGCCATGGCGGCCACCATTGCCGAGGAGATTCCGTGTCCTGAAACGTCCGCGAAAAGGATTTCCAGGCTTCCGTCGGTTCCTTCCACGCAATTTAAGATATCCCCTCCTACTCGATCATAAGGCCGGAAATAGGAAAAGATTTTGAATTTATCGGAGATGGGAAACTCACGAGTGGTGATTGTATCCTGTACTTCTCTCGCGATATCCAAGTCCCGGATTACTCTGGAATAGAGCATATTGATTCTCTCCGAGGCTTCCTTCTTTTCCGTGATATCTCTCAGAACGTAGACTTTCCCGACATCCCTTCCGGAAATAGGGATCTCCGATTTCGAGACTTCGAGATAGAGTGAGTTTGACCTAGGCAGAGAATACTCGTCTTCCGGTTCCGTCTCCCTTTGGATTTCTTTCTTCCTTTTAAAATCCATTCTGGAGAACGCCTTTTTGGTGAATCCTTCCAGGTAATTGGCAAGATTCAATTTCTCGGGAGAGGGGGAGTCTTTGGAAAATCCGAGCATCTCTCTCGCGCTCTCATTCCAATAGAGTAGATCGTCGGAGGTGGAAAGAAGAAGAACACCCTCTCTCAATTTAGAATAAAGTTGCAAAGCGATCTTCTCCAGTCGGATTTCCAAAAATCCGTATTTCGCGATCGCGATGAAGATACAGATGGATTGTATCACGCTGGCGCTACCGCTCAAAGGAGGATAACTTAAGTCTCCTCTCGGAAGCCTGGGCAAAACGGTGGTTAAGAAACCGAGTATCGAAGTAAGCAAGGTTCCGAAGGCGAGCAGATAGCATTGTTTTCTAAATCCGGATTCTTCTTTTCTGGATTCGTAAATCAGAAGAAAGACGGCGTATATTGCGGGGGCCACAATTAGAACGTTCAGGCTATAAGAATATAACGGTCCGGGGAGGAGAATGTCTCCCCAGTATTTTCTTTCCACTCCTCGGATGATCCAATCCGTGGTAAGTGTGATCGGAAACACCGCCAGAGAGAGTCCTCTCAAAAGATACAGGGCTATATTCGGATTTTTGGATAGAAATGCGAATACGAACTCCAGGAAAAGGGTTCCGCAGAGTAGCCAGGAAATCGAACTGATTTTGAAAATCCAAATCATCCAATGAGGAGGTAAAAAAGACCAATAGAGTATGATGGACAATATCCAAAGGCTCAGATCTCCGGAATACAATAGATAAAGATGAACTACCCTATGCCTTCCCTTCAGAGCGAGAACGTACGTAAATAAATACAGATTAATGAAAAGAGCAGATAACGGAACGATTAAATAAGGATTCATTTGGAATCGATCTCCAGAGCCAGCATAGCAAGGTCGTCGTTATGTTTTCCTTTTCCGAATTCCAAGGCCTTTCTTTGGGCGGCTTCCAGAAGGGATCTTGTGTCCCTGTCCGCCATTTGCCCTAACCATTCCAAAAATTCTTCGTAGCCTAGAATTTCCCCTACTTCGTTTTTCACTTCGTATAGACCGTCCGAATAAAACAACAGACGATCTGCAGGGAGTAAATCGAAAGAATAATCCTGCAGTTGCAGCTCCTTGATTGCGAGTAGGATTCTACCTTCTCCTTCTAAAGGAAGTAGTTTGCCCTTTCTGAGAACGAGGATGGGGTGATGACCCGCGTAAGAGAATCGGACTCGATTCTCGTCCGGATAATAGCTCGCGAATACGGCGGAAATATGATGGTGGAGTACGACCTTGGAAAGCATCTCGTGGATTTCGGAAAGGCTTTCCTTCGGGGAAAGCAATTTGCCCGATACGATTTGGAAGGTGATGGAAAGCATACCTCCCACCATGGCCGAAGCGATTCCGTGTCCTGAAACGTCGGCAAAGAGTATGTCCACTCTTCCCGAAGGATGGTCTATGACTCGGAGCATATCTCCCCCTACCTTATCGATAGGTTGGAAGAAGGAATGGATACGATAGGCGCCTTTGTCCGGAAATTTCTGGGTAATAATGGATGCCTGGGTGATTCTAGCGATTTCCAAATCGTTTACGATATGGGAATAGAGCTGGTGGATTTTCTCCTGGGCCGCCTTTCTTTCCGTTACGTCTCTCAGAAGATATAATGTTCCGAATTCCTGGTCGGAGATACGAATGTCGGATAATGTAAGCTCGATGAAAGTTTGGCCGGATTTATTGGATAACTGATAATCCCTGGGAAAATGGTCCTGTTCCGGACGGAACCCGACGAAGTATTCTTCCGGTTTGAAGAATCCTTCTTTGGAAGGGGCCCCGTTCAAGATTTGTATGGCGGCCTGGTTCGCGAAGAAGAATTCCCCATTCTCCTTAGTGAGTACGATTCCGTCGTGTATATCCCGGAATAATTCGATCGCGATTCTTTCCAGACTGATATTTAGAAACCCGTATCGAGTGATTGCGACGAGCGTGAAGATGGATTGGATTGTAACCGCAACCGGAGTCAGCGGAACGGAGAGGAATCTTCCCTGTTCGTCTAAATTGAACAGTTCGGTATAAATACTGATGCCCAAGGCGATGGCAGTTCCCAAGATCCAGAGATCGAGTTGACTTCTGATCTTTCGCTGGCGGGTTTGGAATCTTTCTTTTAATAGCAGGGCCAAACCCCAAATTGCGGGACCACTGGCCACTACTCCGCTGAACGCTACGAACAGAATTCCAGGATCCAGTTCGTAACCCCAATCGTATAGAACGGAGCCTTTTATGATCCAATCTGTAGAGGCGGTGATCAGAATGGTTCCGATGACAGCGAATCGGAAAAAAGGGAGAACGATTTTTGAACGAATGTTTAAAAAACTGTAAACGGTTTCCAAATAGAATAAGCCAGTAGGAAGCCAGGTAAAACAGGAAAGTTTGAAGATAGGAGTCATCCATTCCGGAGGAAACATGCTCCAGTAAAGGATATAGGAAAGCAGCCAAAGATCTATGAATAGGGCGAATCTCAGGAAGTCCCGGATTACGGCGCTTCGGAACCTTCTAGCGAAAACGTATGAAATTAAGAGAGTATTTGTGATTAAAGCGCTTATAGGGAGAAAAAGGTAATAATTCATAGGCCCGACGCTGCGAGGCATCGTAACCGAATTGGACGACGGAATCAATCCCGAATGAAATTGCGACGGAGCTTTTCTGGGCTAAAAAAGCCAGATTTTCAGGGTCCGGAAAATTCTATCCGAATCGCTTCGCCGGACCGGGAAAATAGTTTGCGTTAGACGACATTGTTTTAGATACTGGCGCAGCTAACGTAATGTCTTACGGCCGGAGATAGTCGCCATGGAAGCAGGGGATTTGTTCGGAGATTCGGAAAAAACCTCACCCTATCTGACCAAGAACTCCGTTGCTTTTATTCCTAAAGAGCCTCCCATTCTATCTCTCAAGGGTGTTACCCTCACCCCCGTATGTACTTGCCCCGAATGCGGAGCAGATAACAAGACTCCTTGGTCCAAATCCAGGGGAAGGCTCCGGGATTGGGCGGCCTTCTTGGAGGAAGTCCAGGAAATCATCTGTACGAACGAATCCTGTACTAGACGTTTCGTGCACACGTATTTCTTCGAGTTCCCTCTCGGGATTGCGATCCTGAATAAATCCGCGGTTTTAAAGCAGATGTTGATCTGGTTCGAAACGGAATCCGGGCAACCGGTTTCAATGGGTTCCGAGGACGACGATATGAAGCTTTTGTGGGATCCCTTTTTCGAGTCTATCCCGGATTGGGCGGATCATATTCCTTTATCTTTATTTACGAATATACTCATATATACTCCGCCGGAAGATCTGGAGGGAGTGCTTTTGGGTAGAAGGGGCACTCCTCTATTCGGTGGAATCGGATGTAGGGAAGGGGCGTAATTTTAGAAGTCAACGTTCGGCTAAAATCTTACGGGAGACTTCTTCGTCCGCCTTCAATTGGGAAACCAAAGCGTCCACTCCCGAGAATTTGATTTCTTCCCGGATCTTGCTTGTGAATAAAATCCTAACCGTCTTTCCGTAAATATCTCCCGAAAAATCGAAGATATGACTTTCCAAACTTACGACATTGTCTCCGAAGGTCGGATTGTTTCCGATATTGATCATGCTCGGATAGGTTTTGCCGTCGATTTCCGTTCTTCCAGCGTAGACTCCGATTCCCGGTAGGATCAATTCGGGTAATGGACGGACGTTTGCCGTGGGAAAACCGATGGCTCTCCCGCGTTTGTGACCTTCTACCACGGAACCGGATACGGAGAATTCCCTACCTAGGCATTCCTCCACTTCCTCGACTTTTCCGGATCGCAAAAGGGACCGAACATGGGAGCTGGAAAGTTTGGTGTTACCCAGAAAGACCGGATCCAATTTTTCCAATTCGTATCCGAGTTCCGAGGAGTATCGCTTTAGAAGTTCGTAATCTCCTCTTCTTCCTTTTCCGAAGCAATGATTGAAGCCTATCAGAATATGCTTGGCGCCAAGTCCGTCGATTAGAACGTTTTTCAGGAAATCTTCCGCCTCTATTTGCGCGAATTCGAGAGTGAATGGAACTACGATGAGCCAATCGATTCCGTAGGATTCTATCAACGTTTCCTTATCCGATTGAGTCGTGATTCCGCCGGAGTCCTTGTCTTTACCTAAAACTAAGGCGGGGTTCGGGTAATAGGTGACCACACAAGAAGGAACGCCTTTTTCGAGGGAGATTTCCTTGGTTCTTTCCAAGAGGGCCTGGTGCCCCAAATGAATTCCGTCGAAATTACCCAGAGTCACCACCGTAGGGGTGTTCAAATCCGTCTTTAGGTTCTCCAGACTTCTAAGAATTTTCAAGTTTCCCTCCGCAGGGCAGTCGATATTCTAAAAAGATGAACTGGCTCCGTTTTGCAATACTCTTATTCCTGATTCCGGCCACTGCGGGCCAGGGTCTTTCCGGAGAGGAAAATCGGAAAACGAAAAATTTCGAGAATTTCGCCAAACCTATGGGAGGAGAATCCTATATCTCCGAGGATTATAAGACTTTTCCGGAGCTCTCCGTTTGGGGACTGCATAACGGTTTGAAATTGGCTCCGGACAGAAAGGACCCGGCTCCGGGATCCGGAACGGGAAGGCTCTTCGATAACCAATGTAGAATGGTCCCCGAGCAAGGTTTGGAAGTCCTACTAATCGCGGATCCGGATCGGAAGGACACCATTTACGTCTATTTCGACCTGACTCTTTTCGAAAGAACGGAGTACGCAGCTCGTTTGCCTGCGAGGGAACTTAGAATCTATGCCAATGGGAAAGAGAAGAGGATCGTGCGTTTTCCCGATTCCGGTTTATATACAAAGGCTTTGTATTCGGGAACTCCTCCCGTCTTTATAGAAGTGGATCCCTCCGAACTTGCTGACGGACGGTTGCTTCTGAAATTGGTTCCGATTGCCGGAGAAAAGGGAAGGTTCTGGGGAATTTGGGACGTTTTTCTTTCTTACACGCCCCCGGAATTCGGTTAAGAAAATTAAGGGAACTGGCTGGAGAACTCCGTTTCCGAGAGAGTTTGAAAATAGGAAGTGAGACCGGCTACTTTGAAAACTTTTTCGATGGCCGCTTTCATATTCGCTATGAAGAATTTGCCGTTCAATTCTTGGACATAATTCAACTGCTTGATGAGCATACCGATACCGGAAGAATCGATGTAATTCAGTTTTTCCAGATTGATGACTACGTTATTATTGTTTCGATCGATATTCTGTTCGAAGAAATTCTTGAGATCGATGGACGTATAAATGTCCAGGCTCCCGGAAAGGCTTACTATGTTTGTATCGCCGGATTTTCTAATGCTGATTTCCATGATCTTCCCTTCCCTTTTCGTAGAAACCGGCCGGAATTCAACGAATTTTTAGGAAAAATCCGGGCTTTTTGACGGAATGGACGACATTAGTAAGGAGGATACCTTCCGGATTCGATTCATGAAGAAGCAACTTTTACTTATTCTTCTGCTAATTACCATGGGTTGGAATATTTTCGCCCAGGATTTTGAAGCGGATGGTCAGATCAAAATTCTCCCCTATGAGCCGACTCAGGTTAAGGATATAGAGAGTCTGACCAAGGATATCAAGGACTTTCATAAGAGAATCGAACAGATGCTTCCCTTCCTGAATAAAAGGAAAAAAATTATTGATAACGAATACTTCCAATTCGTTCCTGCTTTGGAGAATTTCAATTTTCCCGTGCGAGACAGATATCTGATCGATAAGAAGTTTTATCTCAAAGTTTCCGGAGGTCAGGGAGCTTTGAAATTGGAAGGAGTCCGTTTTATTACCCGCAAATCCTTGGTCACTAAACTCCGTCCCGTAAACGACGAGATCGGAGAGATGAAGAATGACGGAATCTCTTCCTCGGATCCTTCCACTATCGTTCTAATCGTAAAAAGACGTACGGATGCGGGAACGAAGGAAGAAACCTTCAACTTGGCAAATATACGAAATCCTAATCAAAGAGTGAAATTCGTAAGATCCTATAGGGACAACCTCGGCGAGGTCGTTCGAGCCATAGATAAATATGTGGAAGGTACGATTCGTGCCGACTCCAAGGATGTGGACACTATGCTCGACGGTTTGGATAGCGGCGGTTCCTTCCAGGAATACGACTCGAATCGATAGAGTACTATTCGGGATTTCCGGGGTCTAAATCCAAAGTATGAGTCCGCCCTGGATCGATCATTACAGAGTTTTAGGCCTGAGATACGGAGCGAGCCCGGAGAGCGTAAAACATCGGTACAGGGAATTGGCTAAGATCTTTCATCCGGACAACCAGGGAACCGGTTCTCCGGATGTGTTCCTACAAGTCGTTCAATCCTACCAAATTCTCTCCCAACCGGAGGAGAGATCCCGTTTCGATCTGGAATTCCTCTCCAGAAAAAAAGAGGAGGAAGATTCTCGTTCTCGCATCCATTGGATTCCTCCATCTAGGATTCAATTCGCAACCCAGGCGGTGGAATTCGCTCGTAGAGGGTTGCTCCGTGCGGGGATGAGAAGCAGGGATAGAAAAAAATACACCGGAATCTATCACGATATACGTATCTGTCTTAAGAAAGAGGAGTTTTCGGGAAGAATCTTCGCCGCCATTCCTCTGGTGGTCCGCTCCATTTGTCCGGAGTGCAGAGGCTCCGATTTGAATTGCGGGTCCTGCGGAGGAAAAGGGAGCTATAAGAGTTTTCGATATTTGAAATGGAGTCCCGAACCGGGTAGTCTTGTTCCGGGGAGAATCTACACTCTGGATCTTTCCGGATTTCGTCCCGACGCGTTTACTCATTTCAAGAAGCGGACCCTTAAAGTTAAAATTGAACTCTTCCTGGGCGGAAAAAAATAGGCATATGCAGAAGGTTTTCCAATTCGAACCGATCTATAAGGAAAAAGTCTGGGGCGGAAGAAAGCTAGAGACATTTCTAGGGCGAAATCTTCCACCGGGAGAGATAGGAGAATCATGGGAAATTTCCGATTATGGATCCGATCTCTCCGTTATCGTTAACGGAGAATATTCTGGCAAAACGTTGCGCGAAGCCTACCGTTCGGATCCGGATTCCGTTTTGGGTAAGCCTTTTCGAGGAAAGGATTTTCCCCTTCTTATCAAACTCATAGACGCAAAAGAAAAACTCTCCGTGCAAGTGCATCCCGACGATGCATATGCGGATAAATTCGATCCCGAGTCTTCCGGTAAGAAGGAAGCATGGACAGTGTTGCAAGCGGATACAGGATCCAAATTGGTCTGCGGTTTTTCCAGAAAGACAAACCGGGAAGAATTCGCCGATTATGTAAAGTCCAACCGAGTCGAAGAGGTTCTGAACGAAGTGGAAGTATCCGAATTGGATTCCTTTCTTCTGAATCCGGGACGTATTCATGCGATCGGAGCGGGCATTCTTCTCATGGAAGTGCAACAGTCTTCGGATTCCACTTACCGCGTTTACGATTACGGTCGTCCTAGAGAGTTGCATCTTAGTAAGGCCTTGGACGTCTTGGATTATTCTTCCGCGGATCCTCAGGATAGATTGTCTCGTAAAAGGATCGATGCTGCCGGTTACGAAAGATTCCTACTGACCGCGAACGATAAGTTTCGGATGGAGATTTTGGAATCGGATCGGGAAATTCTTCTCCCCGCTTTTTCCCAAGAACCGGTATTTCACGTTCTTATGATATTAGAAGGGCATTGCTTCGTGGAGGGTTTGGATCTCAAAAAAGGGGATACGGTACTCGTCACCGCTGCGGGAATCCGGGAGGGAGTCGTTTGCAGACCCGGATCTCCTAAACTTAGATTGGCTTGGTCCGGACCGGGCACGGATTGGATTGCGTTTAATGCAGATTCCAGATAATAGCGGCTTTTCGGAAGAGCCTTTACTCTGGGTCAGCGAATCCGAAATCAAAAAGCAGAGACAAATCGCCAAGGAATTGCGTAAGACTCCTTGGTGGAAAAAAAAGAAGGCGGACGGAATTTGCCATTATTGCGGGAAGAAATTTCCGCCGGAAGATCTGACCATGGATCATCTGATACCCTTGGCTAAGGGCGGAAAGTCCATTAAAGCCAACCTAGTTCCCGCCTGCAAAGACTGCAATAACGCTAAAAAGAACAAATTACCTTTCGAGGATTTTTAAAATCTACCAACAATGCGGTTTATAGACCGCCTGTATTAGATACAATCTACAGTAATCCGGATTTTGAGGATCGGCCAAACAGGCGGTCTGCAAGTTTTCCGTGATTTTTTTATCTTGGGAGGTTTCCCGACTGCAGTCTTGTCTACCGCCTCCCTCGTTACAGTACGTTCCGAAAATCCAGAAGAAAGATAGGCAAAGCGAAAGATTACAGATCTTTCGGAGACGATTCTTCATTTAGTAAGATTCCGTTTTCCCCTGCGAGGATTGCAAATAGGATTCCAAAAATTTTTCCCAATCTTTTTGCAAGGAAGGTTTCTTGAGATAATAGTCGAATCCGAGGGAGCGAAAGGATTCCTCGGAGCCGGGGAGAGCGTGTGCCGTCCAGGCGACTAAAACAGGGCAGATTTTCTGGGTCTCTTTGATTCTTGCGGCGAGTTCCGTTCCGGTAATTTCGGGTAAATCTATATCCAATAGAATTATATTATATTTTCCTGATTCGATGCAAGCCAGAGCGTCGGTTCCGTTGGCCACCGCCGTTACGGTCATACCGAGTCTATTTAGCATTTCCGAAGCGACCTTTCTTGTGAAATCCTGGTCCTCGACTAAGAGTATATTTTGGCGAGGGAAATTAGGAGAGGGGGATTTTATTTCTTCTTCCCATTCTTGTTTTTCGTCTTCTTGAGGGAAGGGAATCAGAAAGGAGAATTTGGATCCTTTTTCCGGCTCGCTTGTGAATCGTATGCTTCCCCCCATGAGTTCTACGAGTTTTTTGGATATGGTGAGTCCTAGTCCACTACCGCCGAACTTGCGAGCTACCGAGGAATCTCCCTGTACGAAAGGTTCGAATAATGAAGAAGCCTTGTCGGCCGGAATGCCCAAGCCGTCGTCCTCTACCCAGAATTCCAGTATTCTGGAAAATTGGTCTTGCCCGAAAAATCTTACTCCTAGGGAGACCTTACCACCCGATCCGGTAAACTTGACTGCATTGCTTAAGAGATTCAGAAGAACTTGTTGGATTCTTCCTTCGTCACCTAGGAAAATTCCGGGATGATGGTCCGGATAACTGATATCTACGATGATCCTTTTCTCTTCCGCTCTGGCTTTGACCACTCTTGCCGCTTTTTGCAAGACCGCAAATGGATCGAAAGGGATAATTTCCAAAGAGAATCGATGATTTTCGATTTTAGAAAGATCTAGAAACTGGTTTACCAGATGCAAAAGATTCTCTCCCGAAACTTGGATGATCTCCGCGTATTCCTTTTGTTCCGGATTGAGAGGGCTCTCGGAAAGAAGGCTTGCGGTGCCCAGTAATCCGTTCAAAGGAGTCCGGATTTCGTGACTCATGGTCGCTAAAAAATCATATCGGAATTTTGCCTCCGACTCCGCCTTTTCTTTGGCCACGGTCAATTGCTTGGTTCTTAGCTGGACCTGTCCTTCCAGCTCCACGCTCGCGGACTTTGCGGCCTCCATCGCTCTGGAAAAGGAGATGGAGAATTCCAGGCTATGGGAGAATATGAATAGGAAGAGTGCGGGAGCGAGAATGTATCGACTGTTTAGAATATAATGGGAAACTAATATATCGTTGATCCCCGCCAGGATGATGAAGGCGACTCCGGCGAGAACAAGTATGGATCCCGGCCTACGATTCAAGACGGATTTTACGCATCCTATAAGAGTGTAGATGCCTCCTCCCGCGATCACGAATTGATAAGGTATAAGTAGATTCGCGTAGATTTCCACTGGAAGAAACGCGGCGCTGAATCCGAAAACGGAGAAAATACCGATGGAATATAATTCCGTTTTCGGATGGAAATCTTTCGGGAAAGAGGCGGCCAGATATCCTAAGAATCCGGAACATAGCGCGTAAGTACTCAGGTATTCCAGACGATAAGAAATCTCCCAAGGAATCTCCGGGAACGCGGAATTGAACAATCTGTTTCCGGTCAGGAAGAATCGTAAGACCCCCGCCAAAGAAAATACGGCGAAGTAAATCGGAGCCTTTTCCTTTCTGGATCTCAGGAAAGCGGCGATTTGATAAATCGCCAGGACTAAGACGGAAGAGGAAGTGGCGATTTCCATCGCCATATTTGCATGATGTTCTTTTAATATATTATCTTCGGTTCCAAGCTTCGGAGCGTACCAAAGTCCTCCGTAGATATGCTTAAAATTGGATATTTCCACATCCAATTCTTGGGTGGTTCCGGGCAGAACCACGATGGAGGAACCTAAAAACGGAATCGATTCTTCCGCACTTTTGCCCGTTTTACCTGTTCTTTGCAAAAGCTTTCCGTCGGCATAAACCGAGTATGACGTGCCTTGGTCCGGAATCTGCAACATTAGATCCGGTGAGTCCGGCGGTAGCGTTAAGCGGAGACGATAAGTGGCGAATCCCTTTCCTTTAGGGAAAAGTTCCTTTCCGTCCTTTTTGACATCGTTCCAAACGGCGGGAACGTTTACAAAAAGAGACTCTGGTTTTTGTTTAAAATCCAAAGATTCGGACGCTGTAAATTGGGAAGGAAAGATCTCCCATTCTCCCACGAGAAGAATGGAACTCTCCTTAGGATTCCAATTTTTAGCATGTAGGATCCCGCCGCTCACGCGGGTAGTCTCTAACCTATCACAATTTGCTAACATTAGGAAAGAGAGAAGAATGGAAATTTTAACGTATATGGAATCCATTAGAGTTCGCTTTGCCGGTCCCAAACGGGAAATCTCGCTTAGAGATCAAATTTTACTCCAAAAACGGGAAAATTTTGCCACTGTCCAGCTTTTACGGCAAGCCGATAAATTTTTAACCGAAGGTTCCTTCCTTTTTTTTGCCGATCTTAAAACCGGAGGAAGACCGGATGCTCGAATCTTACGAGAAGGACACGGAATCCCAGGAGCACGAGGAACTTGGGGACGAGGTTTTGCATCTCCTGGACGAGGACGGGAATCCTTATTCCTTTCTAATAGGCGAGGTTGTGGAACTGGATGAAAGCCAGTACTTTCTCCTGATCCCTTCTACGGATGAAGAGAGAGATTGGGTGAATCTGGATGTGGGATTTCTGAAGGGAGAGGAAAGCTTCGGTTATTTTGCGGTGAAGATCGAGGCGGACGAATTCGGAGAAGACCGTTTGGTGGAGGTTACCGATCCTAGAGAACTGGAGGATCTATTATACGAACTCAACTCGGACGTAGTCTAATCGTTTAAATCTCCGGATTATCGGATTCTTCTCAAACGAATTATTTTAAAAAAAGAATTCGCATAATTCTTACAGTCTCAGAATATAACATCGTGGACCTGCTTAATCTTACTTTCGAGTTTCAGATTCTCGCTCTCTCCAGCTTAATCATTTTAAGCATCGGTTTGCTGCGTGTGTCCACCAAGTTCGGAGTTCCTTCTCTACTCATCTTCCTTACCATAGGGATGCTCGCAGGTTCCGATGGAATTTTAAATATCTGGTTCAACGATGCGGACCTAACTCGCAAGATAGGTTCCATCGCTCTGGCATTTATTTTATTCTCCGGCGGTCTGGAAACGGATTGGGAAAAAGTAAGACCTATTCTTTGGAAAGGAATTTCTCTCGGGACGGTCGGGGTCTTATTGACCTGCGTCTTCGTCGGTCTCTTTTCCACATTTATTCTTGGATTCGATCCGATTATCGGATTTCTTTTAGGAGCGGTCGTTTCTTCCACCGATGCCGCGGCAGTGTTCAACGTTTTACGTACGAGTAACACCGGTATGCGCAAAGGCTTGACTTCCTTATTGGAATTGGAGTCGGGCAGTAACGATCCTCTCGCGGTTCTTTTAACCGTTTCCGTTTTGAGCTTTGTGGGAAGTAACGCTCCTAGCTGGGAAATTTTGGCTTGGGAAATTTTCCAACAGTTCAGTATCGGTATTTTACTAGGACTCCTTCTAGGTTACTGGATCTATCGAGGGATGAATAGAATCAAACTGGATTACGAGGGTTTGTATCCGGTTCTTCTTTCCGCATCGGTATTATTCGTATACGCCTCCACTACTTTGGTGAATGGAAACCCGTTCTTGGCGGTGTATATAGCGGGTATCATCATCGGAAATCGTTCGTTTGTGCATAAACGAAGTAACGTTCGTTTTATGGACGGGATCGCATGGTTGATGCAGATCGTGATGTTCCTTACGCTAGGTTTGCTGGTTTTTCCTTCCAAGATTCCAGGAGTCGCACTTACCGGAATTGCGTTCTCCATTTTCATTATGTTAGCGGCTCGACCCGCGGCGGTATTTCTTTCCCTGATCGGTTTCAAAGTGGATTGGAAGGAAAAGATTCTAATCTCTTGGGTGGGATTGCGGGGAGCTGCGCCGATTATTCTCGCGACTTTTCCTTTTGCGAAACAGCTTCCCGAGTCCGAGATGATTTTCAATCTAGTATTCTTTACGGTCTTGACTTCTCTTTTGATCCAAGGGACTACGATTCCTTTCGCAGTACAGCTCTTGGGATTGCAGGCTCCCTTGGAACATAGAGCCTCTTATCCTTTCGAATTTGAGAACAAGGAGCAGAGCGATACCCAACTAGTGGAATACATCGTTCCGTACGGTTCCGCATCCGTAGGCAAATTCGTATACGAATTGGATTTCCCGGAGAATTCTCTCATAACTATGATCTATAGGGGAGATTCTCATTTGGTTCCCACAGGTAAGACCAAAATGGAAGATGGAGACGTTTTATTAGTGCTGACTCCCGCCGGAGCCGAGGAGAAGATTCGAGAAATTCTCTCCAGGATGGGCGAGAGAAAAGAACTTTGATCGGACTGCCTTTAAGGACGGATCCGGTTGGGTCCATTAGGAATTTATTATTTAGACTGAAATCCATTCCTGGAATCGAGATTTGGACGGCTATCGGATTATTGCTTGTGGTTTCCTACTGGAACGCTTGGTTATCCGACGACGCTTTTATCAGTTTTAGAGTCGTCGATAATTTTGTTAACGGGTATGGGCTCAGGTGGAATATAGACGAGAGGGTTCAGGTATTCACGAACCCTCTTCTTGTTTTACTCCTGATTTTGCCTTATTCCCTCTGGCAGAATATCGTCGTAATATCCCTTATAGTTTCTTTTCTGTCCTGCCTTGGGACAATATTATTATTACGTAAGGTTTCTTCGAACGGAGTCGCTTTTTTATTAGCTATCGGTTTCCTATTATCTTCCAAGGCATTTGTCGACTATCTCTATTCTGGCTTGGAAAATAGTCTCAATTATTTTATACAGACCTTCTTTTTCTATATATATTGGACGAAGAGGGACGGATCTAATGATTCTCGATTTCCACTCTTAGTCCTGATCGCTTCCGTCGGATTCGTTTCTAGAATGGATTTCGTATTGATCTTCGTTCTTCCGCTTTTCTTTCGCTTCTATGCCGACGTAAAATCGGGAAAATGGGACAAGACATCGCTCGGCAAGGTTCTTCTTGCAGGTCTTCCGGCTATCCTCTGGTTATTATTTGCGGCGTTCTACTACGGGTCTTTTCTTCCGAATACGTATTACGCAAAGACGAACGTCGTGGATTCATTTAGGAGTATAATTGCTCAAGGGTTCGCTTATTACCGTTTTCAATTCGTATGGGATCCGATTTCGTTCGCTTCCATACCTTTACTGATTCTCCTCCGGATATCTTTCGGGAGGAATATAGGTCCGTTTCGGGATGGAGTTCTATATTCCATTCCTTATTCGTTATATATTCTTTCGGTCGGAGGAGATTTTATGGCGGGCAGATTTTTCGGTTACATTATACTACTCTTCGGGTTGTCTATTGCGAGAATGGATTCGTTCGAGTGGAAAGAGAAAGTTTTTGCTTTCGCATTTTTAATAATTTATTCATTCGCTTTTTCCGACTCTCCCATTCGGACGCCGGACGAAGATACGATTTCGGCAAAGAGGGTAATCGGCAAAGAAGGGATTACGGATGAAAGACTTTATTATTATAATCTTACGTCGCTCATTTCGAGAGGTGCATCTTCTTCGCTGCTTATTCCTTTGGCGGAAAAAAGACAAATCCTCCCTCCGGAGAAAAGGGTTTTTGTTACACGCAATATCGGCTTCGTAGGTTTTCTTATGGGTCCTAAATATCATATAGTGGACTTTTATGCATTAAGCGATCCGTTACTATCTAGGATTTTCGGTTTTGGAAGAATCGGCCATAAGATCAGGGCGATCCCGGCGGGATACCTGGACTCGATAGAATCAGGGAAGAATCAATTATCCAGTTCGGATTTACGAGAATACTATGAAGGAATTCGGGTATTAACTCAGGCGGATATTTTCGATTCTCGTCGATGGGATTTGTTCTGGAATTTTCAATTCGGTCGGCAAAGAAGATTTTACAACGTCTATCAAATCGACGATAAGGTCGTCGCGAAAAGCATTCACGATTATTTCCATTAATTACGGATATTAGAAGCGATGGAGAGACTAAAACTGATATTTGCAAACCGGAATGTTTGGCCTATATTATTTCTTTTTTGCATTCTTTCCTATTTTAACGCCTGGCTCTCCGACGATTCTTTCATTAGTTTTAAGGTGGTGGACAATTTTGTCCAAGGAAACGGACTCAGATGGAATATAGACGAGAGGGTTCAGGTATTCACGAATCCGTTATTGGTCCTGTTCCTTTCGCCCTTTTACTTCCTGTATAAGAATATAGTTTTCTGGTCTTTCTTGAGTTCCTTTCTTTTCGGAGCTATTACCTTGCTACTTCTATGGAGAATGGCGAGTTCCAGAATTTCCTTTTGGATAGGAGTGTTCTTTCTATTCAGTTCCCGTGCCTTCTTCGATTATATTTATTCCGGTCTGGAGAATTCGCTGAATTATTGTTTAGAGGCGGCTTTCTTTTTATACTATTGGAAAGAGAAACCGGAGAATAAATCGAATCTGCCGATTCTGGTCGGGATCGCTTCTATAGGAATCGTTTCCCGAATCGATTTTTTTCTGATCTTTCTTTTGCCGTTATGTTTAGAACTTCATAAAGTATGGAAGTCAGGGGGGATCGACGGTAAACTTTTAGGAAAGTCTTTCTTATTCTCCTTTCCCGCGATTTTGTGGTTCGTATTTTCCGCGGTTTATTACGGTTCCTTGCTTCCGAACACATATTATGCAAAGACAAACGTTTTGGATTCTCGTTCGGATCTGATTTTGCAAGGACTCCAATACTATTCTTTTCAATTCCGTTGGGACAGTATCTCCTTATTCTTCCCGATCCTTCTGGTCTCCCTGACTGCGTTTTCCGGAAAAAACGTCCGGCCCCTGATCGTTTCCTTTCTATTCGGAATTCCGTATCTGCTATATATTCTCCTTGTAGGGGGAGATTTCATGGCAGGGAGATTCTTTACATACGTGATTCTTCTTTTAGGGATCGGGATGGTTCGTCTTCCGGATCTTGGGCCTAAGGCTTCGATGGGAATCGTTAGTATTTTATTCTTATATAATATATTGTTTCCCAGTCCTTTTCGTCAGGTTCGATCTCAGGCCTCCGGCAATCCCTGGATATTGGGCGAAGAACAGATCGCCGACGAGAAGCTATGGTATTTTCCTGCCACGGGTCTTTTTCGACTGGGTAAGGAAGATTCTCTTCTTCACGATTTGGCTTCCAAGAAAGAATTGCCCGAGCCACGTAAGGTGCTCGTGAAGAATATGGTGGGTATCAGCTCCTTCTCTTTGTCCTCTTCCGTGCATGTAATCGACGTTTTGGGCCTGGGAGATCCTCTTTTGGCCAGAATTCCTGGAAGAGGAAAAAGAGCCGGTCATAGATACAGAGCGCTGCCGCAAGGATATGTGGAGAGCTTGGAGCAGAATAAGAACCTAATCGTAGATCCGGATCTGAAAGAATATTACGATTCTCTGTTGATATTGGTCCGAGGCGATCTTTGGGACATTAAAAGATGGGGTCTTTTTTTGAAATTCCAATTCGGAGAATATAGGAAATACGTTAAGCCGTATTCCGTAGACTCGGAAAAGAAGATCGGCGAATAAAGATAATGTGATAAGACTTAGGATCTTTCCAGGAAAGGAGCCATTCTTTCCACAAGAATCCTACGGTTGTCTCCCGTTTGTAAGGCGATGATTCCTCGGATGATCGCTTGCCTCCTACGATTTCTGGAAAATGCCCAGGTACGCAGTCGATTCGCGAGGGGAAAATAAGCCAGGTTGGCAAAAGCGATCCCGTAGAAAGTGGCGATAAAAGCGGTCGCTATCCCTTCGCCCAAGGCTCTTGTTCCTGCACCCAGATTTTCCAATACGCTCACAAGACCCATGACGGTTCCTATGATGCCTATCGTAGGAGAAAATCCTCCCGCAGTCTCTAGGATCTTTGCAGAACGAATTTCCTTTTCTTCCAATCCTTCCGCAGCTTCGAAAAGAATTTCCTCCACAGCTCTTGGATCGGTTCCGTCCACGATGAGTTGGATCCCTTTTCGTAAGAACGCATCCGGCACGGCTGCGAGTTGGTCCTCTAGGGATAGTAGTCCGTTCTTACGAGCCTTCTCCGCAAAATCCAGAAACAGATCCGAAAGGGAAAATTCCCTTTTGGGAAATACGGCCTCTCTCATATGAACTAAAAGATTGGCAAATTCTTCGATAGAATAACTGGCGTAGGTTGCCCCGAAGGTACCGCCTATAATCAGGATTAATGCGGAAAATTTGATAAAGGAGAGAATATGCGCTTCTTCCAGAAGAATGGCGACTAGGACGGAGGCAAATGCCGCAAGGAGACCCAGGATCGTGGACCGCATGGAGGCAAGATTGGGTGGATTATGTCGTACCGACAAGCGTTATTCAGAAGAGCCAGGCGGTGGGGGAGAAGCTCTCGGCTTTGAAAATGTCCGGGCCCAAGAGAACGCCTTCCTTTTCAGCCTTCTTAAAAAAAAAGAGGACATCTGTCCCCTCATAAGAAAGTGAAAATTCGCAGTGGAAAAAACTCCTGTGCCAGGGAGGCTTTGGAGTCCATCCGTATAGAGTATCGGATTCACCGACTTCCACATGAGGCCGATCCGGTTTTTTTTGGGAATCTGAGCGGATTTCTCGGACCTGGGCGCCTCGAATGATGCGCCGCCAAAATCCATTGACTTTTTGGGTCTGACTGAAAATTTTGTCCCAAATGCTCACTGTGGTCACTTTCCTTTTTCTAGCGATTTACGCCTTGGATATCCTGGGGTTATTCTTCTTCGGGATACACACGTATATTATGGTGTACTTGTATAAGAAGTACAATACGAATTGCGATACCGACCCCAGCAGAAATCTTTCCATCAACGACCCGGAACTTCCGATCGTCACAGTGCAGCTTCCCATTTTCAACGAATTCTACGTAGTGGATCGTCTGATCGATTCCACAATCGCTCTGCGTTATCCGAAAGACAAATTGGAGATCCAGGTTCTGGACGACTCCACGGACGAAACCATCCAAAAGGCAGCCGGACTCGTGGCTAAATACAAGGCCGCAGGCTTCGATATCCATCATTTGCATAGAACTAATCGCGTAGGTCACAAGGCCGGAGCCCTGGACGAAGGGATGAAAGTTGCCAAAGGCGATTTCATCGCTATTTTCGATGCGGACTTCATGCCGGATCCGGATTTTCTTCTTAAAACCATGGCTTATTTCGACGATCCGCAAATCGGTATGGTCCAGGCTCGTTGGGGTCATATCAACGCGGATTATAATATTCTCACCAAGGCCCAAAGCTTCGGGATCGACGGTCACTTCATGATAGAGCAGGTGGCCAGAAACGGCTCCAAGCTTTGGATGAATTTCAACGGAACCGCCGGCACCTGGAGAAAGAAAACCATCGAGGATGCCGGAGGTTGGGAACACGATACTCTTACCGAGGACTTCGATCTTTCCTACCGCGCCGAGTTGAGAGGCTGGAAATTCCGTTATTTTAAAGACGTGGTATGTCCTGCAGAGATTCCTGCAATGATGTCCGCCTACAAATCCCAACAATTCCGTTGGTGCAAGGGTTCCATCCAAACTGCGGTGAAACTTCTTCCTCGCATCTGGAAAGCGGATCTACCTTGGAAAACCAAGGCAGAGGCGGTAACCCACCTAATCAATTATTCCGTTCACCCTCTCATGATCGTGAACATTCTATTCAGCGCCCCTCTCTTACTTATGGAATACTGGTCCGGGTTTAGTTTCTACGATCTTCCTTTGGAAGTATTGTCCGGAACTGCGGCGATTCTTTCCATAGGATCCGTTGGACCCCTTTTCTTTTACGCATATTCTCAGAAAACCTTGTATAAGGATTGGAAAAAGCGTCTGGTCTATCTGCCTATCTTGATCATGATCGGAACCGGGATTGCAATCGTTAATACCCGCGCTTGGTTGGAAGCCGTTTTAGGAATCCAATCCTCTTTCAAGAGAACTCCGAAATTGAGAATCGAGAAAAACTCCGATTCTTTGAAAGAAAGACTGAAATACACCGTTCCTTTGGATTTTCACGTGGTGTTGGAATTCCTACTGGGATGCTATTGTATCTTCTCCGTAGCTCTTTCCTTCTTTGTCGGACGCCCTTATATCGTGGGATTCTTACTGATCTACGGAATCGGTTTCTTCTTCGTTTCCTTCAAATCCTTCCAGGAAGCCTCTTGGAAATACAAGGAAGCTCGGAATACTGCTCCGGAAGAGATTCCCCAAGAAGCCTAAGTCGGCTTCCAATAGGCGAGAAACGGGTTGACTCCCCGTGCCCTCGCCTAAATCTGTCAAATACCCCAGGAAATAGGATAACCGATGAGCGAGAAAGTCTATTGCGCCAACTGCCTGCATTGCGTAACCGTAAGGCAGTATGAATCCGAGGCGGACAAATACATCCTCCGGGTCAAATGTACCAAGAAAAAATGGTCTAAACGTTCCGGCGAAGAGAAGTTGTATAAATACTTCACCGTAGCTCGCCGTATGCAAACGGATTGTGAATTCTACGAGCCGATGGGAGAAATTCTTCCTTATATCAAGAATCTCAAGAAAGAACTTCCGATCAAAGACGAAATCTACATGGTTAAGTCGCCTAACTAAAAAGGGCTTTGTTCACCGAACCGTTCCTCCTCCAACCCAGGACCGTAAAAGAGACGGGGAATCGCAGAACGGTCCTGGACGAACCCTACACACTCTTCCCTGACGGGGATGCCTTATTACTTAAGGATTTTCCCGTTCGGGTCAAGGTGGGGGATCACCTCTACAAACAAAAATCCGGCATCGTCTTATCTCCCGTAAACGGGATCGCGTCTCTGGAACACGGAGACGAGGGCACTAAAATCAGAATCGTCCAGGACGGAAACTTTATCGGATCCAAACCTTGGACTCCTAAGTCCTTACAGAGAAACGAAGTCCTAGAAACCATGGACAGATTGGGATTGGTTTCTCTGGATTTTCCGGATCTACCCCTCTCTTCTTATTTTTCCTCCAAGTCTCAGGTCTCACTTGTTATTCTTTCTCCTTTTTCTAGGACCCAAGAAGTGGACTATCTGCCCGAGCTCAGGAAGAATGCGGACTGCCATCGCAATTTTTTGGAATTTCTGAAGCTTGCCTTTCCGAATGCGAACGTTCGGGATTATATATCCGGCGATTCCAAAATCCCTATGAAGAACTTCGCTTATCCTTGGGGAATTCCGGAGTATTTTGTTTTTAAGACGGAGAAGCTTCCGTTCGCCGCGATAGGGGAAGTTCTGTATCTGGGCCCGGAAACATTATATAATCTTTATAGAGCCTTATTTGCCAATTTTCCTTTTATAGAAAGGGAGATCGGTCTGTATTTCTTGGGTAAGAATGGCGGAGTGAGAAGATCCGAATCCACTCTCCGAATCCGAAACGGCCAAAGTTTAAAATTTCTTTTCGAAGAATACGGGGAACTCTATCCTAAATTTACCGTGAATTCCTTTTACGACCGAAATTCGGTAAGGGAATCCAAGAAGGGATTTTATTGGGATATTCGCCAACATTATTCTCTCATTTTTCTTTCCAGATACGAATCGGATCGAAAGGAATTCCCTTGCGTGGAATGTGGAGAATGTTCCCTTAATTGTCCTACTAAAGCAAATCCGATGGCCTTGGTATCCAGTTTCGGCAATTTCCAAGCGGGACTATGTATGGAGTGCGGGATCTGTACTTTCCTTTGTCCATCCAGCATTTCTCTAAGAGATAGAATCCGGAATTGGAAGGAGGCGAATCATGGCTTTTAGTTTCGTCCTTTCCACCCAAAACGGTTTTTTCAGAAGGAAGGATCTTCTATTTCCGGATATCCTTTTCTCCGTCTTGGCTATAGCGCTATTGTTTTTGGGAAGCGGCGGGTCTTATTATATTCTTTTTCCTGTCTTCTTGGGTTTGGGATTCGGGGTTCTCGCTTATTTCCTATTAGCCGGACAGAAATCGTATCTACTTTATTGGCTGAATCATTCCTTGGGATTCGCGCTGCTGATACCGAGAGATTCCCGTTATGCAATCCAAGTTTTCTTCGCGATCAGTTTAGGGATCGTGGTTTGGTGGATAGGAGAAAGGAAATTGAGGGTTCGGTTTCCTTTGGCTTTGGTGCAACTTTTGCTTTTTCTATTATTCTATCTGCTTCCCGGCATCCAAGGTTGGGCGAGCCAGGCGGGAACGGGTTTTAGAGTAGGGGAATATCCCGATTTGTATACGTCCGGTTTCTTTATGGATTCTCTTCCTGGGCTTAGATATTCCTGTCTGGAAGCTTCCGGGGGTTTCGGAATTTTATTATTCCTCCCTCTCTTATTAAAACGCGTTTCTGCTGCCTTACTTCCTGTCTGTTTCGGTGTAATAACGGGAATTTGGACCTTCATTTTCGGATTCTCGGGTTGGGAGTCCTTGTCCGGCCCTGTCTGGAATGCGAGTGTCGCCTTGCTTCTTCTCTTGGATTTACCGGGAAGAAATACGGGCACACTTTTGCCTCTTTCTTTTTTAGCTTTATTGCCGATCGGTTTGGCAATTTTTTTCGTTCCGGCCTCTTCGGTTCCGGTATTCCTCTGGGTGGCTTCCTTTTTTTTCATTGAATCCATCCTGATTCGTATTTTCCTAGGAGATAGGATAGATAAGAATGAATCAGCTCCTCGCTTTACTTAAGCCAGAGACTGTAATTTTTGAGATAGAAGGTGCCTCCAAGGAAGAAGTGATTTCTCAACTTCTCCGGAAGGCGGTGGATTCAGGTTTAATCGGGTCGGACGATAAGGATCCCGTTTACGAATCCCTTCTAGCTAGAGAAAAATCGATGTCTACAGGGATCGGAAGCGGTGTCGCTATTCCGCATTGTTCCGTCAATCTGGTGGATGAACTCAAATGTGTGATGGGTCTCTCCCGAAAGGGCATCGACTTCGACGCTATAGACCATCTACCCGTGCATATTTTCATTCTACTCATCGTACCTAAATCCAAATTCCAAGAACATATCAAAACGCTCGCTCAAATCGCCAAAACACTGAACGTGAAAGAAGATCGCGAGAAATTGATTCACGCTCAAGACTTCGAAGATATCCGAAAAGCCTTTTCGGCTTGAGGGCCGGGCTTTGTTCGAAGAGGCCAAGAGGTTTCTAATATTTGCGGTGTTCTTATCCGCAGTTTCGGTTTTCTTTTCGGAACTCAGATCCTTGAATAAGGAATTTCTCAACGCCGATTCCGGTATCCGCGCCGAAGACAATGTAACTCTAGAAGAAAATCGTTTCCTAGATCGTTACATTCGCTTTTGGAAAGGGCTATTGACCCTGGATATGGGAAAAACCGAATCCGGAGATCCGGTCTTATCCCATATAGCTTCCCGGTTTTGGCCCACCGCCCATCTTTCTTTATTTGCGATACTTACGGCTACCTTGTCCTCCGTCGGACTGGCCTTATTTTCTCTGAAACCGGGATTTTCATTTTTAAGGGATGCTTTAAGCTTCCTGAGTAAATTGATCCTTTCCACTCCGGTTTTCGTCGTGGCTGTCTTTCTTTTGGTGGTCTTTTTTGCGATATTGGGATGGTTGCCTCCCGGAGGATACGAAGACTGGAATAGTTCCTACGTGATTCTTCCCGGAATCGCCTTGGGCTCCAGAGTCTTTGCGAGAATCTTTCTCTTTGCGACCAAATTAGGAGAGGACGAGGAAAAGTCCGGTTATATCACCGTGCTTGAAGCTAGAGGATATTCCAAAAATAGAATATTATTTCGGCATATTCTTCTGAAGATATTTCCGGTACTCCTGATACTTATTCTACTGGATTTGAGTTCCTTACTCTCCGGAGCGATAGTTGTGGAGGAGATCTTTTTCTTTCCGGGAATAGGAAAGTCCATGTATCATGCTATCCGGGTCATGGATTCCGGATTATTGGCCGCCTTATTGTTTTATAGCGGAGCCGTATTCTATCTCCTTACTAGAATTTCCGAAAGAGTTCGGGATCGTCTACTCGGCTGGGAGGCCTCCGCGTGAATAAGTTTAGGATGTCCGCAATCGGTCTCTACGTCTTATTGCTCGTATTAGGACTGTTATTTTTTCCCGCTCCTACTAAGGTGGATCTGAAAGAATCCTTCTTGTCCCCTTCCTGGGGCCATCCGTTCGGCAAGGATAGACTCGGCCGGGACGTTTTCTCCATGTTCGCTTACGGATCCGTGGCCACGTTTCTTTTCGCGGTCCCAGCGAGAATTTTGACTCTCGCCTTGGCATCCGCAATCGGTCTCGTTTCCTATTCAAATACTATAATTAAGAATAATATAATATCCCCGCTTTCTTCGGTATTCGTTTCTCTTCCGTCGCTTCTTTTGGCGCTTCTAGTCGTTCAGGTGTTCGGTTCCGGGCCTATTCCTTTGTTCCTTGCGATCGTGCTCGGAGATTGGGCCCAAAGTTACGAGACGATTCGCGCTAAGATAGAAGAAGTGAGCGGGAGCGGATATGTTCTCGCGGCAACCTGTTTCGGAGCGAGCCGATCTTATATCTTTCGTAAGCATTTGCTACCCCAGACTTTTCGGATACTAGGTATACTTTTGACGACGGGTCTACCCTCCGTTGTGATGACCCTCGCCATTTTCGGGTTTTTAGGGATCTCTTCCGGTTCGGAAATTTTCGGGCCCGGTTTGGGGGAACAGATCGCATTCTCCAAGGATTACGCAGAGAGCGCGCCGTGGGCATTGGTATTTCCGACTCTTGGAATTTTAGGCTTAGTATTCAGTGTGGGAGGAAAATCTTGAAATCAGGTTTTCTTTACCGTTTATCCGCCGGGATTTTACTTATAGCCCTTTCTCCGGCTTTGATCGGCGGATCGCTTTACGGAATCGACGATTATTATCGTTTCGAAGATATCGTTTCTCCGGAGAGGATCGTATTCGAGAAGGAGAGAAAGCTTTGTATTTTTCCGCTTAGAAATCTTTCCGGAGAAGCTTCTTTGGATTTCTATTCTCCCGGATACGCCTCGGTCGTATATTCCGGATTGAAATCCCTCGTTCAGATTTTCGACGAATCCTTATTGCCCACGAGTATCCAGCACGGTTACGGAAACGGAGAAGGAACTCCCATCTCGAAATCAAAAGAAGGAGAATGGGATTCCAAACGTTTCGAGAAGTTGAAAAAAGGAGAGATCGTTCTTCCTGCGACGAAGGATCCTCGTTATATCAATCTTAAGATCCAGCCCTACGAATCCGAGGCCGCACCGGACGAAGGATTTCTGATCCCTATCTCCCGTAAATACGAATGCTTCTATTCCATATCCGGGGAATACGAGAAGAAAGGTTCGGACGAGATTCAGGTTCGAGTCAGGCTTCGTTCATCCAAAGACGGTTCCAAGAAGGAATTCTCCCATAAAACTAGCGTTAGACGATCTTATCAGGAGCTATCTCCCTTGACTGATGAGATACGGAAGATTTTACTCGGGAAGAATACTCGAAAACTGACGATCAAGACAGGGAGTCTTTACGATTCTCTCGTTTTCTTGGACGGAAATTATATCGGCAAGACTCCTTTGAAAAATGTAGAAGTACTTGCCGGAATCCACGATCTAAGAATCACCAAGAACGGTTTCGACGATTGGACGGGACAGGTGGATTTGAGGGAATCCGCTCAGGAGATAGAACTAGTTCTTGCAAAGGAAAAGAAGGAAGGATACATCTCGGTTACCTCTGAGCCTGCCGGAGCCAAGGTGTTTTTAGGTTCCGAATTTTTAGGAACGACTCCTTTAAATAAGATTCCCGTAAAGACCGGCTGGAACCGACTTCGATTCTCCTTGGATGAACATGTGGACATCTTCAAAGGAGTGGAAATCAAGAAAGGGGAAGTTGCGGAAGTTTCGGCGAAACTGAAATCGGGAGAATCCGTATCTTATTATAAAAACAAAAAGTATTTGTTCTTGGATCATACCTACGAGGATTTCGCGATTTACTCCTTATACGGAAGTTTGTTCTTTTATGCGGGATACTATTATTTCAATCTTAGGGCGGACCAAGCTTTAGAGAATGCGCGACCTATGGTGTCTTTAACGAACTTCGCCGCGGTCCAGGAATTACAGCAAACTTCTCCCAATTTCCAATACTTCGCGACCGTATATTTTTATCAGGAAAGAATCTACGAAGACGCTCGTTCCAAGTCGGAATACTATCGCTCTATTTCCGGACGTTTTGCAAGGCACCAGGGAGTCCAGGGAGGACTCATGCTTTACGGAATCGGAGCTATGTTGATTCTTTCCGCCACCTTTTACGCTTTGGGTTTGGATTCCGAAACGTTAGAAGTGGGAGTCGCCCCCGTGAAGACCGCACCTGCCTTCGTAAAAGGAATCGAAGGCCAATATGAAACCGAGTCCTACGCTAAATTCAACTATCGGTTTTAACTCTTCTCTTTCGGATGGAAAAGGAAGAAGGCATCTTCTTGTCTGGAAAATTACTTTTTAGGAATATATAGGGTATGCCTCCGGTGCTTTGGGCTCTCATCGGTGTTTTCATTATTATCGCCTATGTAATTTATTGGGGGATATCTCTAACAAGATATCAATACTTCGAAAAGAATTTCGAGAAAGGATTCCTACTTTATCGCTTGGAATTCGATTCTTTGGATATCGATTGGATTTTGGGGCGGACTTACGGATTTATGGGAGGCTTCGTTAAGGTCATGGACGTAGATCGGCTGTTTGTTCGGGGAACTCTAAGATCGGAGGAATCAGATTCTTTCCGATTGGCAGAGAGAAAAACCATGTTTATGGGAGTCATCCGAAAGTCGACAAACGGTTTCATTCTCGAAATACGGGTTTCATGGGCGATTCTATTTCTTTTTTCAATACCTTCCTTTTTAGCCTGTCTGCAATTTTTTACGGAGAGTAGCGTTTGGATCCAAAGCCTACTCGCGTCTTTTATTTTTCTTTTTTTCGCTCTAATACCGTTCTATTATTTGAGAAGAGGAATGCTAACGGAAGCGACATTTGTATGTCGTCAATTCTCTCAAGGCTTGCCAGAGTAATAGAGTATGATTCTGCGAGATACGTTTTTCGAAGTCCTTCGGGAGTTTTCTCCTAAAGTGGATAGAACTGCCGAACTATGGAAAGAAATCGAGACTCGATATTCCGAGCCCCAAAGATATTATCACACTCTCGAACATCTGTTTCATTTTCTTCGCAGATTGTCGGAGTTTCGAGATCGTATTGCCGATTGGCCGAGTACGATACTCGCGATGTACTATCACGATATCGTTTACGATCCGAGGGATTCCAAGAACGAGGAGAATAGCTCAATTCTTGCCGAGGAAAGGATTCTATCGTTGGGCATCGGCTCGGAAAAAATAGAATATTGTAAAAATCTAATTCTACAAACGAAAGGTCATAATGCCGCTTCCGATTTCGATACAAAGGTGTTTTTGGATTGTGATCTTTCGATTTTAGGAGCGGATCGCGAGTCTTACGGGAAATACGCCCTCCAAATCAGACAGGAATACATCATGTATCCGGACGAGGTTTATTTTCCGGGTCGTAAGAAGGTCTTGGAGCATTTTCTGTCCATGGATTTCATTTTTAAAACGCAAGAGTATAAGGACAAAAATGAGAAACAAGCCAGGGAGAATCTGACCTGGGAATTGGGAAATTTGGAGGCCAAGAATACTTAGAGCTTGTCCCAAAACTACCACTTAGTCATTCTCCATAGAATGAATGCGCATGCGAGTTTAAATAAGGCTGAGTAATTTTCTATTTTAACTTCCCATTTTGTCTTAAGGGCACGGAAAGCATTGATCCATGCAATTGTTCTTTCGACGGTCCAGCGGAACGGTTTTAGTTTTGGAATAGATTCCGGTTGTTTGGCATCCGTTTTATTCGGGATACGGTATCGAACATTCATCTTTCTTAATCCCCTTTTGATAATTTTTCCGGTATAAGCCTTATCTAATGATAGAATTTCCGGTTTGAGTATTTTTCCGTTCCGGTATACTCGAAACTTTCTGAGCGTAGGAAAGATCAATGTAGAATCGTGAACTCCCGAGGTAGCCAAGATAAATGCTATAGGTGCTCCAAGCCGATCGACGAGAATATGCCTTTTAATGCCTATCTTGCCGCGATCCGTTGGGTTTGGGCCTGTGAAGCCCCCCTTTAGGAGCCCTCGCTTGGCTCCCGTCTGCGGCCATCCGTTTTGTACGAATTTTGATCGTTTTTTCATAAAGCTTCAAAGCTTCCTTCTCTATCTTATCAAACACTCCTGCTGAAACCCATTCTTGAAATCTCCTATGTAGTGTGGATTTTGAGCCAAACATTGGAGGAATATATCTCCATTGAACACCGGTCTTCGCTCTATAAAAAATGGCTGCCATCACTTTCCTATCATCTACTCTGGGACGACCTCCTTTGCCTTGATCCTTCTTCTCCTTCGGTAGGAGTTCTTTTGTTTTCTCCAGATCTCTTCCGGTATATCAAGGTGCCCTAAATCAGATTTCATACTCCTTATACTAACTACAAGAGTTTAAGTACAAATACCTTTTGGGACAAGCTCTTAATCTTTTTGCGAGATATAAGAATACATCCGAAAACTTCCTAAAACAAGAATCCCTTCTCCTTTTGCATTTACGGATTCCAATTTCTCCGATAGTTTATCCGGTGAAACGACAAACGACTCAAAGCCCTTCGGAAGTAGGAATTCTTTCGCATTTAGAAAATACAAATCCGTATTTTTAGCCTTCGTATAATCAGTTAAATCCTTTGCCATGGATTCTCCTTCCTTATCCGGCAGGAATCCTGCGATGATTGAGAATTTTTTGCCCGGAAAGGCGGTTCCTAGAGAGCTGAGAGTGATTCGAACCGCGTCCGGATTATGAGCCGGATCAAAAACGATAAATGGGGAATCGGATACGATTTCCAATCTACCTGGGGGAGGAGAAAGGTCTTGAACGATCTCTTCTCCTTTTTTTTCCGGTAGTATTCTTTTTTTTGCAAGTACTTCCATGAGGCGGGGGACTATGAATTTTACGAATTCCTGATTGTGTCTTAGATAGGATTTTCCTTGCGGGAGTGAGGGGAATGTTGCGAGATCTATATGCTTTTCTTCGCAAAATTCTTCCAGAATTATTTGCAGAGAAGGCTCGGGTTCTAATGCGAATACGAGTTTAGTTCGATCGGAGATTATTCCCAATTTCTCCTGAAGAATGGACTCCTTAGTGTTTCCTAAAACCGCCTTATGATCTTCTCCTATCGCGCAGACGATCACTACATCCGGTTCCGCGAGCTTGGTCGCATCCAATCTGCCTCCTAACCCTGCCTCGTAGATTTGCACGGATCTGTCCTTTTCTTCGAATAATACGAATGCAGCTAAAGTGAACCATTCGAACCAGGAAAGAAAGGACAATTCCTCCCGGGAAGAATCGGAAAATAGGAGCTTTGTGAGTTCCTTTAAATCCTCGTCTTTGACAGGTCGGAGTTCGGGAGAGAGTCGGATCCTTTCTTTCGGATCCTTTAAATGGGGGGAGGTGTAAAGTCCTACAGAAAATCCTAATTTAGAAAAACATTCCGCTAAGAAATGCGATATGGAACCTTTACCGTTGGTTCCTACTACGGAGATCCTAAGTCTTTCTTTTTTTCTATTCCGCCATCCGTATCGGTCTAGTAGATCGCGAAAAGGATCCAGAGAATAAGCGCCGAATACGTTGAAATTTCTGGTCTTCTCCAGATTGGTCAATCGAGAGGCGAACTCTAAAAATTCAGGGGACTCCATTTAAGATTTATCGTACCCTAAAACCTGCAATAGTCTCTTTCTTCCCTTTCCCACCAGGTCGGCTTCGAGTTGGATTCCTGTGAACAGGCGGAATTGCTCCACGGCTTGGTAGAGCAGCATTTCCGTTCCGGGAATGATGCTTGCACCTTTCTTTTTTGCTTCGAGTACAAAAGGAGTCTCCAAGGGATTATAGACGATGTCGAAAAAGACTTGGCCCTTATGAAATGCGGCTTCTGTAATTGCCGGTCCCGGCTCTTTCCCTTTCATTCCTAAGGGAGTCGTATGGATAACGAGGCTGTACTCCGAAAATTTATCTTTCGTATTTTCCAGGCCTTCGGTATGGATATTCGCTTTGGAAATTTTACCCAATGCGTTCTTTAAAGAGTTGGATGCTTCGGTATTTCTAGCCGCGATCGTTAAGTCTCCGACCCTTCCTTGGTTCAATAATGCGAAGGAAATTCCTTTGGCGCTTCCTCCGCTTCCGATTACCAAGACCTTACCTTGCAAGGAATCCGGAAAATATTCCTGAACCGCTCGGACCGCTCCCAATCCGTCCGTATTATGCGCGCTAATCGATCCGTTTTGCAAGACCAGAGTATTACTGGCTCCGACCGCTTTGGACGTTTCGTCGGTTTGATCCGCGATTTGGAATGCAGTCTCCTTGTGGGGAATGGTCACGGAAAGCCCGCAAATTCCGAACTTTGACATGGTTAGAAGTTCCCGTTTTTCCAAAGATGCCACGGGAAATACCAAATACCCGCAATCTAGATTCAGATCTTCGTACCAAGAGGTATGAAGCAGGGGAGAAAGCGTATGCGATAGGGGATTTCCGACGATCCCGAAATATTTGGAACTGTCTCGAAAGAATTTCAATTGGTACCGCTTCTTTTTTACTAAAATTCTGGACTTTATCCGAAAACCAGGAAAACCTGTTTGGTAGATGGGAATCCTGGCCTCGCTCAACGATTTTCTTCCTTTTATAGGCACTCAACCTTTTTTAGTCTTAGCCTCTTCTTCGGGATGGTGGACTACGTTCACCGATATTCTTTTCGTTTTATCGATTAGCGGAGGACTGGCCTGGTATTTTTACTATTACAAGAGAAAAGATCTCTTAGGAGGCTATTGGGTAGCCTTCTTAGTGGCCCTATTAGGCTCTTTGATCATTCTCGCCCTGTTCCAGGATCCGATTCGCGAGATCGTCTATTGGCTGATCTCCCCGAAGATCGGGATTTGGCAGGTTGCTAATGTGAATTTGATCGCGGTGATCATCGGAGGATACTCCATGTTATATATCATGAACCGCATAAATCACAATAAAGAACGCAGAGACTGATTTAATTTCCCGATTTATAGGATCTTACTTCTTAGGATCCGTTTTTCCTTTATCGAGCAGGGTCATTTCGAAGATTTTAGTATATTTTAGAAAATTATAATAAAATCCCATAATGGCGAGTATGAGTCCTCTTCTGCCGTCCATAAATCCGAAACGCACGAAATACATCCAAAAAGATTTGTAACTCGCCTCTAAAAGCGCTAAGAATAGTCCGGATCTTTTTCCTTTTCCGAATTTTTCCAATGCGGCGAGTTCCGAGTATCTGTTGATGAAGTTCACATGATCGTGAAGGCTTGCATAAGAATAATGTAATACCGGATTTTCGAGTTTTTTCCTTTTTCCTTCCAGCTTTACGGCTTCGTGGACTTTGCCGCCTACGAATTGCCCTTTGGATTTCTGGAATAATCTCACTCGATAGTTCGGATACCAGCCCCCGTGGCGTATCCATTTGCCCATATACATGGTCAGTCTGGGGATCAAAAAGCCGTCTTCTTTCGGGACGGTTTGGAAAAGACCTTTAATTTCCTCTTTTAATTGGGACGAAATCTCTTCGTCGGCATCCAGTGTTAGGATCCAGGGAAATTTTGCGAGACCGATCACATGATTCTTCTGGGAAACGTAATCGTCGAATTTTCTTCTGACTACCTTGGCTCCTTTCTTTTTCGCAAGAGCTTCCGTTTTGTCCTTGGACCCGGAATCCAATACGATGATCTCGCTTACGAAATCCAGGGAAGAGAGGCATCTCTCAATATTATCCTCTTCGTTTAACGTAATGATGCATGCGGAGATAGGTAGGGTCATCTAAGCGCGGGAAAAATCCTTGTCTCTGACCGACTTGAAATTCGGAGTCAAAGGAATCTCCAGTCTGGCGACGGTGGAATCCTTGCGTATGATGATCCTGAAAAAGGAAGGATCGATTCCTTCCGCCTTGAGCATGATCAGAATGAGTGCGAGTCCTAGGCCTGCGCCTTCGGTATTGTCGGCATTGTCCATATAGAACTGGGCGATATCTCCGTACTGCATTCCCTTCTCTAATTTTTCTCTCAGGGATTTTTCCTCTTCCAAGGTAACGGGAGTATTATTCGTGACTTCGATCCGGATTCCGTCCATGGAATAGTCGAAGTTGATCAAACAGAAGTAGCCGCGCTTTTTGGATTTTTGTCCGTATTCTTCCGCCATCGCCTCGGAAAAAAGTCCTTTGTATTCCGAGACTCCTTTTTTGTAGTCCGCGGAATTATCCAGGTCGTATCCTTTTTCCTCGAAGAAGATTCTTTTTTGGTTTGCTTTGCAGGCGTTGATTGATAATTCTTTAACGATAGTATAAACCGTGGGAACGAGGGTCGGATACGTGACCTTATCCAGGATCAATTCGATCGCTTGCTGGATATGTTCCTCTACGGATCTTGTTATCCTGTGGGTCTTGAGAGAAAGGATTCTACCGTTCTCGATTGTAAGCCGGATATTGTCTGATATATCTCGGATTTCCTGACCCATTACCTTGAACTTTTCGGAACTCGATTTGTTTGTCAAGAGACTCATTTTACGGAATCTAAAAAAGGACCGCCCGAGCCCGAACTCTCGGCAAATTTTCCTCATTCTACTCTTTCCGATTTTCCTAATTTTTTCAGGGAACTTGGAAGCTCAGTCCTGGTCTTGGACCGGAGCTTATGTTCTCGAACCCGAGACTTTGGAGTACGTCGGGCCGGTTCAAATTTCCGTAAAGGACGGAATCGTAGAAAAGATTTCTCCTTCTTCTGCTACCAAAGACGCTGCGTTCATTTTACCCGGATTTTGCGACGCTCATACCACCCTGGGAGCGAATTCTCTGGGAGGAGGGAAGGATCGCCAAGAATTGGAAACCGATTTGAGGCAATTCTTATTACACGGTTTCACTCATATACAAAGCGTAGCGGATCCTCAATGGGCCGAGGAAGTGGCGGAAACTAGAAAAAAGAAATCCCTCTATCCTAGAATCTCCGTATTTCCGCCCGTATGGATCGCGAACTCCAAAGAATTGGAGGGAAATCAATCCAGTGCGTACAGAATTCTAAAATCTCCCGAAGAAGCGATGCGAGCAGCTTCCGTTCGAGGCAAAGGAAAAGCGCATTTATTCCTTCGATACAACGAAGGAGATTCCTTCACGGTCGACGGGAGACTATTATACAGAATGAGAAGCCAGGCCGAAAAAGTCGGCCTGGAAATATCCGTCTCCACATTCGGAGAAGAATTCGCAGTTTGGGAAGCGCTCTCTTCAGAGATCAAAACGCTTTTCCATCCGATTCCGGAATTACCTTCCATTCTTCCAGTAGCCAAGAATTTAACGAAACAGACATGGGCCCCTCTCTTCGGAATCTATTATATAAGAAAGGAAGTGGGAACTCCTACATTTTCGGAAGAATGGGACAGATGGACCGCCTGGAGTCCGCAGTTCCAAGCCAGATTTCCGTCTAAGGAATGGATCTCTTCGCTTTCTCCGCTTTCCGAGTCGGAAAAATCCGAAGCGGATAAGGAATACGATTCCTATCTTGCCTTTCTAAAGGCCAGGAAGAATCTGTCCTTAAAGATCCTCTTGGGCTCCGGTTCGGGACATTATCTTTCCTTTCCCGGGATTTCCGGATGGAAGGAACTCAGGATTCTCTCCGATATTCTCGGACCGAAAGAGGCGTTGCGAGCCGCGACGGAAACTACCTGCTCTTATCTAAATTCTCCTCATGAAGGAAAGATCCGAGTGGGAAAGCCGGCGCATCTTCTCATTTTTAAGGAAGACCCGATGCAGAATTGGGATAAGCTAAAGAGCCTGAAGACGGTCGTTACGGAGAAGGGAAGGACCGAGATCCCTTCTACGGAGAAGAAATCAAAATCTAAAAAATAAATCGCTCGGATTTCCGGAAATCGACTCGGCCAATCGATTCCGGAGACCGCCGGAAAAGAAAGAGGCAGAACTATGAAGGACTCCGAAAAAGAACTCTTCCAAAAATTACTAGACGAAAGTTTCCGTAAAAAAGCTTCCCTGGAGACGGGCGCAAAAGTAACCGCAGTAGTAACGAGCGCAAAAACGGATTATGTTTTTATAAAGGTAAAAAATGCGGGAATATCAGGAATTATCTTAGCGGAAGAATTCGCCGAGGCTCCCGCCATAGGACAGGAGATAGAAGCCTATTTCTTGCGCGAGGCTTCCGGAGATCAGTATTTCACCATCTGTATGGACGGAGATACGATCACTAAGGATCTGATTTCAGTCGCTCATTCTTCCGAGATCCCGGTACTCGGACATATAGTCGGAGAGAACGATGCCGGCGTAGAGGTCAAGTTAGGCGAACAGATCGGATTCTGTCCCTTCTCCCAATTGGATCCGGAACTTAAAAAACAAGGCGCCGTGGTCGGTAAAAGAGTACGTTTTCTAGTCTCCGAATTGGGTGCCAAGGGCAAGATCATCGTGTCCCAGAAGAAAATCGCGGATAAGGAAAGAGAAGCCAAGATCTCCGTACTAAAGGGAGAACTGAAACCGGGAATGTTCGTAACCTGTCGGGTCAAATCCGTGCATCCTTTCGGATTGATTGTGGAGGCGGACGGACTTACGGCCCTTGTTCCTACGTCCGAAGCGACTTTCAAAAAGAACCCCGATCTATCCAAGGATTTCCATCCAGGACAGGTACTGAGAGCCAAGGTCCTAAAATTGGATTGGGAAGAGAATAAACACAGCTTTACAGTTAAGGATTTTCTAAAGGATCCTTGGGCCCAAAACGTTCCTTTCAAAGAAGGGGATCTGGTCACTGGAATCGTGGAAAGTATAAAACCGTTCGGAGTCTTTTTAAAATTGAACGAGAATTTTTCGGGACTGGTTCCGAATCGGGAAACCGGATTGCAAAATAGAATTCCCGCCGCTCAGCATTTCAAGGTGGGAGAATCCCTCTCCGCTTTCGTGACCGAAGTGAATCTCGCAAAACGCCAGATTTCCCTTTCTCTCGTGAAAGCAAAGGAAGTGCAGGAAAGATTGGATTATAGCGGGTATCTTTCCGAAGAGACTAGTTCCACGGGTTCTTTCGGAGCCATTCTTGCAAAATCCTTAAACAAGGGTCAAAAGAAGAATTAAGAATGTCTCTCCGGATCGCCTTGTATCGTCCCGAGATTCCTCCGAATACGGGAAATATCGCGAGGCTTTGCGTGGCGCTGGGAGCCGAATTGCATATCGTCGGCAAACCCGCCTTCGAAATGACTGAGAAAGCGGCTAGACGCGCGGGACTGGACTATTGGGATAAGCTGAGCCTAACGCTTCATTCCGATTGGTCCGGTTTTGCGGAAACTCTCCCTTCCGGATCCAATTTATATTTGGTTTCCACAAAAGGAGACACTTCCTACACGACTCCTCATTACTCTAAGGACGATACGTTCCTATTCGGAAACGAAACTTCCGGACTTCCATCCGAAATTTTTCAATCCTCCGTTTCCAAGCAGGTTATTCGGATTCCGATGGAAGAAGATTGCAGGTGTTTGAACCTGAGCAACGCCGTCGCCGTGGTCGCTTATGAAGCGCTGCGACAAATCCGGAATTGGTGAAACGGAAACTACCCGTCGAAAAAAATCGGATTTACACTCCCCGAAAAAAAAAGTCCTATGGAAAAATATGGGAATGTCCTTTTCCCTAGGAGAGATAGAGGCCCGTATTAGGGAACTCCTAGCAAACGGTGTAACAGGAAATTCCCAGGATTTCCTCTCGTGGATACGTATGGATACTATACGTAGATTGAGAGAGGAGCCCGTCTATCCTTCCGAATGGGTCTTAAAAATCTTGGACGATCTGGTCGCTTCCAAGGACGCCGCCAAAGGAAAACTGGATCCTAGAGAATACACTCTCTCCCCCGATTCCCCTCTTCGAAAGAAGCCTTCCAAAAAAGAAGAATATTTAATTTTAGGTAAAACCGAATTCCAACCCATGCAATACGTGCGTAGCCGTATGGAATCCTTCCTTCGAAATAATAAAGTGGACGAGGATTTGATCGTGGACCTGACCATCGGCTCCATCGAAGCGGTGGAGAACGCGGTAAAATACGGAGACGGAGGTTCCGTCGAAGTATCCTATTCCATAGAAAGGGAGAATTTGTTCAAAATCCGACTGGTGAACAATCTCCGGGAACTCAATTTGGAAGAGGACATAGAGCGCGGAAAATTCTCCTCCACCGCCACCCTCATGCGTGGAATGATGGTCATGCAGAAATTATTCGATAAAATGGATCTTGAGATTTTGGAAGATAAAAGACAGGCCTTGTTTATGGCCGAAAAAATTCTTCCGAAGTAAACGATCCGATTTTTTCCCGCTTTTATTTTCCGATTTCGGGTCTTTTATCTAAGAATATGTCTGCGATTTTCAAAATTCATTCTCCGTACAAAGCTGCGGGAGACCAGGTACAAGCCATCGATAAGATCGCGTCCTCCTTCCAATCGGGAGAGAAGAAGGTCACGTTGGTGGGAGTCACCGGTTCCGGTAAGACCTTCACCATGGCCCAGGTGATCGCTCATTTGGGTCTTCCTACACTTGTACTTTCGCATAATAAGACTTTGGCGGCCCAGTTATTTAGGGAATTCAAGGAGTTCTTTCCCGAAAACGCGGTAGAATATTTCGTTTCCTATTACGATTATTACCAACCCGAGGCGTATGTTCCCTCTTCTGATACCTTCATAGAGAAGGACATGTCCATGAACGAGGAGATAGACAAGCTTCGTCTGAGAGCCACTTCTTCTCTTTTGGAAAGAGACGACGTGATCATAGTGAGTTCCGTCTCTTGCATATACGGTTTGGGTTCTCCAGAAGAATATGTGAATTCCGTTGTCGCCTTGAAGAAGGGAGATACGATAGATCGGGACCAAGTGATTCGAAAACTCATCCATATTCAATACAATCGTAACGATACGGATTTCTCCCGAGGTAATTTCAGGGTCAGAGGGGATTCCATAGAAGTCTATCCCGCATATCATACCGACGGAATTCGGATCGAGTTTTTCGGAGACGATGTGGATGCGATTTCCCGTATCCATCCAGTGACCGGGCAGGTTATAGCCAGACAGGAAAAATGTTTTATCTATCCCGCCAAACACTTCATCATGTCCACTCCTTTGATAAAGGATGCGGTTACTCGGATCAAGGATGAGATGGCGGAACAAGAAGCCAAGTTCACGAAAGAGAATAAGTTTCTTGAAGCCCAAAGGATCGTATCCCGTACGAATTACGATATGGAAATGCTCCAAGAAATGGGATACTGCAACGGAATAGAAAATTATTCTCGTCATCTCACCGGTAGAAAGGAAGGAGAGAGACCGGCCTGTCTCATCGATTATTTTAGAGGAGATTTTCTTCTTATCGTGGACGAGTCTCATGTTACGATCCCCCAAGTAGGAGGAATGTACGCGGGAGACAGGGCGAGAAAGCAGACTCTCGTGGATTTCGGCTTTCGTCTTCCCTCCGCTTTGGACAATAGACCCTTGAACTTTACGGAATTCGAATCCTTGACTCCGAATACTCTGTACGTCTCCGCGACTCCCGCCGAGTACGAGTTGGAAAAGAGTAAGACGGTCGTGGAGCAAATCATTCGTCCTACCGGACTTTTGGATCCTATGGTGGAGGTCCGTCCTACCAAGAATCAGGTGGAGGATCTGCTTGTAGAGATCCGCAAAAGAATGGATGCGGGAGAAAGAGTCTTAGTTACCACCCTGACCAAAAAAATGGCCGAGGACCTTACCGATTATTATAGAGAGTTGGGTATCAAAGTCTCTTATTTGCATTCGGAAGTGGACACTCTGGAAAGGGTGGAAATCATCCGGGATCTGAGAAAAGGGATCTACGACGTTTTGGTAGGAATCAACCTGCTCAGGGAAGGTCTGGATATTCCGGAAGTTTCTCTCGTAGCGATTCTGGACGCGGATAAGGAAGGTTTCTTGAGGAATTATAAATCCTTAATACAGACCATCGGCCGTGCGGCGAGGAACGTGAGCGGGACCGCTGTACTATATGCGGACAAGATGACGGACTCCATGAAAAAGGCGATCGAAGAGACCAAACGAAGACGCCAAATCCAGGAAGAGCATAATCAGAAATACCGGATATCCCCTACGACGATCCGCAAGCAGATCGGAGATATCATCGAAAGAACCGAGAAAGATCTGACTCCGGAAGAATCCGCTTCCGAGGAAATAGACAAGAAATTCCGAGAAAAGAATTTCTCCTCCAAGGAAGAGATGAAGGAACGAGTTCGGGAAGAGATGCTCAAGGCTGCCAAGGAATTGGATTTCGAAAGGGCGGCCCTATTAAGGGACAAGATGTTGTCCATCAAATGAGGCTTTTTAGATGATCACGGAAATTACGATAGCGATCACCACGATTATCAGCTTGTACACTCTTTACAAGGATCAGAATCTATTGGATAAGCTGATACTGCGTCCGTATAGGGATTCTAAGGAAGGAAACTACTACACTCTCGCAACTAGCGGTTTCGTTCATGCGGATTTGCAGCATTTGATCTTTAATATGATCACTCTGTATTTTTTCGGACAAGCGGTGGATAATGTATTGGGAGCTACGGGGTTTATGGGATTGTATTTGGCGAGCATTCTTGTGGCCAATTCAGTCTCCTACTTTAGGCATAAGGACGATCCGAATTTCGGGAGCCTCGGCGCTTCCGGCGGTACTTCGGGGATCGTATTCGCTTCGATCTTATTTTTTCCTTACTCTAAGATATTCTTCTTTTTGATTCCGGTTCCGATACCGGGGCCTCTTTACGCATTGTTTTATCTGGCTTATTCCTACTACGCTTCCAAAAATTCCCAGGATGGAATCAATCATGACGCTCATTTTTACGGAGCTTTAACGGGACTTGCGGTCGCGATCTTAGCGAGACCGGAATCGGTGGAGAGATTTTTGCTCTATTTGGCGGGGATTTTTCTGTAGGATTTTTCCGAAGCGACATCCAGTTTGAATCGCTTCGGAACTTCGGTAAAAGAAAGGATCAGCCGCCTTTTGCGATCTTTTCCTGTATGAATTTTTTGTATTTATCGCTTCCGAAGCTTACGTCCAGGCGGATAATTTCCGGAGCTAAGTAAGGATGCTTTTTCATAATATATTCTTCGATTCCAGGGTATTGATCCGCTTTCGCCTTCAATAGGATTTTATTCTCCGAATCTATGGTCAGTTTTCCTTCCCATTGATAGAGTAGGGCCACCTCGGGAAAGATAGTACCGCTTACGATTAGGCCAAGTTGGAGCATGTCCGCGATGTACTCCTCGGCTAGATCCCGATCCGCCAAAGTAGTGAAGACTAATATTTCTTGGGATGAAGACATTCGATTTCCTCCGAAAGAAAGGAAGATAGTAAGCCTTCTTTCTTTGTCCACTCTTTTCCCTAGCTCGTGACCTTTGAGAATCATCGTATCGATGTACGGAGCGCTGCCCCAAGCGATTGCAAATAGTTATGTCGATACAGGGAAGCTGCCCCGAGTGATTCGAAGCAATCTTATCGAGGGGGCTCGGAATAATTTCCTTTTCCGGAATTCGGCATCGATCCGCCGGAACTAGGGGGATCGAAATTATCGCAGACGTTTCTGCATTTACCCACGCAGTCCCAACGCTTCCGATCCACTGTCACTGCGGTAAAGACTGTCTCCACTTTCGGAGGAGGAAATTCTTTCCAACATTTGTCTTTACAATTGCTGTATAGTACGGTGCAACTTCTTGCGGAAGAACCGCTTTGTCCGGAGAGAATCTCGAAGGTTTCCTGGTCGTCTTTGCCCGACTTACCGGCTTTACCTTTGCGCTTCAACTCGGATTTGCTTAAGTTCGACTCCTCCGGATCGGGAGTCTCCTCTAAGGTCGCTCTTTCTTTGCCGTTAGGACCGCTGCCTTGACTCCAATCCACGGCGAAATAGCATTGGGACCAAAAGAGGGAGCCAAAAAGAAGAAAGGATAGAATAAGGAGTCTTCTGTAGGACAAAATTCAATTCCTTAGGTTCATGCTCCGAAGATATATAGGAGAGGCAAGGAAAGAAAGCACCGTTTTTCGGAAAACTAACCCGTTGGGATTAGCGGGCCGATTTGTCGCTTAACAAACGAATATCCCCTTTTTGAGCGATTTTCTCGAAAAAAGAATGGGAAAAAAATTTCCAAAATCCGTCTCATTCGGATTGAAAGACGAATACAGTCTAATAGGTTAGTTGGAAGGGATCTACATAGGTCCCTAACGTAACGGATGATGGAGGTTCGAGTGATTCAATTCCTACCTAAATTGCCAGCAAAACGTCTCCTTATTTTTCCCTTATTTATTCTATTCTTATCCAATTGTAGCGCTTTGAGTTGGGGCTGGGTCAAGCTTCCGAGCGGAGTGGGTTGGGAGCAACCGGGCGAACTGGATCGCAATCCGGTGGAAGGCTTCACCGTTCTTTTTCCGGAAGAGGCGGGATTGGATTCTACCCCTCTAGTCGAGCTTTCTAAGAAATTCAGAAAAGATAAGACCGAGGTTCGATCTCTTCTGATTTTAAAAGACGGACACCTGGTCTTCGAAAGATACGCGGGCGGAATATCCAGAAATCATAATCATAATATGTATTCGGTAACCAAATCGGTTACTTCTCTTCTATTAGGAATTTGTTATTCTAATTCCTGCGGAGTGGATTTGGACGAAAGTCTCGCTTCCGCCGAATCCATTCTTCCGGGTTTACTCCCTTCGGAATTGAACGGAAAGGAGTCCATACGCTTGAAGGATGCGTTACGCATGAGTTCTGGGATGGGCTGGGATTCATTTCCTAAAAAAGAAGAGATCCGGACGGATGCGGATCCTTTAGCGATCGCATGGACGCCGATCGTATCCTCTCCCCCCGGAACGAAATTCGAATATTCCAACGGGGATTCCCAATTGGCTGCCGGCTATCTGGAAGCGAAATCGGGCAAGAGTCTGTACGAATACGCTAAGAATACCGCTTTCCAGTGGTTGAATATCCGAGGAGAAGAATGGTACACCTCTTCCTCCGGCCGACAAACGGGCGGATTCGGTCTGAGACTGAGACCCATCGATATGGCCAAGATCGGACAGTTGTACTTGGACGGGGGCAAATGGGGCGGCCGTCAGATTCTAAGACCGGAATGGATCGCCTGGACTTTGGAGCCGGGTGTGGACAAAAAATACGGTCTGCAATTTTGGCTTTCGGAATTCGAAGGTAAGTCTTCCTTCATGGCCAACGGAAAGGGAGGACAGTTCATTTATGTTATCCCACATCGTAGAATGGTCGTGGTCATGACTAGCGCCATTTGGGACAAGGCTCCGGATACCGTTTTACAATCCGTTTTGGACGCAGTGAAGAGTTCTCTACATTCTACCGATAAAATCCAGTCCCAAGAGAAGGAAATGGCCCTCATCAAGGAATTGAAGATCGCTCATAAGACTTCCCTGGACCCTAGATTAAAAGAAGGTGCGGATGAAACAAGGATTGCGGCGGAACCGGGTATGAAGCAAAATCATCCTTAGATGAAGACCGTTCTCATTCCTATTCCGCAAATCGATTTCGATCCCACCGAAGTATCCGTTCCTTGGAAAATCCTAAAGGATCACGGGTACAAGATCCAATTCTCCACGCCCACCGGAACTCCAGGATCAGCAGACCCTCTTATGGTGACAGGTAAAGGATTGGGGATACTCTCTCCCGTTCTTAGAGCCAGAAACGAAGACGTCGCAGTTTATAGAGAATTAGAAAAATCGAATGAATTTCTGACTCCTAAAAAATACGGTTCGGTAAAACCTGATTCTTTCGATGTGCTTCTTCTTCCCGGAGGTCACGCCAAAGGGATGAGAACTTATCTGGAATCGGAGGAACTTCAGGCGCTTGTGGGAAAGACTTTTGCGGACAAAAAGCCGGTGGCTGCGATCTGCCACGGAGTATTATTGGCGGCCAGGTCCAAGAATCCCAAGACGGGTAAATCCTCCCTTTCGGGAAAGGAAACAACCGGATTATTGAAATCCCAAGAGTTATTGGCCTGGAATTTGACACGAGCTTGGCTGGGGGATTACTACAGGACTTATCCGACTCCGTTGCAAGATGAGGTTCAATCTCTTTTGGATTCCCCCGATCATTTTATAGAAGGGCCTCTTCCCGTTTCCAGAGATAGTTTCTCGAATATTAAACCGGGGTTCACTCTAAGGTCGGAAAATTATCTCTCCGCTCGATGGCCGGGGGATGCTCATAGATTCGGACGAGAACTTCCCCAATTCTTCGGTTAAACGGGAGTTTTTGATTTTCTCCCGGTTCCCCGGACGAAAGCTGTCCAAAGAAAGGGAATACACGGATAGGACAGCCCAGAGAGTCGATGAGTTCTAAAGAACGTTATATCTATTTGGATGTGGGGGATACTCTTCTAACGATGAAGAGACCTGCCGGAGAAGTTTACTTCGAAGTACTGAAGGAATTCGGCCTCGGAGGAGAGAAATTCCCCCCCGGTTTTATGGAGAGAGCCTTTCGAAAAGCGTACGCTCATATGACTAGGGTTCCTCTACCGGAGCATAGGGACAAATTTCACGCTCATGTCGACGGAAGCGAGGGATGGTGGAGGGATCTTCTAGGGTTCTTCTTAAAAGAAATCGGTTCCGACCTGGAGCCGGATCCCATCTTCCAATCCATATTCAGAAAATTTGATGAACCTTCCGTCTGGGAGGTAGACCCCGGATTTTTGGAATTGCTGGATTTCGCGAAGAAGAACGATTTCGGTTTGGGTATCATATCCAATTGGGACCATAGATTGAAGCAGTTGCTGTCCAGCGTGGGTGTTCTACACCATTTCGATCCGGTTTTAGTTTCGGCGGAATTCGGTTACGAGAAACCTTCCCCTTTGATCTTCGAGGCTGCGGAGAAACTGTCCGGTTTATCCGCCGACAAATTAGTGTATTGCGGCGATAAGGTGGAGTTGGATATTATTCCCACTCGCGCTCGAGGATGGACCGCTTTTCATAAACACCCCGACGGAGACATCCGCGATTTAAGCGAGTTGGTTTCTCGCCTTCATTTCTAAGCAAGGATCCGTTCTTATTTTTTCGTTTTCCGCCGCCTAGCTACTGTTCCTTCGCGTCTAAGAACAGTCTCATTCTTATGAAAAAAATCCGAATCCTTGCGGTATCAGGAAGCCTCCGAGGGCGTTCCTTTAACACGGCGTTGCTGAAAGCGGCTCAAAAACTTGTTTCCGGAGAAACTGAAATCGTTTTCTCATCCCCTTTGGATCGTCTTCCATTCTTTAACGCCGATTTGGATACGGAAAATCCTCCCGAATCGGTTCGAACTTGGAGAGGAGAATTAAAGTCTGCGGACGCCGTACTAATTGCGAGTCCGGAATATGCGTTTGCTATTCCGGGAGTCTTGAAAAACGCGTTAGATTGGATCGTCTCCAGTGCGGAATTGTACGGAAAACCAGTCGGCCTCATCAACGCATCTCCGGGTTACGGAGGAGCCTCCAAGGTGCAGGAGATGCTCGTTCAATTATTGAAGGTATTAACCGCCAGACTGAACGACGAGTGTTTATTGAGAGTCGCTTCCGTAAACAAGAAGATCAACGCGGAAGGTTCCATAACGGATCTAAAAACGGAGGAAGAATTAAGAATCTATCTCAGAAACCTGGAGAAATTTTCCCGTGACTCGGCGGAAAGTGCTTTCCTGAAATAAGGGTCGGAGCCGATTCTTGTGGGAACTTTGCCCCGGAGTTCCCGCATTGAAACACAATAGTTTAGCTCTCGTTTTATTATTCTCATTCGCGTTAGGCAATGCTTGTAGCAAAAAATTCGATCCTCAAAACGGCGTTTTGGTAGAGACCATACAAGCAAGCTCCTATCTGGAAGGTCATAGACCGGAAAACGTCTTTATCTCCGGAAAATCCTGGAAGCCTCTTCCTTCAAAAGCTCCGGAAGACGGAATTACCTTCTTTTTTTCCAACGCATCCAAATTGGACCAGCAAGGCACGACGGTTGGATTCGGGGAGATCGATGCGATCAAATTGGGATGCCCGAGTTCATCCGTTCAGAAATATTACGTTTACGTAAACGCAAGTTATCGCGGGTCTACTACCTGCGGGGAAAAACTTTCCATCAAGGGTTTCGTTCATTCTTTGTTCGTGTCTCCGAGCCCGGAAAAGAAGACAGACACGATCGAATTGGACGAGCTCGAATTTTACAGAAACGATAAGAAAGCCACCGTGCTTTTTCCAATCGGGATAGAAGGAAAAGTTATCGCAACTTCCATTGCGGATCCTAAAGAAGGTTATCCCGCTTATAATCTATTCGATGGTGCAAAAGAATTCGGTTGGGTGGAAGGCAAACCGGACGACGGGATCGGCGAGTCCGTAACCGTGGACTTGGAGAAGGAGATCACTCTTTCTGGCTTGGAGATCTATAATGGATACCAAAGATCCGTGGAGCATTATGCAAAGAACGGAAGGGTGGAAAAATTAGGAATTTCTAACGGGCAGGAGTCTGTATCCGTAAAGCTTTCGGATGTTTCAGGAGCGCAAAGGGTCCTGCTTCCTAAACCTCTAAGCGGCAAACAATTCAAGTTCACGATCGAATCTGCTTGGACCGGAGAAAAATGGAAGGACACGGCGATTAGCGAGATGATTTTCTTGGGTCCGAACTTCGAACGTTATACGGTAAGCGATAGTCAGTATCTTGCCAAAGAACAATCGACGATAGATAAATCCAAAGGAACCCTGATCGGAGAAATCCTGGGGAGTCGATTATACTCGGAAGATTGCGTAAACGACGGAGGTCGGAGCGTCGCCTTTCGGCCTAACGGGAGTTTCGTTTATTGGGAAAAGCTCGGCGGAACGACCGGTGTCGATACGGTAATGGACGGGAATTGGATTCTGGAAAAATCTTCTAAAGGGGATGGCCAAATTTATGTTTTCGGAAGATTATACCAGGTATTTCGGACTTTAAAGGATTATGGAGCCGGACCTTACGATTCGGAAAATATATCCGAAGAATCTAAAACCGAAATCTTCTCGGATCGGATTAAAATAAGTAAAGAGGATGTTCCTTCGGATTGCGACGGCAGTGTTTCTCAAGCGTTCGTCTTAAAAGGAAATAAGATCTACGGAAGCTTTCATTGAGTTTAGAAAGGATCGGATAATTCGGATTCTCGGCGGATGCATACCGCCGGGTATCGTTCTATTCTTTTTTTCCCCGGAATTTTTGCCCGGAAAAGACATCTATTGGTATGGAGTGCAGGCTAAGTCCTTATTGCATACGGGGAAACTTCATTCTCCGGATCCCTCTCCCGTTTTTTCTATAGTAGAGTTTTTGTTTCGGATTTTCGGAGAAACGGAGAGCACATTATTCCTGTTCGGTTTTATTACGTACGGTTTTCTCGTTCTCTCCGGATGGATCGGGATTCGGTTTCATTCTAAAAGCATTCGGATGGAAAACAGGATCGGATTTCCTTTCTTTCTTTTTCTCTCCGGGATTTGGATCTCTTTTCTTTATCCGAAGCAAGCCTGGGGATTAGGTTTCTTCGGAATGGGAATCGGTTTTTGGATCGGTCTTCTGCATTTGAAAGAAAGGAGGATCGGGAAACTTTCCTATTTGATTACGGCGCTAGTCTGTTTCGGAATCTCGATTTGGTTTCATTCCGTTTTTCTAATTTTGTCGGTTTGTATCCCGATCGGCATCGCTTTAAATTACTTGGCTTTGAAAAAAGCTTTAGATTTTTCCAAGGGCCTTTTAATCGGTTTTTCGTTTATCGTCCTCCTCTTTATTCTTCGGATTCTTTTGCCCGATTTGTCCTTTTCGGAGAGATGGAAGTTCGATTCGGATTTTTATTTTCCGATTTTAGAAACGTATCGCAGTTTCGGCTCCGCTCTTCTTCTGGAATGGTTTTTAGCATTCTTTCTGCTGTGGAGGAGAAAAACTTCGTTATTCTATCTTTGTCTTCTCGCAGCCTTCTTATTTCCCTGGGCTTCCTTCACGGATTTACAGTTCCGAATTTTTCTATCGGTGCTTTGGATTTCGGAACTTTCCATCGAAGGAAAAGAAACGGATCCTTGGTGGGGACTTCTTGTTTGCATGCTGTGGATCTTCGGTTTAAGATCCGATTCCACTCATTTCCGTCATAATTATCCCGAGTTTCGTAAGGCTTTGCATTCTCTTCCTAATGATTTTCGCCCGGGGTTATTGGTCGCTCACCATGGATTTTGCGAATTCATTAAATTTCATCGGGAACTGGATTGTCTTTCTTGGAAGCCCGACGAAAAGGCGAAGCAAGAATTGCCTTCCGGTTCCGAAATCTACCGAATCGTACAGGGCTTTTCCTCTAGGGAACTAGAGAGCTCTTTCGATTCGAACGGAGGCTCGATTTTTAAAAACGGAGTTCTGAATTTGGGGGATTACCTTTTAGTAAAAGAACGAGACTGGGATAGTTTCCAATCTATTAAGGAGAAGGAGAGGGATGAAGAAGTTCTTTCTAGAATCGAGAATTGGAGAAACCCTTTCCGGACAAGACCTAAATTCATCTTAAAAAAATACGGAAAGCCCGAATGAAAACGAATCCGTTCGACTTTAGAAAAAGAATCGTTCGGTCCCGTTTGCGGATGTTTCTAGGTACCTTGTATTTCAGAACGAAACGAAGGCTCAAATGGATATGGGAACGATCCGCTTTCGCTCGGAAAAGATCGGAGTCCGATCTCCCGTATACGATCTCTCGGCATAAATCTCCTCTTTTGCGCGAGCTAAAAGACGTGGAGATGATTTTACAATATAATAAAATTAAGAATCTAGAAATCGCTGCATCATGCATAGATGGGTTGATTTTGGAACCCGGCAAAGTCTTTTCCTTTTGGAGACTCGTAGGAAAGCCGAAATCGAGTAGGGGTTTTCTTCCGGGAATGCAGCTACGAAACGGAGGATTTTACTGTGCCGTAGGAGGAGGTTTATGCCAAATGACGAATCTGATCTACTGGATGACTCTACATTCTCCTCTTACCGTGATCGAAAGATGGAGGCATAGCTTCGATGTGTTTCCGGATTCCAAAAGAACTCTTCCTTTCGGCTCGGGCGCGACCTGCGCTTATAATTATGTGGACCTTCAAATTCGGAACGATACCAAATCGGATTTCCAGTTAAGAATCCGTCTAGATAAAGAATATCTAATGGGAGAATGGCGATCGGAATTTCCCGCACAACTGTCGTACGAAGTGTACGAATCCCGTCACGAATTTCGCTCGGAGCCCTGGGGCGGCTATACCAGGCGCAATGAAATCAGAAGGAAGATTTTCCAAGAAGGCGATCTCCTAAAGGACGAATTCCTGACGGAGAATGTGGCCTGGGTGATGTACGATCCTATTCTCCCTGAATGAAGTCGGCCTTAAGCTCCAAGTCATTTTGGCAGATTCTACCCAGAAGGCGGGTTGAATCTTGGTAGATTTAAAATTCCATCGGTCCGTTCCATTCCCTTGGATAGTTTTTGCATTTTTTGTATGTTATAGCAGATAATATCTTGTAAAACAGATGCTTCTTCTGTATTATTTGGGGAGGAGTAAGAAGAATGGCACTTAGACTAGGTGATGTGGCTCCGGATTTCCATGCGGAAACTTCCGAGGGCCCGATCGATTTTCATAAGTATTTAGGAGAAGGTTGGGGGATTTTATTTTCCCATCCCAAAGATTACACTCCGGTTTGCACGACAGAACTCGGCTACGTGGCGAAGATTAAACCGGAATTCGAAAAAAGAAACGTAAAGGTTCTGGCTCTTTCGGTGGATCCGCTGGATTCTCATAAAGGCTGGATCGGAGACATCAACGAGACCCAGAACACCACTGTAAATTATCCGATCATTGCGGATGCGGATCGCAAAGTCTCCGGACTCTACGATATGATTCATCCGAATGCAAGCGAGACCACTACTGTACGTTCCGTATTCGTGATCGGTCCTGACAAAAAGGTGAAACTCACTTTGACGTATCCCGCATCCACCGGTAGAAATTTCGACGAGCTATTGCGAGTGATCGATTCATTGCAATTAACCGCGAATTATAGCGTGGCGACTCCCGCCAATTGGAAGCACGGAGAGGATGTGATCATCGTTCCCGCAGTTTCCGACGAAGATGCGGAGAAGAAGTTCCCGAAAGGTTTCCGTAAGATCAAACCGTATCTGAGATACACCCCTCAACCGAATCGCTAAACTGAAAAAGAGAAGGAAGATCGTTTTCGCCTTCCTTCTCTTTTTTTTCGATCATCTTTCCGAAATTATTTCCTTCTATCGGAGATCGCTCGTTTGGCGATTTCCATTCTGAGATCCTGGGCTTTTTTTCTGGATTCTCGGATTTTATGTACTAGTGAAGGGGGACTAACGCTAGGATGGCCGGAGCGGAAAGGAGGATCCGGATTGTATTCCATCATGAGTTGTATTTCCTGAGCCGCTTCGCTTCCTCTAATCTCCGAGACCACTCGTAGAGCGAAATCAATCCCAGCAGTGATTCCTCCTCCCGTGATTCGATTCCGGTCGATTACCACCCTGTCGGTGGAGATTCCGATTTCGGGAAACAATTCTAGGACCGGTATCGAGAGCCAATGTGTGGTCGCCTTGTAGCCGTCCAGGACTCCCGCAGCGGCTAAGACCAATGAGCCGGTGCAAACGGAAGTCACGTATTTGCAAGACTCCGATCTGGCTCGGATCCAAGAGAGTAGGTTTTTGTTTTCCATCATCGGGTTGACTCCTATACCTCCCGGAACGAAAAGCAGATCCAAGTCCGATACTTCTTCCCAGGTTCGATCGGGAAGAATGGAGAGTCCCTTCTCGGAACGAACCGCTTCCTTTGTTTCGGCCAAGAGAAGGATCTCCGAGTCCGGCATCCTGGAAAATACTTCGTAAGGACCCGTGAGGTCCAATTGGGTCAGATCTGGAAAAAGAATCATACCGATTCGGAATTTTTCGGACATGTTTCTAAAGACTCCTTTCGTACCGCCGCACAAGCGAAAATTCCATTCTACCGGAATCCATAGCTTCGAATCTTCTCTATTGATCTATATTTTATTCTAATTTGGGATATTCCGAATTGGGAAGTAGAATATACCTGCTTGGCTAAGTCGATTTTCACCGAGGAATACAAGGCATTTCAAAAGCTCCTTCGAAAGGCGAGGGAGGAGTCCGGCTTGACTCAAACGGATGTGGCAAACGCCTTAAAGGCTCCCCAATCTTTTATTTCTAAAGTGGAAGCAGGCGATCGTAGAATCGATGTGATCGAGTTTTGGAATCTCGCAAAATTATACAGGAAACCGGTGGAGTTCTTCTTTCGATTCGAGGAAAAAGAAACTTCCAAATCCAAATCCAAGACTCTGAAAGTCGCTAGTTCCAAGAAAAAGTCCCGTTAAACCTTACTTGAGGCCGTTGGGAGCCAAACGAATCCTTTTATATCTTCTCGGAAAAGAGATAGTCAGAAAACTACTCCGCGGAAAGAAATAGATCCGTAGGTTTTTCGCAACCGTATGCTAAATGAGATTCGATCCGATTCGAAAAGTATTTCTTAGACCCACGAGCGCCTGGATAGCAGGTTTGTTTGCAACCGCAGTTTTTTTCTTCGTATTAGGCAGATCGAGCTATCGTAAATCCGAGACTTCTTTCTTTACAGGAGCTTCTTCGGAGATTTCCAGTTCTCGCAAATATCTTTCCGAAAGACCCCATCTTTTTCTACAGAATGTGCGATTCTATTGGCAGAAGGATATCTTTATCCAAACGAGTAGACTCGCTTTAGAAGCGATTCCTAAGAAAGGGGACCTTCTATTATTCGATCGCCCCGAATCCTTTTCTCTTAGGATTCTTTCCGGGAACATACAGATCACTTGCGCTAGCTTGGAAAAATTGATTAACGGAAGACTATTGGCCTTTCCGGAATCCACTTTAAGGAAGATTCGCCTCTCTCCGGTGTATCATAATGGCGTTTGGAAATTGAAGGTAACCGGAGAAGTCAAACTCATGGTTTGGGTCGGCTTCGAAGGGATCGCAAGTATAGGCTTGGATTTGGAGACGGGCAGGGTACTCATGGAAAACGAGTCCGTCCAGGCGCTTTTGAACCCGTATACCAAGGAATTATTGAATACGGTAGGTCTTTCCATAGAGGATTTGGTCCGTTTTCCGGAAGGAAAGGGTCTGATTATCAATGGAAATCGGATCTATTTCGAGCCTTTTTCCGTGTTTCCCGATCCACAGGTGGAGGGAACCCTTCGTAGTATAAAATTGCAAGCGGAGAATTTGGATATCGAGTTTCGTTCCGAATCGGATCCGATTCCTCCGAAGACAAATTCAAAAAACTTTATATTTGTTTCGGGAGGAAGAACTCTTTTCGGCGGGGTCCAGCTGAATCAAGGGAAGATTCTTCTCCAGGACGATCGGGAAAGCGATCCTTTCGAATTTTCCTTTCACGAATACAAAAAGGCTCTCTTTCGCGCTAATCTTAGAATGAGCGAGGACGGAGGCATTCAAATCCGTATGGAAGATTCCTTTCCTTCGCAATAGTTTCCTTTTTAGCTCCAAAAAATTTCAGGACCGGAACCGTTTGGCCTTCTACGAGGATCTTAGTCTCCAACGAAGTCCGTCTCCTGCGATTTCTTTCCTTTCCGTCTTTTGCACTTCGAACTCAATACACGAAATAATAAATTTCTGAAAATAAATTCCACTCCTCGGATACGTTAGGACCGACCTCGGGTCAATCAGACGTAGGGGAGAAAAATAATGGGTTTATCTTTTTCTAATATTTTCGGTTTCAATCTTCGAAAATCCTTCTCCGGGATATTCTGCGGATTCTTTCTGCTTGGACTCCAGGCTTGCATGTTGCCGCAAGTCCGCGTTGCAAATACGGGGGCGTATCCCTCCGACTATGTATATAAGGGGGATCTTGGGGGTCTGGAAAGAAGTTTGCACTCCGGTTTTTCGGTGGATACTAAAGACCCTTTTACTCGAAATTACACTCCTCTAATGATCGCCGCCAGGGAAGGAGAAACGGAGATCGCAGAATTTCTGATACGCAACGGCGCCGATGTGAACGCCAAGACTAGAGATGGACATACCGCGCTCATGATGGCGGTATACAATCGGAATATCCAGATCGTATCCTTATTATTAAGAAGTGGCGCGGACGTTCATGCCAAGACTCGCCAGGGACATACGGCTTGGTCGGAGGCGACTCTGGAAGATTCTACTAAGATCAAGGAACTTCTTTCGAACGCGGGAGCCGGGAAGTAAGTATGAAACCGCTTGTGGGGGCGATCGTAGTATTGTTTTTCTTGGAATCCTGCATGAACGAGGCCCGTTGCAACGAGGACTGTAATCGGGACTTTTCCATTTGCCTGCTTGTAGCGGGTGGCGGACCGAACGCTTTGGGATTCGCTTTGATTTGTCAAAACTCCTGCACAAACTGCAAGGAAAAATGCCGGTATATAGGCTCAGGCGGAAGCACGAGTCGTTCCAGAACCAGCTCTTCCGGAGGCGGAGGAGGAAGCGGCGGCGGATCCGGGGGAGGAGACGGTGGTGGCGGTCACGGCGGCGGGGGCCATGGCGGAGGAGGAATCATCCGCTTATGAAATTCGAATCCGTCTTCTACAAAGAAAAAAGAGAAACGGTTACCGGTTTCTCTCAGAAGATTCTATACGAAATGGAAGGATGGCTCTTAGAAAGTTATTTAGCGAATCCGATTTCGGGAGTAGAAGCTGTTTCCGGTTTACCGGAGGCTACTTCGTCGAAATAGGTTTCATAATTCGGGAAATTCGTTCCCATAATGCGATCCCAGAAATTGAAATAGAGGCTATAATTCCCGTGAAACTTTTGGTGATGCATATTATGATGAGTGGATGTGTTGATCCATTTGGTTAACGGATGGCTTGCCCAACCCTTGGGGAAAAATTCGTAGCCCAGGTGCCACCAAATATTCATCACCATAGCGTAGAAAGTATGAACTATGAAGACGCCGAAATGGATGGGGACCAAGCTGATAAACGGTACCACGTAGATCGCTTCTAAGAAGGCCTCCGCCCAATGGAAATTATAGGCTGCCAAAGGAGAAGGGTTTACGGATTTGTGATGCACTGAATGGACGTAGGGATAGATTTTCTTATGATGAACGAGTCTATGCATCCAATAAAACCAAGTTTCATGCCAGATCGTTATCAGAACTAAGCTGAAAATAGCATAGGCCCAGCCTCTTTCCGAGAAGTTGAAATACAACGCTCTCGGGAGGTATCCCAATTTTTGCAGGCTAAAGGAAACTACGGCAACCAGACTGAACATGACCAAAGTGACTCCGGATTGTTTGATCTCGAAGACCACTTTTTCCCATTTGGGAAAACTCTTTTGGATCCGGAATCTTTCGAAGGTTCCTTTTTTCCAAACCCAGAAAATAAAGAATGCCAATCCGGCTATAGGATAATACCGGACCACGTTCATGCTAAGTTGGAATACTGCGAAATTTCTCACACATTCCCAACCGAAGTCGCAAGCGTTAATGCTCATCTTGCCTCCCAAAATCGATTCGATTCTAAGGGCAAAAGCGTTTTGAGTCGTCCTGTCCGATCGATCCGGATGGAAATAAATGTCCAAACCGATCGAATCGGACCTTATTTTCTCTTTTTTTGACGGATTCTCTTGCGGTAATCGGAAGGAGTAAAGCCGGTTTCCTTTCGAAAAACCTCGTTAAAAGTCGATTTGGAGCGGAATCCGGAAGAATAGGCGACGGAGAGTAGAACTTCTTCCGGATCGGATTCGATTCTTTTTTTGGCCTCCAAAACCCTGTGTTCGTTTAATAGCTGGAAGAAATTCTTTTTCAAATCCGCATTCAGATACTCGGATAATTGGTGGGTGCTCAGGTTCAATTTTTGGGCCAGGTAAGAAAGGGTAAGATCCTCTTGTAGGAAGACTTTCTCCGAATCGAATAGATTCTCCAATCTTCTCCTGAGATCCTCCCGGTCCAATTTACCAAGTTGGGAGGCTCTGTATTTCTTTTCTTCCTCGACGACCTTTTGGACCTCTAGAAAGAATTCCGGATAACCTTGTCTCAAAACGTATAGAGCGCAAAGGAAGATTCCGATCAGGGATCCGACTCCTTCCAAGCCTCGGATGGATCCGATCAAAACGGAGAAGAAACCGTACAGTAGTATGATTAAGGAGAATAGACTCACGCCTAAGATCGTGAGCATCCTAGGATCTTTGTATACGGTGGTGTATCTTACCTGTAGGAAGATGCGGAATAGCGTGGAGAATAAAAAATAAAACATCACCCCCATAGTAACCATAACGGGAATTTTTAAGGAGAGAGGAAGACCCGTACTTTGTATGGTTCTGAGTAGTTCGATTTTTTCCGGACCTCCTGAAATATAGAAAGGCAGCATCCAAAGAAGAATGAGAAGAGCCGGCAGCATCTTGATCGAAAAAATCCGCTTGGATTCCGGAGGATTTCCCATGGCAAGAAGAAGGTAACGTTCCAAAAAAGGACCCATCAATGCGGACACAGGAAGATGAGTGAGATACAAACCGGGGAAATGAGAGATCATCTTGCAGGTGAGTAAAAACGCATGCGTGAGAAAAATTCCGACCAGAAAAAAGATAAATGCCAGTAGGTTTTGTTTTTCTCCGCGAGGAGAGGAGAACGTTTCTCCTAAGGAAAATAAGAAGGCGAGTCCCAAAGAAAAAGCCAAGAATAGGGAAGTATAGGATTGGTTTTCCATCCGAGATTACTGTAATTCCTTGATTCCTATTTTTTCCGCGGCCTTGAGAAGGGAAGAATCCGCGGAATATAATTTAGCGTTTCCTAAAGCGCAACTTGCTAACAAATGAGCGTCTATCCAACCGATTCCGGCTCCGGATAACGCATTTCTTTCCGTAAAGGTACGGACTTCCTGGTGGGTCGCGGAGGGAACCTCTTTGAGTTGGACGTATTCCACTAGAAACGAGGTCTTGTTTTTAAAATTTCCCAGGCTCAATTCTCCCTCTACCATCGGATGGCGCCTGACTAAGCCGGAGCCCAAAAGCTCCACCAATTTTGGATCCGATTTTCGGAGATGATTGATCCAGACGGAAGTATCTACTAAGACTCCGCTCATTTACCGGCTTTCTTCCGAATCGGACCTTCCGCCTTGGGATCGGTTCCTCCTAAAAGAGCCAGTCTTTCTGCGGATTTTTCCCGGATCAATGCCTTAAGGCCTTCTTGTACTAGGCGGGTTTTTTCTTGGATGCCGGTGTACATTTGGGCGCTATGGAACAGCTCGTCCGGGATATATAGAGTGGTTTTGACCGCTATCATATATGGCAGTATATGGTGAAATATGACAGCTGTCAAGGAAGGGGGGCGGAAAAATGATTCCGGATCCGAGTTCGTACGAGTCTAAGTTATGATTTCGGGATATTCTTCTCGTTGGTATTGCATGAGGTCTTTCAACTTATGTCGCATTCTCGGAATTATGTGAACTTGAGTTGGGGAAATGGCTGGGGAAACAGTTTCCCTAGCATAAACAATGCCAATCTCTTCCAAATACTTGCGCTAAAACCTTGACCGGGCGCCCCGGGTAAAAATACTGTGTATTTCTAGCTCCTCTTCCGGGAGCGGGTAACAAGACATGCCCTCTTAGCTCAGCGGTAGAGCACTTCCATGGTAAGGAAGGGGTCACCAGTTCAAGCCTGGTAGAGGGCTAAGGTTCTAATAGGTCTGTAGTTTAATGGTAGAACAAGGATCTCCAAAGTCCTTGGTGGGAGTTCGATTCTCTCCAGACCTGGAGTTCTCTCCGGGATCTACGTCGCAAGTAGGATGGACTAAGTGAAGTTAGGCACGTTTATACAGGAATGTAGGGAAGAGCTGAAGAAGGTTCAGTGGCCTAATCGCCAAGAAGTGGTTCAGTCCACTTTTGTGGTTTTAGGAACGGTATTATTCTTCTCCGCGTTTCTTTTTCTTTCGGATACCGCATTTGTGAAGCTTCTGACCGGATTCTGGAATCTGTAAGAAGCGATTATTAGGAAAATAGAAATCATGGCTGATTTGAAATGGTACGCGTTACAGACTTATTCCGGTCACGAGAATAAGGTCCAGAAGAACCTGGAGAAACTGATCCAACAGCGCAAGCTGGAGGAAAAAATTTCCCAAGTACGCATTCCTACCATGGAAGTCGCCGAGATGAAGAACGGCAAAAAGAAGGTCACTAAGAAAAAGCTCATGCCGGGCTACGTATTGGTGGAAATGGACATGGACGAGGATCTTCGTTTCATGATCCAAAGTCTTCCTTCGGTCTCCACTTTCGTGGGATCCAAGGACGGCGGACCCGAGCCTCTTTCCGTAGACGAGGTCAAGAATCTCTTCGCGGAAACCGGAGAGTTCAAATCGGAGGAGCCGGTCACTCCTCGCTTATTGTTTAAAGTGGGAGATAGCTTGAAGATTATCGACGGGCCTTTCGCGAATTTTACCGGAGTCGTAGACGAGATCTTCCCGGACAAGGGAAGACTCAGAGTGAAGGTGGAGATTTTCGGTCGCTCCACCCCTGTGGAATTAGATTATCTACAGGTCAAAACCGAACCCTGACCGGTGGGTGAACCGGGAGAAACAAATAAGGTGTTTCGCCAATGGCAGCAAAAAAAGTAGTAAAGCAGATCAAGCTCCAGGTTGAAGCCGGTAAGGCCAACCCTGCTCCTCCAGTCGGACCGGCTCTCGGTCAGGCAGGATTGAACATCATGGAGTTCTGCAAGCAATTCAACGAGAGAACCAAGGCCCAGATCGGGTACAAGCTTCCCGTTGTAATCACGGTATTCTCCGACAGGAGTTTTACATTCATTACCAAGGCTCCTCCGGCAGCGCTTCTCGTTAAGAAGGCGATCGGACTAGAGACCGGTTCCGCAACTCCCCATACAGTTAAGGTGGGGAAAATTACCCGTAAACAATTGGAAGAAATCGCCAAAACCAAAATGGCGGACTTGAACGCAAACGACCTGGACGGAGCCGTACAGATCATCGCGGGAACTTGTCGTTCCATGGGCGTAACGGTAGAGGGGTAAGCATGAAACGCGGAAAAAAATATCGCGCGGCTAAAGAGAAAGTCGACGCGCTGAAAGTATATCCGATCGAAAAAGCCGTAGAATTGGCTAAAGCATCTTCTTACACCAAATTCGACGGAACCATCGAGATCGCTACGAAAGTAAATTATAAATCTCTCCAGAACATTCGTGGAACCATTTCTCTTCCTCATGGAACGGGTAAATTGGTTCGAGTTCTTGTTTTCTGCAAAGGAGACAAGCAGAACGACGCGAAAAACGCAGGTGCGGAGTTCGTGGGCGATATGGACCTAATCGAGAAAGTCGCAGGTGGCTGGACCGATTTCGACGCTTGCGTCGCTACTCCCGACATGATGAAGGACGTAGGTAAGCTCGGACCGATCTTAGGACGTAAAGGTTTAATGCCTAAGCCTAAGGCTGGAACAGTTACTAACGATGTTGCGAAAGCAGTCGGCGAACTGAAATCAGGACGTATCGAGTATCGTCCCGACAAAGGCGGCGTGGTTCACCTAGGGGTCGGTAAAGTTAGCTTCGAGCCTAACAAGCTTGTGGAAAACATCCGCACCGTAGTGCAAACCCTTCTCCGAGACAAACCCTCGGATGCAAAAGGCGATTATCTGAAAACTTTCTCCGTTTCCCCTACTATGGGTGCAGGCGTGAAAGTAGACGTTAAGGAACTGGTCAACACGTCCCTCTAAGGGCGAGTAGACGGGAGTAGAAACCAATGCCCAGCCAGGAAAAATTCGAAGCAGTCGCCCTATTGAAGGGCAAATTAGAAAAGCGTAGCGACTTCATCCTAGCCAGCTACAGCGGACTCACAGTAGAGGAGATCACCGGTCTTCGCGCGAAACTTCGTAAAGAAGGTTCCGAGATGAAGGTGATTAAGAACAATCTCTTCCTTCTCGCACTGAAAGAATCCGAAAAGCATAAGGATAAGAATATCGCCTTCGGTCCCGAATACCAAGGACCGCTAGCCGCGATCTTCTCAGAGGACAATCTTCCCACAGTTGCGAAAGTCCTGAAGGAATTCGCAAAAACCAATAAAAACCTGATCTTAAAAGCGGGTTATTTGGACGGGTCGATTTTGGACGCGGAGGGAGTGGATGCAATCGCAGGTCTTCCTTCCAGAGAGCAACTCTTGGCTCAGATCGCGGGCGGTATCAACGGTCCGGCAAGAAGCATCGCTTCCGGCCTGAACCAAATTATCGCAGGACTTGCGCGCGCTATCCAAGCGGTCGCAGAGAAGAACAACCAGTAAGAACACATTTAGTAGTTAAAAGGACCAAACGGAATCAAAGGAGCACCCTATGTCTACCACTGAAGCGTTATTAGAGCAACTCGGCAAACTTACCCTCGTGGAAGCTGCTGATCTAGTTAAGAAAATGGAGGAGAAGTTCGGAATTTCCGCAGCGGCTCCAGTAGCAGTAGCGGCTGCAGCACCAGCAGGTGGCGGAGCAGCGGCAGGCGGAGCAGAAGAACCTGCTTCTTTCAACGTAATCTTGAAAGGTTTCGGAGATAAAAAAATCGAAGTTATCAAGGTTGTTCGCGAGATCACCGGTCTGGGCTTGAAAGAAGCTAAAGATCTGGTAGAAGCTGGCGGAAAATCCGTTAAAGAAGGCGTTGCAAAAGCAGAAGCTGACGATCTTAAAAAGAAATTAGAAGCTGTCGGCGCTCAAATCGAACTCAAGGCAGTCTAATCAGAGGCCGAGGCTTTGTCTCCTCGATATCTGATTACAATCCTTTCACTTAGGCAAGGAGGCCGGCGGGCCTTCCTTGCCGTATTGCATTTTATCGCGCACGTTATTATTTTCCAAAACCCACAGGGGGCACACGAATGTACGGTCAAGTAGAGAGAAAAAGGGTAAACTTCGGTAAGATCACCAATCTGGATTACCTACCTAACTTGATTCAGATTCAGAAGAAGTCCTTCGACTGGTTTCTTCAATCCGAAGTTAAGGACCCCACTAAACGGAAGAACCAAGGCTTAGAAGCCGTTTTCCGGGAAACTTTCCCTATCGAAAGTCCGAACAACGACATGGTGATGGAATACAGCCACTATGTCCTGGGAGAGGCTAAGAAAAACCCGCAGGAGTGCAAAGACACAGACGCTACTTTTGCTCTCCCGTTAAAAGCGGTCATTCGACTCATCATCAAGGAAACCGGAGAGATCCGAGAGCAGGTCGTCTATATGGGCGATCTTCCCGTAATGACAGAGCAGGGAACCTTCATCATCAACGGAGCAGAGCGAGTGGTCGTTTCCCAGCTCCACCGTTCTCCCGGTATCTTCTTCTCTTACGATTCTGAGAGAGATACTTATTCTGCCAGAGTGATTCCATATAGAGGATCCTGGTTGGAATTCGAGATGGACAATAAGGGAATCCTGGTCGCAAAAATCGACCGTAAGAAAAAATTCCCGGCTACTCTTCTCGTCAAGTCCCTGGGTCACGGAACGAACGAAGAAGTTCTTCGTCTTTTCTACAAATCCTCCAAGGCGAAAATCGGAGGAGCTTCCACCAAGGAACTCAAACGTCTGATCGGACGCAGAGTGATCGCAGACGTGATCAATATGGAAACCGGAGAGGTTATGCTCGATGCCGGTTCCAAGATCAACGAGGACAATATCTCCATCCTGAAAGAGATGAAGGTGAAAGAAGTCGAGCTGGTGGAATATCCTAAAGACAAGGATAATCCCGTTTTAGTGAACTGCTTGGAAAAAGACGGAGTCAACGATTACGAAGACGCAATCCTGAAATTTCACGGCATCATGAGACAAGGCGAGCCTTCCACGATAGAAAACGCGGAAACCGAATTAACTCGCCTATTCTTCTCTCCTAAAACTTTCGATCTGGGAGACGTTGGTCGTTATAAGATCAACAGCAAATTCGAGTTCAATAACCCGAAAGAATTCTCCAGTGCTCGCGAAAGAGTCTTAAGACCTGCGGATATTATCGAGACCGTACGTTACCTTCTCAACCTGATCTCCGAAACCGAGAACTACTATCCGGACGATATCGACCACCTAGGAAACCGTCGTATCCGTTCCGTCGGTGAGCTCATCGCAAACCAACTCAAAGTCGGTTTCACTCGCGTGGAAAGAGTGATCAAAGAAAGGATGACCGTGCAAGAAGTGGGAACTCAGACTCCTCAACTTCTCATCTCCATCAAACCGATCACCGCGGTGATCAACGAGTTCTTCGGATCCAGCCAATTGTCCCAATTCATGGACCAGACCAACCCTCTGGCGGAACTCACTCACAAACGTCGTTTGAACGCTCTAGGACCCGGCGGTCTTTCCAGGGACAGGGCGGGTATGGAAGTGCGGGACGTTCACTACAGCCACTACGGTCGTATGTGTCCGATCGAAACTCCTGAAGGTCCGAACATCGGACTCATTCTTTCCATGTCCTCTTATGCTAGAGTGAACGATTACGGATTCCTCGAGACTCCTTATCGCACCGTTAAGAACGGACGTGTGGGAAACAATATCGAATATTTAACCGCGGATAAGGAAGAATACCATTCCATCGCGGTTTCTTCTTCTCCTGTGGATGAGAAGGGCGAGTTCAAGAGCAAACTGATCTCCACTCGTCACCGTTCCGATTACCCTTTCCGCAACCCGAACGAGATCCAGTACATGGACCTGACTCCTATGCAGGTAGTCTCCGTTTCCACCGCTCTCATTCCGTTCCTGGAGCATGACGACGCAAACCGCGCGCTCATGGGTTCCAACATGCAACGTCAGGCGGTTCCTCTTCTTCGCCAAGAGGCTCCTTTCGTGGGAACCGGTATGGAAACCCGTGCAGCTTACGATTCCAGAATCTGTATCATCTCCAGACACGACGGAGTCGTGAAATATGTGGATGCGGAGAAGGTGATCATAGAACGCAAGGGCGGAAAAGAATCCGATACCTACGATCTTACTAAATTCAAGAAGACCAACCAAGGTACTTGCTTCAACCAAACTCCCGTAGTCGGAGTGGTTCACTCCGAAATCGACGGAAGAGTAACCAAAGTAAGCAAAGAGAAAATCGAAGTGACCGCGGATAACGGAAGCGTTCGAGAATACAGCCTGACTTCCGGTCTGAAGCAATACCAACCTCTTATCTCTTCCGGAGAAGAAGTTCGCAGAGGATCCACTCTCGCCGGCCAGATCGTTCTGGGTGAGAGAATGGATGAGAATGGAAACATCCTCCAGAAGGGTACGGTCCTTGCCGACGGTCCTGCAGTGGATAACGGAACTCTCGCACTCGGACGTAACGTTCTCGTAGCATTCATGCCTTGGGAAGGTTACAACTTCGAGGATGCGATCCTAATTTCCGAAAAAGTCGTTAAAGACGATATATTCTCTTCTATCCATATAGAAGAATTCGAAATCCAAGCTCGTGAGACCAAACTCGGACAAGAGCAGATTACAAGAGATATTCCGAATCTTTCCGACAAGGCCTTCCGCGATCTAGATGAGACCGGTGTGATTCGCGTCGGAGCAGAAGTGAAACCGGGAGATATTCTGGTAGGTATGGTGACTCCTAAAGGAGAAACGGACCTCACTCCTGAATACAAACTTCTTCACTCCATCTTCGGTGAAAAAGCGAAGGAAGTAAGAGATTCTTCTCTTCGTATGCCGAACGGTTTCGAAGGGACCGTAATCGATATCAAACGCTTCTCTCGTGAGAGAGGGGACGAACTTCCTGCCGGCGTGGAAGAAATGGTGAAAGTCTTCGTAGCTCGTAAGCGTAAGCTTCTGGTCGGAGACAAGATGGCCGGACGTCACGGTAACAAAGGGGTAGTCGCACGTATCATGGCCGAAGAGGACATGCCTTACATGGAAGACGGTACTCCGATGGATATCGTGTTGAACCCGTTAGGCGTTCCTTCTCGTATGAACCTGGGTCAGATTTTCGAAACTCAACTCGGACTTGCTGCAAGCAAGCTGGGAATCAATTTCGAAACTCCGGTTTTCGACGGAGCTACTGAAGCGGATGTAGAGAAGTATTGCAAGGAAGCGAATCTTCCTCTCAGCTCTAAATTCAAATTGTATGATGGACGTACCGGACTTCCGTTCATGAACGAAGTATTCTGCGGATTCATCTACATGTTGAAACTCGCGCACTTGGTGGATGACAAGATTCACGCACGTTCCACCGGACCTTACTCACTTGTTACTCAGCAACCTCTGGGAGGAAAGGCTCAGTTTGGTGGTCAGCGTCTCGGAGAGATGGAGGTTTGGGCTCTCGAAGCTTACGGCGCATCCCATACTCTTCAGGAACTTCTCACCATCAAATCCGACGATATGTTGGGCAGAGCGAGAATCTACGAAGCCATCGTAAAAGGAATCCATTCCATCAAGCCTGGAATTCCGGAATCCTTCAACGTATTAGTACAGGAACTCAGGGGACTTGCCTTGGACATCGTCATCACCGACTCGGAAGGTAACAGCATCGATATCTCCGACTACGAGGACGAATATTCCAAGAGCAAGAAGAAGATCAAATTCGAGACAATCGAGAACGCCTAAGGGTAAGGTAGCATGAGATCCAATAACGACTTCGAATCAATCACAATCAGACTGGCTTCTCCCGACAGGATCAAAGAATGGTCCTACGGAGAAGTCAAGAAACCGGAAACGATCAACTACCGTACTCTGAAACCGGAGCGCGACGGTCTATTCTGCGAAAAAATCTTCGGAACCACCAAGGACTGGGAATGCTATTGCGGTAAATTCAAGTCCATCCGTTACAAGGGTGTGGTTTGCGACAAATGCGGGGTCGAGGTAACTCACTCCAAAGTTCGTCGTGAGCGTATGGGGCATATCGAACTCGCAGCTCCAGTTTCGCATATCTGGTACTACCGTTCCGTTCCTTCCAGAATGGGACTTCTCTTGGACATGACCATCAATCAGCTCAAGAGCGTTCTTTATTTCGAGAAATACGTCATCATCGATCCGGCTGATACCGGAAGAAATCGCGGCGAACTCATCGACGAAGAAGAATACCACGCTTATCTGGACGAATACGGCGACAAATTCGTAGCAGGTATCGGTGCGGACGCGATCAAAGAACTTCTTTCCCGTATCGATGTGGATGCGGAAGCACGCATCATCCGCCAAAAAATCCAGGATAAGGAAAAAATCTCCGACAAGAGAATCCTAAAGCGTCTAGAAGTTTTGGAAGCGTTCCGTGATTCCGGTAACCGTCCCGAGTGGATGGTTCTGGACGTTGTTCCTGTCATTCCTCCCGAACTCCGCCCAATGGTTCAGTTGGAGGGTGGACGTTTCGCTACTTCCGATTTGAACGATCTATATCGTCGTGTTATCAACAGAAACAACCGTCTAAAACGCCTTCTCGCCTTGAAAGCTCCCGAGATCATCGTTCGTAACGAAAAACGTATGCTCCAGGAAGCGGTGGACGCGTTATTCGACAATAGCCGCCGCAAACGTACCGTAAAAGGTAAAGGGAACCGTCCTCTTAAATCCATCTCGGACATGCTGAAAGGAAAGCAGGGACGTTTCCGCCAAAACCTACTCGGTAAGAGGGTGGATTACTCCGGTCGTTCCGTGATCGTGGTCGGTCCTGAGTTGAAATACCACGAGATGGGTCTTCCTAAGAAGATGGCTCTCGAACTATTTAAACCTTTTATTATGAAGCGTTTGGTGGATCTGGACCTGGCTCCTAACATCAAATCCGCTAAGAAGAAGGTGGAAGCGGAAGAAAAAGAAGTCTTCGACGTTCTGGAAACCGTCGTGAAAGAACACCCGGTCATGTTGAACCGTGCTCCTACCCTTCACCGTTTGGGAATCCAGGCCTTCCTTCCTATCCTAGTAGAAGGTAAAGCCATCAAGTTGCATCCTCTGGTATGTCACGCGTTCAACGCGGACTTCGACGGGGATCAAATGGCGATCCACGTTCCTCTGACTCCTAAGGCTCAGTTGGAAGTATGGATGCTAATGCTTTCTCCTCACAATATCTTGAACCCTGCGAACGGTCACCCGATCTGTGGACCTACTCAGGATATCGTACTCGGGATTTATTATCTAACCTCCGAGCTTCCAACCGAAGCGGGAGTTCCTCTCAAGTCCTTTGCGAATTTGGATGAAGTGGTTTATGCGATCGACCGTGGCGTCATCGAATACAGAACCAAAATCTCCGTTCTTCACCAAGGAAAGATCCTGGAAACCACCCCGGGAAGATTGATCTTCAATACGGTTCTTCCGGAAGGATATCCTTACGTGAACCGTGCTCTCTCCGATAAAGAGACGAACCGAATCATCGCAGAAGTTTACGAGAAATACGGGCCGGCTCAAACCGTTCTGATGCTCGACGATATCAAGAAATTAGGATATCGCTACGCTACTATTTTCAGCCCGACCATCTCTATCGAAGACATCCGCGTATCCCCGGGTAAAGTTACCCTGGTCGGCGACGCGAATAAGGAAGTGGAAAGGGCTGACGGAGAGTATCGTAAAGGTATTATCACTAACGAAGAACGTAAGAAGAAGGTAATCGAGATCTGGACTAAAACCAATGACCTCATCACCGACTCCATGTTCAAAGAACTCGAGAAGGACAAGGGCGGTTATAACCCTGTGTTCATTATGGCCGCATCCGGCGCCCGCGGATCCAAACAACAGATCCGTCAGTTGGCTGGTATGCGCGGTCTGATGGCGAAACCTTCCGGAGAGATCATCGAGCTTGCGATTCGCTCCAACTTCCGCGAGGGATTGAGCGTTCTTGAATTCTTCATCTCCACTCACGGTGCTCGTAAAGGTCTTGCGGATACGGCGTTGAAAACTGCCGACGCAGGTTACCTAACCCGCCGTTTGGTGGATATTTCCCAAGACGTGATCGTCGCAGAGGACGATTGCGGAACGGAAGAGTCTATCACTCTCGGAACCGTAAAAGAAGGGGAGAATGTTATCGTTTCCTTGAGCGATCGTGTATTCGGTCGTTACACCGCGGAAGACATCGTAGACCCCGTTTCCGAAAATGTAGTGTATCCTAAGGATACTCTGATTACGAGGGAAGTTGGTCAGAAATTGGAGAACCTTGGTTACGAGAAAATCAAGGTTCGTTCTCCTCTAACCTGCGAGGCTCGTTGGGGAATCTGTATTAAATGTTACGGTATGGATATGGCTCGTCTGACTCCTGCGGAAATCGGAGAGGCAGTCGGAACCATCGCCGCTCAGTCCATCGGGCAGCCTGGAACTCAGCTCACGATGCGTACCTTCCACATCGGTGGTGCCGCGTCCGCTAAGGTCCAAGAGAAGGAGCACAAAGTCGGATACCGCGCGATCGTTAACGCGATCAACGGACGTACTCTCCAAACTGCCGATCGCGGTCTGATCTTCACTCGCCGCGGATCCATCGTAGTACAAAGATTGATCCAACAGTTCAATTCTTCCGAGCTCACCAACCTTCGCGTGGAGAACGGTCAGAAGGTGGACAAGGGAGAGCTAGTCGCTACTCTGTCCACCGGTGAGAACGTTACCTCCGAAGCGCCGGGAACGATTAAGATCGCCGACGGTCTTTTCCGAATCTTGGGAGAAGAAGCGGTAGTTCCCGTTAAGACAGGAACTTCCTTGAACGTGAAGGAAACTCAGATCACCGAAGCGAATCAAGCTTTGGCCGAGTTCGACCCATTCAACGAGATCGGCGTTTCCGAGATCGAAGGAAACGTGGCTTGGGTGGATTTGGAAGTCGGTAAGAACGTTCGACGCGACGAGGACGTTAAGACTTCAAACGTTATCTATAAGGTAATCGAGCAACGTAGGGATAAATTGGTTCCGAGAATCGTGGTAACTTACGGTTCTACTAAGGAAGAATATCTGGTTCCTGTGGACGCTATTATCTCCGTTCTGAACGGAGATAAAGTGAAGGCAGGGGACATTCTATTCAAGATTCCTACCGTAGCGGAAAAAACCCGGGATATTACCGGTGGTCTTCCTCGCGTGGATGAGCTCTTCGAGGCACGTCGCCCGAAAGATGCGACTACTCTGGCTGAGACGGACGGACGTATCGAAGATAACGGAGAAATCGTAAAAGAAAAACGGGTTCTCTACATCGTTCCGGATAACGAAGAATTAGATAAAGTTAAAGTAACGATTCCGATCGGTAAACAGCTCCGAGTTCGTCACGGGGACTTCGTAAAACGCGGAGACCAGATGGACGACGGAAATCTGGATCCTCACGATATCTTGAGAGTAAAAGGTGTAACCGCTCTTCAAGTGTATCTGGTGCAAGAGGTCCAAGAGGTTTACAGACTGCAAGGGGTGCATATCAACGATAAGCACATCGAAGTGGTCGTTCGCCAGATGATGCGTAAGGTTCTGATCACCGACTCCGGAGACACTTCCTTCGTAAACCAACAACAGGTGGATCGTTTCGCCTTTATCGAGGAAAACAAGCGAGTCGTAGCGGAAGGGGGATCCCCCGCACAGTCCGTTCCGATTCTCTTGGGATTGACCAAGGCTTCTTTGAATACCGAGTCATTCTTCTCTGCTGCTTCCTTCCAGGAAACAACCAAGGTTTTGACCGACGCGGCGATCAAAGGTAAGACCGACAATCTAATGGGACTTAAGGAGAATGTGATCATCGGTCATATGATTCCTGCGGGAACCGGAATGAGAAAGTATAGGGACGTCGCCGTATTCAAGGAAACTTACGGAGATCTGGATCGTCCTCTGGAAGTGGAAGAGGAAGAGATTCCCGTAGCCATACCGGAAGACAGCGAGAACTAAAGGAAAGCTTTACAATAGAGCAGGCTCGGGCGAACTGGTAAAATAGGTCACCGGCCTGCGAAAAAGAAGGGATTCATGCCTACAATTAGCCAACTTATAAGACACGGCAGGAAGAAACAGAAGAACAAATCTAAATCTCCTGCATTGAAAAGCTCCCCTCAGCGTAGAGGAGTATGCACTAGGGTGACTACGTTCACTCCTAAAAAACCGAACTCTGCAATGCGGAAAGTAGCAAGGGTTCGTTTGACCACCGGAATCGAAGTAACCGCTTACATTCCAGGTGAGGGACATAACCTGCAAGAGCACAACGTTGTTCTGATTCGCGGGGGAAGGGTAAAAGACCTTCCAGGGGTTCGTTATCATATTATCCGCGGTACCTTGGATACTCTAGGTATCGACAAACGTCGTAAGGGTCGTTCTAAATACGGAACGAAAAAACCTAAGGCGTAAGAGGTTAAGGAATGTCTAGAAGAAGAGGAAAAGTAGAGCCCCGTAAGATCCAAGCGGATCCGGTTTACAGCGACACAAATATCGCTAAGTTCATCAATTGCTTGATGGTGGACGGAAAGAAATCCGTAGCAGAAACCTTATTTTACGATGCATTAGATCTCGTTCAGAAAAAGACCGGAAACGATCCTTACGTTACTTTCAAAGAAGCTTTGGAAAACGTAAAGCCTCAGGTCGAAGTTAAATCCCGCCGCGTAGGTGGTGTGACTTACCAAGTTCCTATCGAAGTTCGTCCGGAAAGACGTTTAGCTTTAGGAATCAGATGGTTGATCCGTTATTCCAGGGACAGAAACGAGAAAGGTATGGCGAACAAGCTGGCTGCCGAGTTTATCGAAGCTCAGAAAGGCACCGGTGCCGCTATCAAGAAGAAAGAAGATATCCGTAAAATGGCAGATGCTAACAAAGCATTCAGCCACTATCGCTGGTAACCCCCCTCCCTCGTATATTTCGCTTCGCGAAATACTCGGGGCGGGCCCCTGGGGACAACACCCGGGGGAAATTAGGCATGAATCAGGGATCCGAAAGGATCCCTTTTTTGTTTATAGACATAGGGGAAGGGGCGATGGTAAAATTAGGGAATACCAGAAGAACGTCTTAAGCACTAAGCACTGAGAGGTTTGTTTCGTATGTTCTGCGGATTATTTCAGAGTATATAAGATCGTACGCTTAGTTCTCCCTCTAAGAGTGGATTGACCCACTTTTTTGATTTTAAATTTGGTTAAGTCGACCTCTTTCAGTGTTTCTTCCGTGAATAAGATCGGGACACCCGCTCTCTTGGTTAATTTTTCCATTCTGGCGGCGATGTTTACAGTGTCTCCGATTACAGTAGTGTTCATTCTGGTTTCCGTTCCGACCGTTCCTAAGACAACTTGACCGTAATGGATGCCGATTCCTATTCTTATTTTTTCCGAACCTTCTCCTAGTAAGAGATCGTTGAATTTATCTAACTCTTGAAGCATTTCCTTGGCCGCTTTTAGCGCATTATCAGAGTGATGAAAAAGAGCCATGACTCCGTCTCCAATGAATTTGTCGATAAAGCCGTCATTACGAGTAATTACCGGTTCCATATGTGCAATGTAACGGTTTAGACTTTGGAAAATATCCCCCGCAGATAGTTTTTCTGCGATGGAAGTAAAGCCTCTGATGTCTGCGAAAAGTACAGTCAGCTTTAGAGTGGTGGCTTCTCCAGGATTAACGGAAGCCAGGTCGGTTGATTTCAATTCCTTGAGAAATTGAGAAGGAACGAACTTGGAACTCGCATTTAAAAGGGAACGAACTTTGTTTTGAGAAAGGACAAGTTCGGAAATATCGCTTCTGATTCCGATATACTCTTTATTGGTTCCATCCGGATTTTTTATAGGAATGATAGTAGTACTAACGATGTATTTGCTTCCATCCTTTGCTCTATTTTCCACGATTCCTTTCCAGATTCTACCGGATTTGATCGTAGACCACATTTCTCGAAAGGCTTCCTTTGGCATATCCGGATGACGGACGATATTATGCGGCTTGCCGACTAATTCTTCCCGATTGTATTTGGAGAGTCGACAGAACTCGTCATTAGCGTAGGTAATTCTGCCATGTAGGTTGGTCATGGATACGATCGTGCTTTTGTCGATTGCGTCCTTGTACTGGCTCAGAAGTTCTTCTAAGTCGGTTTTCTCCGCAAAATCCTGATTTTCGGACGCGATTTCCTGCTCCATACCGATGACCTTCCTTCCACTTTTACCGTATTGAATAGGCTCACCTAGCGTCAAGTAAGTTGGACCGATAGGAAGAGGGGCCGACCGGAGTGCGACAGGAACTGCAATTTAAGGAATCATAATGCGTCCCATAAGAGTGAGGGTTTGATATATTCTCTTATTTTGAACGGCAATTTAGTAGGCGTTCGGCGGATATGAAGATCGGCCGGTCCCAAGGAAAGTCCTTTCTCTCGGACCGTTAATTTCGGTAATACAGCGTATTGAGAATCATGTTGTTGATATCGATATCCTGCATCCCGTGTTGGTTCGTTCTGAGAAAGCAATTCCTTCTTGCTTCGATGAGCTTTTCGATCAAGAAGTTCTTATCCAAGTCGCTTTGGAGTAAATCCAGAGGATGGATGGTCCGTGAGGCTCCCTTGTTCCGGATCATTTGCTCGATTTGCTCTTTCAATTCCGACTTGGAGAAACTATTTTCACTTTTCCCGAATTTCTTTTCTATTTTTGAAATCAGAAACTCATATGACTGATTTCGAACGTAATCCTGTTCGCTCTTGAAGTAATCCAAGGTTTTTGCCGACAAATCATTTGGGCGAAGTTCTAAATAAACTTCTCTCCCTTCCGGCCCCGCATTATCCAATAAAATGTAGGTCCCGTTTACGAAGATCTCATGGTCTTTTTCGGTTTCTAAAAATTTGCCGATTCTTTTGGCACAAATCGGGGTGCATATTCTTCTAAGAATACTGGTAAGCGATCGTTTAATCTTGGGATTCTTTTCCTTTTCTAACAGATCCAATAGATGCTCAACGCTTTCTTTGCCGTAGACTCCGTATAAATGAGTTCTCTGAGCGTGACCATCCACATTTACAACGTGTTGCGGAATAAAAAAAGCCGTAGCCTCCGTTTGCAGGAATTTATCGTCGATTTGTTTTAAAAAACCGGGGACCTGCTTGTAGCTCATATAAAGCGAAAGTAAGAAAAACTGTTGGCTGTTTGAAGAGATAATCGGCTTTTTGGGATCGATTCTTTGATATACTTTTGAAAGAAAAGCTGCCCTCTCCGATTTCTTATCGGAAAGCGCGATGAAATACGTTAAATCCATGAGAACTAACGAGTTCGGTTCTTTGGACTCGATCTCCTGTTCCAATATTCGAACGAGTACGGGGACCGAATCATCTTTGTCCTTAGAGAATAAGGACCAATTATCATCCATTGTCTGATTGTATTCTTTCAGCTTTTCTTTGTCGCTTGTCGGAGAGATGGATCTCAAGGAATCCACGGCCTTAAAAATCTCCTTTTCGTAGGAGGATTCGGCCACGGCGGACATTTCGGCGGATAAGAGAAGGATTAAGCAGAATGTAGTTTTTAAAAAATTCATTAGTTTTTTGTTATGTTTTTTAGTAATTTGAATTTATGAAGCAAATGTCTCATGGCTTCGCGTTCTCTGTTGGTTACATGAACCGAAGATTATAGAATAGATGCGTATTTTTCATGAATTGGATTAATTTATCCGGATCTTCCGAAAGATAGAGAATATAAACATCCGCCTGATTGTCTTTGTGAAGTGCGGTAATACTACAATATTTGAATTTACTATCCGATCCTGGTCTCATTTCGAAGGAAACATTGCTTCCCCAGTCCGCTCCGAACTCGTCCTTAACCGCTTTGGGCGGAAATTCCGTGTAACCTGTCGCGACATTTTCTCCGCCCAGATTTTGTAGAAAGACCGCGTAATGAATTAGATAGTCGTCTTTTTTCGGAGGGACCATCACCGCGGAAGGATCCTTCTTCTTTATTTCGGCGATTTCCCTAAGAAGTCCGGGAACGGATTTCAAGATATATCGTATCTCGATTTGATCGTCATCGGAACGCAACGCGTAGTCGTAGCGATACGGTACTTTCGGATCCTTGGCGATTAATCGAAAATTTGGAGGGACGACTTGCCGGATCAGTAATTTGGTTTCGGCGAGCTTCTCCTTAAATCCGTCCATGTATTCCGGCTTTTCCCTGCGGCTCGTCGATTTGCAGGAAAGGAGTAGCAATAAGAGTAAGGGTAAAACGAATATTCTTTTCATAGGAATCCTTTTGTAAAAGTTAAATTCTCCGAAATTAATAACGATCTTTCGCATATAGCTTCGATCGTTTTATTTTATGTAATATGCAGATTCGAGTCCATCGCTTGGAATTTGTTGGGCGGCGCCCACCTTGGAATCGTTTACGACTAGGACTTTTCCATGTTGGTCGTATCCTATAATATTGATCCAAATCGCTTGGTCTCCGGATACGGATTTTCTCTTTCCTAAGAGTATCGTTCCTTTGTCCAGTAAGGAGGTTATGGACTCTCCCTGTGATAGCTTAAAGAATTTCTTATTTACCTTTTTATTGAAATCCGCGTTCGCCAATAGGAGGACATTGCTTAGGTCGGTTTCATATTGAGAGGAATTCAGATAAACCCATCTCACGATCGATTTCGGATATTGCTGAAGTAGGACCGGACTCAGGCTATAGATGAAGTCCACGTATTCCTGCTCCGTCTCGAAAGAAAGCACCGTATCTCCATCTTTTGCGGAAACGGAAACGCTGATGAAAGCGATTAGAATGAAAAGGATCTTTTTGTAAGTCTGCATTTTATGTTCTGCCTTATAGGAAGGATGTGTTCGTGTGATGGAGTGAGCATTATGCTGATGGAGAGTAGAAGGTGTTCATTCGGATAGTCTTTGCTTGATGATTTGCGATATGGGTTTGTGAGGCTCTAATAGACAAGTCTATAGGCTCCCGTCGTTCCTGCCGGGACGTCCTGGATAGGTTCGAATTTATATTCTAAATTTTCCGCATTGTCGAAAACGGATTGTGTAAGTAGGATTTCTCCGGCCTCGGCCGTGTCTTCTCCCAGCTTGCTTGCGGTATTTACTTCGGAACCGAATACGTCTATGTCTCCGATCTTTAACACCTTACCGTATCCTAATCCGACGCAGAGTAGGATCTTTTCTTCCGGGATTTTATTCTTATTGTATTCGACTAGTTCCTTCTGCATCCGAATCGCCGCCTGCAATCCCTTTGCGACATTGCGAAAGATAACGAGAAAACTGTCCCCTTCCGATTTGAGAAGAATACCGTCATGATCTTCTATGACCGGCACTAAGATTCTTTCGGACTCATGGATGGTCTGTAAAAAATGGATGATCCCGAACTTCTCCACTCCTCTCGAGAACCCGGAGAGATCGGTGAACATGATGCACCAAACTTCTCCGAAAAGATCCCAGATCCTTTGGTCTATCCTTTCCTTATCCGCTCCGGGCTTGAGCCTTTCTAAAATCAGATTCTCCAATCTGTCTTCCGATGCGCTTGCGATAATGCTTCTTTTAAAGGCCATGGCAACCGAATCAAATCAGACCTCTTTGTTCCGTCGAATCATTTCAAATGCGATTCGGAAAAATTCGAAACCGAGAAGAATGGTACCTTCTTCTTATTCCTTGACTCTGATTTTCAAAAGGCGACGTCTCAGTCGGATCTCCTCCTCGAGGGATTTGGAGAGGTTTTCGAATTTACGGTGGGAAAGATCGATCTTGGCTTGCAGCGTCTCGTAGAGAGGATTGGTTTTCCCTTCAGGTAAAAGGAATCTGGATTTGATTTCCCCTTCCGAATAAGCCTGGAAGGAGGCGACATGAGCGTCGTCGTCGATGAATAATACGGCTCCTCCGTGGGACTTCATGGTTTGTATGGTATCTACGACCCATCCACCGGTGTTGAAGATGAGCTTGTCTTGGATTTTTAATCCTAAACCTTGGGAGACCGAGACGAAAGGTTTGTGGGTATGGCCGAAAATAAAGGCATAGTCCTGCGGAAATTTACGCTTGGTCCTTCTGGTCTCCTCTTCCCATTGGTGGGGGATGGTTTCCGCCAAATAGGTGTCCAGATTGCGGATTACTTCGTCGCTTAAGACAGTATCGGACATCCCTCTCTCCGCCTGACCCACTTTGAGTACGACTTTCTTGAGGGTCCGTCCGATCGCCCATTGAAGGAAATATTTCAGTAGAAAGAAAGTATCCAGTTTTCTCAATAGATAGCTGGTTACGTTGCTCGCAAGTCTTCCTACCGCCTTTTCGTCCTGAAGCATATCGTAAATTAGGCCTATCCCTTTTCCGACTTTTCCGGATCTGCCTAACGTGGACCAAAAAAAATCGATCCATGCGAAGTTCTCCTTTTCCAAAACGGTTATGGAAGTAGGGTTCGGGACCTCCACTGCGGCTCGGAAAGGGTTTAGATCCAAGAGCTTTTCCCAGAAATTGCGCTTGGGTTTTTCCTGATTCTTGTCTTTGTCTATTTCCGGGAGCAGGATTCTTTGGATCGTGCTCATTAGCGCGTAGATATTTTCCAGAAAGTTTCCATGGGAAAGGAATACGGATCTGCTTCCGTCCTTACTCACGATTTCGAAATTAGGATAAGCAATGACGGCTTCTCCTTTCTTCAATTTGCGATTTCTTCTCAAAATGCCGGTTAACAGGTCGGATTCAACGAAGTCGGGATCCACCATCTTGGTGGTATACCACGCATTTTGAATGTATTGGTTGGGCTTGAGTCTCGCGATATAGTCCACATATTGCCTTTCTCTAGCTGTTTCCCAGAGATGATGGTCGTGGTTTCCTGGAATATATAGTATGCTGTCGGAAAAAACGCTTTTCTGTTCCTTATAGGCGACTTCCAAGAATCTCTCGAAGGTCATTGAGGCTTCGTTGATATCTCCCAAGGCAAGTTCCAACACGTCTCCGAGTAGAATGAACTGAGGCGGTTTACTAGAGCCGTTCACCGTTTGAACGATATGTTTGATACAGGAAATCAATTCCAGGAGTGCGGGAGATGTCTTCTGGGGGTTTACCTTATACTTGTCCTCTTCCTTAACAGGATCCGGAAACTCTTCGATGTATGTAAGTAAACTATTATATGCTCCTAGATGAACGTCGGATAACACAACATATTTGATTTTACTTGTAGGCATTTGGGATTCGAATCATTCGAAATTCGCATATAAAATCAATTAATTATTGCTATTTTTAGGCAAATGCTGCAAATAAGTAGATTTTTCGGCGATAGGGGGATCTTCTTGAAGTTCTACGAAGCGATAGTGATAGGTACTGGATTCGGCGGTTCGATTAACGCGTGTAGGCTTTCCAAAAAATGGCCGGGTAAGGTTCTGGTCTTGGAACGAGGTAAGGAATATCCGAAAGGCTCTTTTCCCCGTTCACCGGAAGGAATGTCCAAGAATTTCTGGAATGTACCCGAAGAAGGGACGGTTCCACGTTCTTCCCAATTCAAGAAAAGCGGTCGCCAGACCGGATTATTCGATATCCGCAACTATCCTAAGTTGGATGTGGTCCTTTCCGCAGGTTTGGGAGGGGGTTCTCTTATTTATGCAAACGTGTTTTTGGAGCCTCCGGATCATATTTTCGACGAACGATGGCCGGAAACCTGCAAAAAACGTAATTTAAAACCGTATTATAAAGTAGTGAAGGAAGTCCTAGGCTCCCGTCCTATCCCCGATAACGGGGAGGAGCGGAGAAAAGTAGTCAGGACGGAATTGTACGAAAAATTCGCCGCTCACGAATCCCGTGTCTCCAAGCGGGCCGATCTCAACGTATTTTTCGGAAACGATTTCAAGAAGCCAACTCCTATCGGGGTTCAGGAAAAAAACCGCTACGGCGCGATCCAAACTTCCTGCACTTACTGTGCGGAATGTGATGTCGGTTGTAACACCCATTCTAAGAATACTCTGGATCTGAATTACCTTTTTGTTGCGAAGAATTCGCATAAGGCGGAGATCCGTACGGAACATCTCGCTACTAAAATCATTCCTTTAGGGGCAAAGGGAGAGGAAGATCCTTCCGCAAGCGGCGCATACGGTTATAGGGTCCATTTTTTGAATCTGCAAAACGGAAAGACGGTGGCGACTTACGCCGATACCAGGAGAGTCGTCGTTTCCGCCGGGACTTTGGGAACGACAGAACTTCTTCTTAAATGCAAAACGAAATTTAAAACTCTCGCTAAGATCTCCGACAAGATAGGGACCCAATTCTCCGGAAACGGGGACTTCTTATCCTTTACCGCTAAGGGAGATAAGCCTGCGGATCCGAATTACGGCCCGGTGATCACTCAATACACGGATTATAATCTATTCCAAAATTTCGATTCAAAGAAGGCTTTCGTATTGGAGGATGCAAGTTATCCTGTATTTGCCTCTTATTTCGTATCCGGAGCCATCCCTCTGATCTTCCGTTTGAAGTATATCTTCCATATCGTCGGAGAATTTTTCCGCAGTATCTGGGACGGCAAGATTTTCGGTAAGATAGGTTTCCTACTCGGCGAAGCTTTGAAAGGGGATATCTCCTATACGTCCGCAGTCCTTCTATGCATGGGAATCGATACTTCCGACGGGAAAATGTATTTGGATAAGAAGGGAACTCTGCAGATCACCTGGCCTCAGGCGGAGAATATGACGCTTTACAATACCATAATGGATGTGAATAAGCGTTTTTCCAAATTCACGAACGCCAAAACTAGATTTCCGATGCCCACTTATTCCTGGCCCGTCCGGAATAACGTGACGGTCCATCCTTTGGGTGGTTGCGTCGTCGGATCTTCCGCTGCGTTCGGAGTCTGTTCTTCGGATCCAAAGACGTTCGGAAAGGTTTTCGGATATGAGGGTTTATATGTGGCGGACGGAAGCTTATTACCGACCGCAGTGGGAGCGAATCCGTCCATGACTATTTCTGCACTTTCGGAAATGGTTGCGGAAGCGATTACTGGAAGAAAACCGAACGCGAGTTTAAGGTAGGAAAATCGATTGGCTACGGCGACAAAAAAGAAAAAAGCAACGAATCAAAGCAAAAGTAAGAAGAACTTAGCGCCGAAACCGCACCCGGTGAGTTTGGAATTTACGGAAGAGATGAAAGGTTTCATCTCACTTCCAGGTTCCTTCTCCTATGAAGAGGATTACGAGGCCGGAAAGAAAGCGGGAAATTATCTCATGTTTCATCTTACGATACGGATTCCGGATACGGAATTCTTCGTATACGATCCGAATGAAACGGGAGAAGCGATCGGTTGGGTGGAATGCCAGGCGTTAGGCGGTAAATTCGACGTAGAGAAAGGGATCTTCAATTGCTTCGTAGATTATGGAAAACCTTCCGTTAACGAGAAGCATATGAGATACCGCCTATTCCTGAAGAATAAGGCGGGTCGTAAAATCACTTTGAACGGATTCAAGAAGGTCGTGGACGACGGTATTCTGAATATCTGGAGAGACACTTCCACATTATACACTACCGTATACGAAGGTCATATTGACGAGAAAGGCGAGGCTAAGGCCAAGGTTTTAGGCAAAGGTATTTTAAGAATTCTTGAAAAAGATTTTCTGAAACAAATGACCACCTTCAAATCCAACGGTCGCACCTTCTCCGAAAGAAAGGATGCCGCCTTAAGATTCGGAGAAATGTTCCTGGGAAATCTTTGGGATATTTACGGAGCCCAATTCAGAAAAGCCGAACCGGAATTATGGAGAGAGAGGGATATTCCTGTCTTTACTTTGGAGGGAGTCAAGGGCGCTAAGATCTCCCACCATCCTTTCGTAACTGAGGATAAGATTTCCGTCAGCCTGATGAGGTTCCAGAAGAAAGAGAGTAAAGATGTGGTCGTGCTTATGCACGGTTTGACTACTTCCACCGATATGTTCGTTATGCCCGAACATAAGAATCTCGTAACTTACCTACATGAAAACGGTTACGGGGACGTTTGGAGTTTCGATTGGAGGGGGAGTTTACGTTTTAATTATAATCTATTCCCTCATCGGTATACTCTGGATGATATCGCTTTATACGACGTTCCGGCCGCTCTGAAGGTCGTTCGAGAGGCGGTCGGTCCGGGAAAGAAAATCCATTTCGTGGTGCATTGTGTAGGATCTATCTCATTCTTCATGAGTCTTTTTGCCGGAAAAATAGAAGGGGTGACGAGCGTCGTATCCAATAGCGTTTCTTTGACTCCGAACGTTCCGGCCTGGTCCAAGATTAAACTTAGTTTCGCGCCTTTTTTAATGGAGTCCGTATTACGGTTTCCGAATGTGAATCCTCGCTGGCATTACCTTCCCGGCTTCGCGTCCGGCAAGGTTCTCGCCAAATTCGTGAGTCTATTTCACCATGAATGCGACGAGCCCGCTTGCCATATGCTCAGCCTAATGTGGGGGACCGGATGGCCTGCTTGTTACGAACACGAAAATCTGCCCGATGTCACTCATAGAAGGGTAGGGGATCTGTTCGGCGCCACTTCCATGAATTACTATAGGCATATCCGCAAGGCTGTGGGTCGTAAATCCATGATCAAGTTCGAGCCTAAGGACAATCGATATGATTCTCTTCCGAATAATTATTTGGATAAGGCCTCCACGGTTAAGACCCCCATCTTATTCATGACCGGTGATCAGAATAAGGTGTTCAAAGATTCGAATATTATCGCCCACGATACCTTGAATCGATTGAATCCGGGAAACAAGAACGAGTTATTTATAGCTAAGGGATACGGTCACCAGGACACCTTGATGGGAAAGAAAAGCGATAAGGATATCTTTCCAAGAATCGTGGAATTCTTGAAAAAACATTCTTAACGTTTCGTTTGTGAATCGAATATCCGAGTCGTTTAACGACTCGGATTCTTTGCGACTGCGGTCTTGGAGAGATAAAGAATGACTATTGCGGCGAAAAGCATATCCGCAAATACGAGTAACGCCATCCAAACTTCGGATTTGATCAAGAAGGTCATGAATCCTTTTACGAATATCGGTAAGGAGAATAGGTTCAGGATCACGATTCCGATCGCGAAGTTTCTCTTTCCGTTCGGCGAAGAGAATTCGAAATTCTTCAGGAAGATATAAGCGGCGATCGCGGAGAGTGCCGCCTGGATTCCGAATCCCAAAAGCGGCGCGGCGGCGCTGATTCCGAGTTCGGGGTTGGAGGGATCCAGCGAGATGATGGGGCCGATGATCGGCGCATCGGACAGAGGTAGGATCTTTAGATCATGGTCGTGAACCAAAAAGTCCAGGATCCAATGACCGCTAGTCGCCAAGGCCACGGAGAGATAACGCGCAGCAGGAGAAACCTTAAAGGCTTTCAGAACTAGAAAGAAAAGGATTCCGATGATGATCCCGCCGACCAGAGAGTGGGAATACTGCTGGCTCAGCAGTTTCATATTTCCGATATATAAGAAAGGGATCTCCACTTTCATATATTCTAATGGGGGAGAGAAGCCGAACGGATTCAGATTCAATACGATCCAAACCAATTCTACGGCTTCCGTCGCAATGAGAAGAATCCAAAGCGGCGTATCTTTGAACTTCGATTTTACTAGAAATGCGGAAGATAGATGTCCAATGCCTGTCATAGGTGACGAAAATTATTAAAAACATTATAATATGCAATAAATAATTTGCTTAAGTATGTAAAGTTTGCAGAATTTGCCTATGGAATATATACTCGTTACAGGTGCAAATTCGGGTGTAGGTCTCGCGTTAACCGAAAGGTTAATACAGGATGGGAACTTCGTATTCGGGAGCGTTCGATCGAAGAAACAAGGAGCCGAACTATCCGTTAAACTTGGAAAGTCGTTTTATCCTCTTTACTTCGATGTAACGGACGAGACCGCGATCGATAAGGCCTCGAAAGAAGTCGCGAACGTTCTGGATGGACGGGGCCTGAAAGGACTCGTGAATAATGCCGGCGTAGTGGTTCCCGGGCCGCTGTTAGAGATGCCGCCCCGTCTTTTTCGCGAGCAGATAGAAATCAATCTTATCGCTCCTTTTATTCTCTCCCAAAAGTTCCTACCGTTATTGGGAGCTAAGAAAGATAGAAGCTTCTCTCCCGGAAGGATCGTAAACGTAAGTTCAATGAGTGGAGTTCGGACAATTCCCTTCTTGGCAGCTTATTCCGTATCCAAGCACGGACTCGAAGCTTTAACCGACGGCTTTAGGAGAGAGCTGAGCTTATACGATGTGGACGTGATTTCCGTTTTGCCTGGTCCGATCGCGACTCCCTTAACGGATAAGATCAACGATCAGATCCGGGAAATCGCCAACGGCTCAGTATACAGAGACGCACTTTTGAACTTTGTGAAGATAAACGAGAAGAAGGCAAAGTCCGGTGTTCCTATGTCAAAGGTTCTCGACGCGATTCTCCACGCTCTTAGGAGTCCGAGTCCAAAAACGCGCTATTTTTTAAAAAGTAGTTTCCTTACCGACACCCTTTTGCCTAAATTCCTCCCGACTCGGACGTTCGATAAATTAATCTCAAAAGTCTTAGGAATCCGTACGTAATATGACTGGCTTGTCCCGTGTACTCCCGCTTCTCCTGATCCTATCTTTCACTCCTTCCTTGGTCGCGCAGCAAAGTCCGACCCAGGACATCGTTCTAACCGACGAGTCCGACCAATACGATATCAGAAACGCGGTCTCTTTTTTCGTAGATAAGGAGAAGAAGGAGACGATCGAAAGCGTTCGTCGTTTGGATGAAAGCGGGAAGTTTGAAAAATTCGGAAAGACGAATTTCGGGATTACAAATTTCGCATATTGGGTTCGAATTCCGGTAAAGAATAGGTCCAAAAGCGTCCGGAATTGGTATTTGGAAATCAGCCATCCCGTATTGGATCATGTGGATTTTTACACTCCGACTTCCGAAGGATACGTCGCTAAGCTCTCGGGAGATAAGCTACCTTTCAATAATCGCGAAATCAATCATAGAAACTTTATTTTCGAGCTACCTTTACACGATAGTAGCGAGACCAACGAAGCGGTCTTTTATCTCCGCGTAGAATCGGAAAGTACGATTTCCTTACCCATTCAGATCCTGAGTGAAAAGGCTTTCGCGAATCGTAACGCTACCGAACAATTCGTATTCGGATTGTATTACGGGCTGATTTTCGTGATGGCGCTTTATAATCTCTTTATATTCTTTACGGTTCGGGATTTGAGCTATCTATTCTACGTATTCTATATAGTTACTTTCGGGCTATTGCAGATGAGTTTGAACGGGCTCGCTTTCCAGTTCGTTTGGCCGGATTCGATCTGGTTGGCTAGCTACGCGCCTACCTTCCTAATACCGTTATTACCGACCTTTGTGATCCTTTTTTCGAGGTATTTTTTACTTACCTTTCAATATCTCCCTAAGATGGATAAGTTTTTATTATCCTCGAGCGCGGTCGGTGCGATTTTGACGGTCATTTCCCTATTCGTTAAGATATCTTCGGTGCTTTGGATTCTTGCGGTCTACGCTCTTCTTAATATCCCTTTCGTTTTGGGATGTGCGATTTATACATTAAGAAAAGGTTATAGGCCTGCGATTTACTATCTGACCGCATGGTTGACCCTTATGCTCGGAGGGGTTCTTTACGGACTCAAGGCCTTCGGAGTCGTGCCGGATATATTCCTGACTAATTACGGATTGCAAATCGGCGCAGGACTCGAAGTTGTTCTACTTTCCTTCGCTTTGGCTTCCAGGATCAATACGATCAAGAAAGAAAAAGAGGAGGCTCAGGCCAAAACTCTCGAGATGCAGAAGATTCTCACGGAGTCATACGCTAGGTTCGTGCCGAAGGATTTCTTGGCCAATCTGGGGAAAGATTCCATTCTTGACGTAAAATTGGGAGATCAGATCCAGAAAGAGATGGCGGTACTCTTTAGCGATATCCGTTCTTTCACCACTCTGTCGGAACAGATGACTCCCGCTCAGAACTTCAATTTCATCAATTCCTATTTAAGTAGAATGAGCCCGATCATCCAAAGACATAACGGTTTTATCGATAAATTCATCGGCGATGCCATCATGGCCTTATTCCAAAGAAATGTGATAGATGCGGTTTCCGCGGGAGTGGAAATGCAAAGATACCTGAAAGAATATAACGAGCATCGCCACCGTCAGGGATATATCCCCATTCAGATCGGAGTAGGAATACACTCCGGATCTTTAATGCTCGGAACGATCGGTGCCGAGGAAAGGTTGGAAGGAACGGTGATCTCGGACACCGTGAATCTTGCCTCTAGGATCGAAAGCTTAACGAAAGTCTACGGATCCAGGATCGCGGTCAGCGAAAGCACCGTGGAAGAGGTTAAGAAGGAAGGTCGTTTTAATTTTAGATTTTTGGATCGGGTTAAGGTAAAAGGAAAGCAGAAACCAGTTTCGGTCTACGAAGTATTCGACGGAGACGAGCCCGAGCAGCAGGATTTGAAAATCAAGACTAAGGATGCTTACGAGAAGGGGGTAAAGGCTTTTTATTCCCACGCTTTCGACGAGGCCAAAATCCAATTTGAAAAGGTGATCTCCTTGTTTCCCGAAGATAAGGCGACTCAACTCTATCTTAAGCGGCTGTACCCCGTGACCCAAGGGAGCAAGGTGGCGGAAGAGATCGAGGACTGAGGGCGCCGGCTTTTCTCCGTTCTTCTTTAAGACATTGTAAAATCGGATCGATCGATTTTCGATAAATCCCTTTTGTTCCGAAGCCTGGGAGTATTTTGTTGTTTCCCAAGAATTATAAAAGTAAAATCTGCGCTAAGATGTGGCTATCATGACGAAGCTTGCAACGCGGGTTCTCTTTCTTTTTCTCTCCATGTCGGGACTCCGCCCGTCTACTTTTCGAACTTTCCTGAATTTTCGTGGATAGTATGTCTTTTTTGTTTCGCATATTTTCGGCGATTCTTCTGGGGCTAATCGCTTCTCCTGCATTCTCGGATCAAACATCGGTCGAGACTATCGTTTTATCCGCCGAACACGAGGAATACGATATCAGCAATTTCGTATCTTTCTATGTGGATAAGGGAAAGAATTTAACGATCGAAGATATTCTTCGTTTAAATTCGGAGAATCGCTTCGAGAAGTTAGGGGTGACGAATTTCGGTATTACCGATTTCGCTTATTGGGCTCGTATTTCCGTCAGGAATGCGAACACGAAAGGCGGAAACTGGTATCTGGAAGTCAATCATCCGGTATTGGATCATGTGGATTTCTATTATCCGTCTTCGAAAGGATATTCGGTAAAGCGTTTCGGAGACGCATTGCCGTTTCAAACCAGGGAAATCAATCATCGCGATTTTATTATAGAGATTCCTTTCGACCCTGCGACGGATAAGGAAACGGTCTTTTTCTTGAGAGTGGAATCCGAAAGTACCGTCTCTCTACCCATGGAGATCGTAAGCGAGAAGGCGTTCTCTAATACGAATTCGACGGAGCAATTCGTCTTCGGTTTGTACTACGGATTGATTTTCGTGATGGCACTTTACAATCTCTTCATATTCTTCACGGTTAAGGATCTAAGCTATCTTTATTATGTATTGTATATAACCGTATTCGGATTGCTTCAGATGAGCCTGAACGGAATCGCGTTCCAATATATTTGGCCCAATTCGATCTGGTTGGCTAGTTACGCACCTACTTTCCTAATTCCTTTGGTGGCGGCTCTCGCGATCCTCTTTTCAAGGCATTTCCTGATGCTTTCCGTATATCTTCCTAAAATGAATCGTGCCCTTCTGGCCTCCAGCCTTTTCGGATTGGCGTTGACTGTGGTTTCCATATTCGTGAAGATTTCCTCCATTCTATGGTTACTCGCCATTTATGATATGCACATTGTTCCGACCCTATTGGGTTGCGCCGCATACGTATTAAAGAAAGGTTATAAACCGGCCATATATTATCTCATAGGATGGCTTACCATTTTACTCGGAGCGTTATTATACGGTCTGAAGTCTTTTGCGATCGTGCCGGATATATTCATCACAGGATACGGATGGCAGGTGGGAGCGGGGATGGAAACCGTACTATTCTCCTTCGCTTTGGCTTCCAGGATCAAGATGATCGAAAAGGAAAAAGAGGAGGCTCAAGCCAAGACCCTTCAGATCCAGAAGACCTTGAACGATTCCTTGGAGATGATGGTAAACGAAAGAACCAAGACGATCGAAGAACAAAAATTGGAGATCCAAAGTAAGGCCAAACTCATCGAAAAGGATTTGGCGATCGCCGGGAAGATTCAATTTTCCCTTCTTCCCTCCTCTTTACCTAAAACGCCTAACGTTAAAATTGCGTATCGCTGTATTCCCATGCTTCAGGTCGGCGGAGATTTCGTGGATCTCATCTCCGATAGGACAGGAAGAGCTCTCGGGATTTTTATCTGCGACGTAACTGGGCACGGCACAGGCGCGGCCATGGTCGCAGCCATGGTGAAAATGGCCTTGGCGGATTGGTCGGATTATTTGAGCGATCCGGGACACATGCTTTCTAAAATGCGCGCTCAATTGGTGGGAAAACTGAACGGCAACTTCGTGACCGCGACTATGGTCACGGTTTTTCCGGAATCGGGTAGGATACTTGTCGCGAACGCCGGTCATCCGGAAACCATTCTGATTCGAAAAGCGTCCGGAGAACACGAGATGTTCCGTCCCGCTGGCGTGGCTATTAACGAGCTTCTGTCAACTCCGTACTACCAGACTTTAAAGGCGGAACTTTCTAAAGGAGACAAATTGATCCTATATACGGACGGATTGATCGAAGCCAGATCCAAGGAAGGCGACTTCTTCGGATCGGATCGTTTTCTTTCCCTGCTTAAGAACCATTCCGACTCCGATCCGGAAAGATTCTGCAACGCCGTCATCCGAAATATTCAGGATTTTACCCAAGAAGAAAGAAGTTCCCACGACGATATGGCTCTAATCGTAATCGAATATTCGGGGTGATTCACGCTTTCGATTATTGAAATTACTTGACCGGTCCGCTATTCGGGCGGAGATTTCTTGCCCGAGATGGAGGATTAGATATGCTACCGGTAATTCCTTTAAATTTTTTAGCGATCGGCGTTTCGGTGTTGGCCACCATGGTTATCGGCTTTCTTTGGTACGGACCCATATTCGGCAAGATTTGGGTGAAAGAAATGGGACTGGAGAATATGGAGCCGAATACGAAGCAAATGATGAAATCTATGGCTTTGGGAATCGTCGGTGCGTTTTTGACCGCTTATGTTTTGGCTCATAGTATTTTCGTATGGAAGCCTTCTTCCTGGCATTTGGAAGGCGACGGGCCGGCTTGGCAGTACGGTGCTTACGGAGCGTTCTACGTGTGGTTGGGATTCTTTGTCCCGCTTCTCTTTAATTCGATAGCATGGGAAGGAAAATCTTGGCGATTATTCTTTGTGAACGCCTCCCATAATCTGGTTTCGCTGATGGTAACCGGTATCATTCTGGCGGTTTGGCCCGGATAATTCGGACCGATTACTTTATAAAAAATGAATATTACGGAACGGAATTGATTGGCATGAGCGTTTTCGAATTCCGTTCCTTTGCATTATTAGGAAAGACCGTTTGAAGAAATGGCTAGATATTTTGGTTTCGGTTCCGATATGCATCGGGGCGATGGTGATTTTAGGCTGGGCCTTCGATATAGATATCTTCAAGCGACCTAATCCCGCATGGGTATCCATGAACCCGCTTACCGCGGTGGGATTCGGATTCATAGGTCTTTCTTTATTGCTCTTATTTCGGGACAAGGTTCGTTACAGAATCATAATCCGCTCCGTTTCTTTTTTGACCTCTCTGATCGGGGCGGTCAAAATCTTCGGGCTATCGATAGGTTCGGATTTCGGAATCGATAAGATACTTTTTTCCCAGAAAGTTGCGATCGATATAATCAACGGAAGGCCGAATCAAATGGCGCCTAATACCGCCTTCGATTTTCTGCTTTTGGGATTTTCCGTTTTCTTTCTTACTTTTCGAAAGGCGTCCCTCCGATCGGCGTCCAATTATCTCTCATTCGTCGTCATGTTGGTGGGAATATTTTCCATAGTCGGTTATTTATATCAAGTAAAGGAATTTTACGGATTTCTTTCCTTTATTCCGATGGCGCTGCCTACCGCGATCTGCTTCCTGTTTTGTTCTTTTTCCATTCTAATATACAACGGTGATTACGCGTTTATGCGCGTTTTTACGAGTCGCTATCTGGGCGGTAAATTGGCTCGGATTCTATTTCCGTTTATAATACTAGTGCCGGTTATTTTCGGGATGCTCCGGATCTATCTGTATCGTATCTATCCGGTCAGTTTCGAGCTGGGTGTCGGATTTCTTATTACTGCGATCATTCTAACGTTCTTTCTGGTGGTTTATTTCGCTTCCTTCGAATTGGATAAGGCCGATCGCGCGAGAACCAAGGCGGAGGAGGACCTTTCGGGCCTAAACCGGGATTTGGAAAGGCTCGTGCAATTAAGGACGATGGAATTGTATAGGAGTGAAAATCGTTTCAGAACGATCATCGAGCAATTTCCCTATCCGGTTCTCACCTATACTTCGGATGGTTCCTGCACAGGGGCTAATTTGGCCTGGGAAGAAATGTGGAATGCGAGAAGAGATAATTTAGTCGATTATAATATACTAAAAGATTCTCAAATGCAGAAATCCGATCTGTTTCGTCATGTGCAAAGAGCTTTTTCCGGAGAAGCGGCCGTCTCAGAGCCTTATAAATACGATCCGGGCCTGATCGGAAAAGAAGGGAGGGCGAGATGGATGCAACTCGTGCTACATCCCGTTAAGAATACGGCCGGAAAACTTCTCGAAGTGATCGCGGTTCAACAGGACATCACGGAGAGTAAGGAAGCTGAGGACGAAATCCGTTCCTTGAATAACGCGTTGGAAGAAAGAGTAAGGCAAAGAACCGAACAGTTGCTCCTGGCCAATAAGGAATTGGAATCTTTCTCGTATTCGATTTCCCACGATTTAAGGGCTCCGATTCGAGGCATAAACGGTTATACGAGGATCTTAGAGGAGGATTACGGAGATAAACTGGATGCGGAAGCCAATCGGGTGATCTCCAGAATTCTCGCCAACGCTAAACAAATGGGACAACTCGTCGACGATCTTCTAGAATTTTCCCGTTTGGGAAGAATGGAACTCGCTCATAGGGAACTTCTTACCAAGGATATCGTATCCGCCGTGTACTCGGAACTTAGCGGATACGAAAAGAATAGGGATATAGAACTCGTAGTAGGAAGTCTGCCGAATGTAAGAGCTGATCAGATGGCTTTTCGCCAACTATGGGTGAATCTGATTTCGAACGCTCTTAAATATACAAGGAAAACGGAAAAAGCCAGGATCGAAATCGGTTCCTTCGAGGAGAATGGAGAAAGTATTTTTTTCATCAAGGATAACGGCGCCGGTTTCAATATGCAATATTATGAAAAGATATTCGGAGTGTTCCAACGTCTCCATTCCCAAGAGGATTTCGAAGGAACGGGAGTCGGACTCGCTATCGTAAATAGGATCGTATCCAGACACGGGGGCAGAGTTTGGGCGGAGGGTGAGATCGGAAAAGGCGCTTCCTTTTACTTTACCATGCCAGGAAAGGATTCCGAATTTTCCGAGAATTCCGCCTCATAGTGATTCCGAGAATCGCACAAGAGGAATTTAGATCTTTTTCTTCCAGGTTAAGGCATCTATCCGTTTCTCTTTTTCCGAGTCTGAGATCAGGACACTCAGGCGGGAGAGTTTGGTTTCCTCTCTTTTAGGACTGATTACCCACCAAATAGCCGTTCTTCGATAATAAGGGGCCTGACTTTGGAAAAAGCTCCAGGCCTTTTTGTTTTTTCGAAACGTCTTTTCGTAAGCGGGAGGCATTACTATACTTTCTTGTTCGAAAGAATATTGATTCGTTTTTTTAATCGCTTGAAAGGCTTTTAGGCCCGCTTCCATCACCAAACCCAGTTGTTGGAGTTCCAACATTCGATTCCTGTTTACCTTACTCCAAATGCTATTGGACTTCCGGGGAGTGAAACGGATACAGTATGTTTCTACGTCTATTCCCTTTCTGACTCCGTCTATCCATCCGAAACAAAGAGCCTCGTCGACTGCTTCCTTATAGGCGATGCCTTTCCGAGCGAATTTGGTCTTATAAAAGCCTAGAATCAGCTCGAATTCCTTATGGTGATTCTTTTTTAACCAAGAGCGGAATTCCTTTTGGGATTTAAAGAATATCGGATCCATAGAATTCTACTTGGCAGAAGTTAATTCGGTCCCCAGTCTGTGGAAGTCTTTTCTATGTCTTCCTACAGAACCGTCAGCAATCGCTCGCCAAGAGTTTTTTTCCTATTCCTAATGTTGTCATATATTTCCTGCCTTTCTCCTTCCGGAAATATCATGGACTATAAGACGCATTTTGCCAACCAAGAGGAAAGCTCCTCGGTTTCGAAAATTCCGGTCGGAAAAGTTCGAATCACCTATCTCGGGACTAGTTCCCTACTCATAGACGACGGCGAGACTCAAATCTTAACGGACGGCTTTTTTTCCCGTCCTTCCATTTGGAAGACGATGTTTACTAAGATCGCCTCGAATCCGGAGGAGATTCGATATGTAATGTTGCTTGCGGGTATTAACCGGTTGAAGGGAATTTTCGTTTGCCACTCTCATTTCGATCACGCGATGGATTCGCCTTTCATTGCTAGAGAGACGGGAGCGAAATTATACGGATCCAAATCCACGTTGCAGATCGGAAGAGGGGGCGAACTTCCCGAAACTCAGATGATTCTTTTCGAACCGGGAAAAAAGATCACCATCGGAAAATTCAAGGTAACCGTTCTTGCTTCCAAGCATACTCCTCCTTTTAAAATATTAGGAAAAACGAATGCCTCCGATCCGAACCGTCCCGATTTGGAGGAGCCGCTTTCTCAGCCGGTCAAGGCGGAAGAGTACATAGAGGGCGGCACTTACGATTTTCTGGTTGAGCACGGCAAAAACTCCCTGTTGATTAAGGGTAGTACGAATTACATAGAAGGAGCATGGAAGGATCTGAAAGTGGACGCTCTTTTTCTCGGAATCGCTATGCTTGCTAAGCAGGATCGGGAGTTTCAGGAAAAATACTATAAAGAAACGGTAGGAACCGTAATGCCCAAGGTTGTGGTTCCGATCCATTGGGATAATTTTTTTAAACCTTTAACTCTTCCCTTGGAGCCGAATCTGAGTCTGGGCGACGATATTACCGGAGCGATGGATTTTATGATTCTCAAAACTTCGGAGGATAAGATAGATTATAGGATACTCAGGGGCTTCGGAAGCATACTTCTCTTTTGACGGAGTATACGGAAACTTGGAAGAATATGACCTCCGATTTCGACTTCGATTCCGTATTAGATTTTTTGCAATCTTTCGGTCCGGATCTGAAAAACGGACTGAGCAATCACGCTCCTATGGCTACCGAAGCCTTATTCACGATGGGAAGGACGGACGTTATCTTTCCCTGGCTGGAAAGATACGGAAAAGAGCTGAAGCCCAAAGAAGTTCCTACACGGGAAATAGGTGAGAAGTCGTGGCCAAGCTTTCTGGGCGTTTCCGGAAGTTTTCCCGAATGGGAAATCTTTTTCAAAAATGAAATCCATACAAAGGGTTGGCAAAAATGCGTTTCCTATTGGATTCCGAAACTTTCTCCCGGGATTTGTGCGGATGCAACTCATGGGGTGATCCGGACAGGGCACTCGATTCGGAATCTAATCCGCAAGGAGACCTCGTTACGCTTGGGGGAATTTTCTTCCGGACTTGCGGTATGGGCCTCTAATTATTTGGAATTGCCGACTTCGTTCGAATCCTTGCTCGGACTTTCCGCTCGAGACGCTCTTCAGAAAGTAAATTTCGTCCCGCCTGAAAAGAAAGTCTTTTCAGGGACGATCGTTTCCTCACTAGAGGGCCTGAAAGACGTCGATTCCTTTGCACCTGTCATAGGCTATTGGGATGCCTATGGAGAAGAAGAAAAATCCGTCTCCGAACTTACCGAAGCGTTTTCCAGAGTCCTAAAGAATAATGTCGAAGATACGTTATCTGCTATTGTCTTCGTTCACTCGGTAACGAGCATATCTGCTCTACGGAGTATTCTTCCTTTCCTCACTCCTTTCGAACGTAAAAGCGTTTTGAGATATTCTTGGCAGACTTCCGTCGCTCTATACTCCGCTTTCGGAAAGAATATAGAACAGGATATCTACGAACCGATCGCGGAATCTAGGGAAGAGGCAATCGAAAAGGCGATCCAACATGGGGACGAACATGCTATCAAATTTACCGAGGTATGTTTGAAGGAAAACGAATTGGCACCTTCTTCCTCTTACTTTGCGGCATTGCAAGCTGCGCGCACTTATTTGGAGCCTTTGAGCTAATTTTGGAGCTCGCGTCTCAATTCCGGTTTTCTTCCTCGATTTTTTCCGCAGTATTCGAGCTAGTTTATGATTCGGACCTTCCAGCTTCTCCGCTTGCAGAAATAGACGGATCGCCGTATCAAACGCTCCGATATGTACATAATATAAACCGATATTTATCAGGGCTCCGTCGCTTTTCCCTCCCGAGATTTTATCCGCTTCTTGCCATTTGAGAAGGGCTCTTCGATAGTTAGGGATTTCTCCTCTTAGTTCCTCATATCCGTCTTTTAGGATTTCCTCCACTTCCGGATTCGGATCTTTTGTAATCGGACGAGGGAAAGAGGTTTCCTTCATTCTCGGAGAGATCTCGGACAGGATTTTTTCCGCAGATTCGTTGATTGCGGCTTTCCAAGCCTCCGGGAGATCCGCAGGACAATTAAGACTTCCGATAGTAGCGAAGTTCTTATACGATGCATCCTTAGAAGCTGCGATAACCGATTCTCCGGTTTCTATATTCAACAGTTTGGCTTCGATTGGAATTTTAGAAAAACGATATGCGGTAGGTCTCTTCGGGCAGAGCTTATCTTGTTGCGCGGCTAGTCTCCCCGCCTCGCAAAGTATATCCTGGATCGATTCGACTCCGCAACCGCTCGAATAAGATTGCAACTTTACGCTGAGTATCAATTCCGATCCCGTTTCGCTTCCTAGAATTTTACTCCGTTTTTTTAGCTCATTCCAATCGTTGGAGAGAGGGAGATCTCCTCTTTTCGACGCCGAGATCAGACGGAAATATCCGAATCTATCGAAACTGTCGCTTACTTCCGTCTCGATTTCTTTTTCGCGAAAAAAAGGATGAGAAGGAGGATCTATGACGAGTAACGTGTATCTTGCGTTGCCGATCAGTTTTTGCAGGGATTTCCCTTTGGGGGATTTCGGATAAGCCGCATATTCTATATGGCCTTCCAAATCACGGTCAATGACGCTGATGCCTATAATAAATAAGAGTGTTAGAGCGCTTGTTAAGCCGTAAGCGACGCCTCCGAGGCTACCGATCTTCACCGCGATCGCCATATCTCCGGCAAAACCTATACCCGTTCCGATCGAGGCTTTAGTCCCGTTTGCCGGACTTCCTACGATAAATACTGCCCCCAGAGTCGCGCAGTGCAGTTGCGAGTATAACAATATCGCCGCTAAAAATCCGAGTCTGAACTTTTGCATCCTATGAACCTAATTTACTTTCCGGGAGATTTTACGATGCATTCGTGCGAAGCGGAAGAACAGAATGAAATAAAAAACGAATGGAAACGCGATTATATTTCGAACCGGAATCATCTGAAGAAGTCTATCCCTTTTACGAATCGAAACGGTCATCGGGTAGGACTTTTCTTTTTGGGTTCCAATAAAGCGATATCGGGTCCGATCTTCCGCAAAGAATGAGTGTCGGAATGAGTTTGCAGTACCGGGCTTAGATCGAAATCCGCAAGATGGTCTCCCGTAAATAAAATGATCGTTTCTTCGGAGGAATACTTCTTTCCGCGAAAGACGCGTATGATTTTACGGTTTCCGAAAACGGAAGGAACGTTACTCACGATATTCGCTTCAGGATCGTAATTCCTCAAGAAGTCCACCTGTTCCTTTGTCACACTGCCTCGAAGAAAGTCTTCTTTGTAGTTATACTTTTTGTTCGGGGGGCCTTGGGAGAGAAAAAGATATAAAAAGGTAAGAGCGCAAGTAGCAAGAATCCAATCTGCGGCCTTACCCTTCTTCTTTAGGAAATCGTATCCGGATAGAAAAGCTACGAAGAGAATAGGAACTGCCACGAAGCTATGATGCGTGAAGGGCGTTTTATTCGGAATTGCGTTGGATAAAAAGGAATATGCCAGATAGGGGAGGACCAGTAAGAGATACCGGGAGAGAAAAGGAAAGATCAGAAAAGGAGTTAGGAGAAAGAATAGCAAAGGGCCGAACAGGTACGAATCTTTCGGTAATCCGCCATATCGCCCAATATGCATCGGAATTCCGAAATAAGGATTATGTAAACTTAATATTACCATCGTAACGCAGAAATACGATATACTGATTAAAAAGAGAAGTAGGACGAATTTGGGCTCTTCTTTGTAGACCAACGCCGAGAAGACTATGAAAACGAAGGCGATCTCTTCCTTGCAAAATAGGCAAAAAAGGAAGAGCGTGAACGCATAACGCAAATTTTTCTTCTCCCATTGTATCATGAAAAGAAGGAAAAGCGGGATAAAGGCGACTTCCGGATGGATATCGAAAATACCGATCCAATAAACGGGAAGATACAATGCGTAAAGAATAGAAGGTAGGATCGGCCAATCGATCTTATCCTTGGAATAGAAATAGAGAATGAGAATAGGCGAGGAAAGAAAGAATGCCTGTAGAATAAATAAGGTCTCCGTCTGGGGGAAGAGATAATAGAAGGGAAGGATCAGGAATAATATAAGGTTTACATGGTCGGAAAAGTAGGAATGCCATAAGTCTACCGGCCCTAAGAATGTATAAAAGAAGTCTCCGTGCAGGGTATTATAAAGAATATTCTCGAATAGGCCAGTATCCATTCCGGCTTTCAGATGCAGGAATTTGGTGATCGACCTTTCCGACAAGAAATAGAACAAAGCTAAAAAAAGTAGGAAGATTCCGACCTTCTCTAAGGTCTCTTTCGTTTTGGAAAAAGAGTGCAGCATAGGATCTCCGGACAAACTTAAGAGACCTTGCTTGTACGGAAATGAATTTAAAAACAGTCGATCCGATTGAAAATCCTCGTATTATTTCATTTTCTTTTTTCCGGAACCGATGTAGGAAGTTCGTCTAAGAAGAACGTCAAAATAGACCTTCGAAAATGGAGAATAAGAAATGAGTATTTTAGGATTAGCTCCGATCGCCACGACTCGGACTCAGAGCGTGTTTCGATTCATATTAGGCACCTTTTTATTCACTGCCGGGATCGGTCACTTAACTTGGCAAAGAAGGGAATTCTTAGCTCAGGTACCGACTTGGCTTCCTATGGACGGGGATTTAGTAGTGGTTCTTTCCGGTTTGGTTGAAATCGCTCTAGGCCTTTCCTTAATACTCTTGTACAGATACAAGGCGCAAGTGGGTTGGATAGTGGCTCTATTTTTCGTTTTGATCTTTCCGGGGAACATTTCCCAGTACGTGAACGGAATCAACGCGTTTGGATTGAATTCCGATACCTCTAGAGGAATTCGCTTATTCTTCCAGCCTGTTTTGGTCGCTTGGGCCCTTTGGTCAACTGGTGCATGGTCGGCTTGGAGAAATCGTTCCTAATATTCGCTCGAATCTGATAATTAAAAAGTATGTTTTAGTAGGAAAAGTTGCGTTATCCGTCTCTTCCATATGCCGATCGACGGAAACAAATTTTTCCAAAAACTTCCGGTCATGACTAACAATAAGAGAGCGTGATTTAGCTCTTCCAATTCTCTTCCGGGATTCGGTGGCGATAATATCCGGATAATTCGCGGCTCGCTTATAGTAAGCCTCTTTGGATTAGAAGTGCGCGTAAAGGACTTGACGCTTTTTCGAAAAAGACTCAAAATTCAAAATGTCACACCATGTGACATTTTGGAAAAGCGCAGAATGGGAACTAGAGTAGAGACAAATGAACTCATCCTGGAAGCGGCAGAGTCTCTTTTTTTAGAAAGGGGTCTCTTGGACGTATCCATGGAGGATATCGCTTTACGCGCCTCCTGCACTCGTCGCAACCTCTATCGCTATTTTGAAACCAAAGAGACTTTGAGCCTCGCAGTTCTAAGGAAGCTACTCGCACCTTGGAACGACTTCCAGACGGAAACCTTCCGTTCTTTGAGCGCTTCGGGTCTTTCCGGAAGACAGGAACTCGAGGCATTTCTACGCATTCTCGCCGGATATTTGGAAGAGCAAAAGTCCTTACTCCGATTCGCCGCCGAGTACGATTTTCTGTTCCGGGATCGCTTGTCCTTACCTCTCGATCCTTCCGCCGAAGAGTCCTTATTTGCGGACTTTCATGTCACCGAGGATCTGCTTTCCCAAATTCTTATCAGAGGTGAGGAGGACGGTAGCTTAAGACTTCCTACTCCTCCGGAGACACTAGTTCCTACAATCACGACCGTTTTCTGGAGTCTCGGCCAAAGAGTGGCACTGCGTGAAAATCTGATCGCCCTGGAGTTCGGTGTGAAGGCGATGGAACTAGTAAACGCACAAATCCAACTTCTGGTTCTGGCTTTATCCGCGGAACCGAAAACTAAATAAGGAGAATTGAATATGTCGAAGAGTTTCGAACTTCCGAAGGAATTTTTGCTGGGTAGTGCAACAGCAGCGACGCAGATTGAAGGAGGCGATACAAATAATAATTGGTATTATTGGTCTATAGCTGGCAAGGTAGGAAACGGGGAATCCTCTCTTACGGGAGCGGATCATTATCGTCGTTATGCGGAAGATATAGAACTCCTTTCCGAGCTACACCAGGAATGCTATCGTATGAGTATTGAATGGAGTAGGCTCGAACCCCAAGCGGGGCAATGGTCCAAGGATGCGGTGGAGCATTATAGGGACGAATTCCAAAAATTATCGAAGGCGGGAATCCGGCCTCTCGTAACTCTTCATCATTTTTCTTGCCCTCAATGGTTCCAAGAAAAAGGAGGATGGCTTTCTGAAAATGCAGTAGAGGACTTTATTCGATTCACGGATTTCTCCGTCAAAAGTTTCGGGGACCTGGTTTCAGAATGGTGCACCATAAACGAGCCTAACGTATTCGCGAACGATACTTACATGGACGGAAAATATCCTCCCGGAACCAAAGGAGATATAGGCGCCTATATTAAGGTCAGCAAGAGAATGGTTTTGGCGCATTTGAAGTCCTACAAACTTATTCATCGAATCCGAAAAGAGCATGGATTTTCTGGAGAAACCAAAGTAGGCTTCGCTCATCATTTTGCGGTCTTCGAGCCGTTGAACTCCCATCCGCTCGCGAAGCTGGGTTGTTTTTTAAGCGATTATCTATTTCATGAAATCCAGATGAAAGGATTTGTGGAAGGTAGACTCGTATTTCCTCTGGGCTCCGGGACCCCGGAAGGAAAGGGGATCTTCTGCGATTTTATCGGAATCAATTATTATTCCAGACATCTATTCCAAGCGAGTTATAATCCGGGAAATCTTTTTGCGATTCCTATGGTGGACCCTCTCTGTCCGGAATCCCGCAAAAACGATTTGGGTTGGGAGATCTATCCCGAAGGCCTTTACAAGGTCTGTCATAGGGCTTGGGACAAATACAAACTTCCGATCTATATTACGGAAAACGGAATTCCCGACGAGAAGGACGAAAAAAGGGAAGAATATATCGTGGACCATCTGGCTCAAATCCGCAGACTTCTGGACGAAGGGGTGGGTGTGGAACGTTATTACCATTGGTCTTTTCTGGATAACCTAGAATGGAACGACGGATACGGTCCGCGCTTCGGACTCGTGGAAGTGGATTACAAAACCATGGAAAGAAAGCCGAGGCCCAGCGCGCGTAAGTATGCCGAGATGTGCAAGACCAAGAAAATCGAAAAGAAATCCATTTGAACGAATCTCATTCAATGTAAGGGTTATGGGATTCGGGGCGGTCCTCCCGCAAAGCGGGAGTCGTGCTGCTCCGCGTTCGCGTGTCCGCTCATCCGGGCCCAGGCCCGGACTAAAGCGCTATGCATCACTACCGCGTTATGCCAATTCGATTCCGGGGGCCGCAATCGATTGCAAATAGCTTTTCATCATGTTTCGAAATAGAACGGATAATTTCCGGTCCCCGGATCCTTTTAGGAAACCGTAGACTCCTTCATGAAACATCACGATAAAGGAAGCCGCTTCCTTCGTGTCTACATTCTCTCGGATCAGGCCTTTTTCTTTCGCTCTGAACAATTCTATCTCCAGCTCATGGATCCAAAGTTGGAGAGCGGATTTCAGGCGAGTATGGAATCCCTTGTCCACAGGCGACATTTCCTGCATGAAATTATTCAAAGGACATCCGTAGCGGATTAAATCCGGCTTAGTATCGCAGATATGTTTTTGCATGAGGTCTAAGATCCCTTGCATAGGATTTTCGTAATCCTGGAGAGGGCGAATCCATCTATTTAGGATAAGAGGACGTATCACTTCCTCCACCACCGCGTATCCCAAAACGAACTTGGTAGGAAATTGGTGGTAAAACGCTCCCTTGCTCAGATCCGTTTCTTTTACTAGATCGTCCATGCTAGTAGCCTGGAATCCGGACTGGAAGAATTTTTCAAAGGCGGTGTATAGAATCCGCTCTCTGGTTTTTTGCAGATCCCTGGTCTTGGCGGGCTGTTTTGCTACCTTCTTCATTTGCTTAAGAACCGAATCTCTCCTACTAATTAAGTTTTTTTTCCGGAATTCCGCAACAAAAAAGGATGAATGGAAATATTTTTCTTGTAACATACTAAATGGTATGTTAATGAAATGAAGCCGTTCGCAAGATATTAGGCGGCGGAAAAATCCATTGGATATTAGTATGTTACCGATCAATTTAATCTCAGTTTTGTTGGCTACCCTTGCCGCTATGGTTTTAGGGTTTCTTTTACATGGACCCATCCTGGGCAAGGTTTGGATGAGGCTTGCGAATATCGTCCCTACCGGAAACGAAAAGTTCTCGGATATGCTCCCGAATTTGTTTTGGAACCTAGTCGCAAACTTTGTGACCGCATATGTGATCGCCGTTATCTATCTGTTCGCGGCTCCTTCTTCCTATTTGGCGGGCGAAGGTATTTGGAAAGGAGTGATCTGCGCACTTTGGCTCTGGATCGGTTTCGTAGTGACTTCCAGTTCTATGGAAGTGATTTGGATGGGAAGAAAACTGGGTCTTTGGTTATTCGAATGCGGATGTTCTTTTCTGGTAATGTCCGTCATGGGTGCGATCATCGCAGGTTATTAAAATACTAAGAGAAGTCGGTTCGGCTTATGTCGGAGCCGACTTGGTGTTACGATTGCGGCCAAGAAGCATCCTTGACCGAAGGGATCGAATTCCCAAACATGGGCTTTCGCCGCTCTTTTTCTTGACCTGCAATCGACATGTCCCTCCCTTTTTTGAATCCAGGAATCTTCGCGCATATTGACGCGGGCAAAACCACGCTGCTTGAAAGGATTCTTTTCGAAACGGGTAAAATCTCCTCGCCCGGCAGAATCGAAGAAGGCACCACAGAGTCCGATTATCTTCCGGAAGAAATCGAAAGAGGGATCTCCATCCAATCCACCGTGGCTCGCATTCCTTATCCGAACGAGGAATCTCCCCGGCTACTTTTGCAATTCGTGGATAATCCGGGGCATTTGGATTTTCAGTCCCAGGCCAATGCTTCCCTCTTAGTTTCCGATTTCGGTCTGGTACTCGTGGACTCCTTCGAGGGTCTGAAATCTCAGACTTTCCAAAACGTGGAAGCGTTGCGTAAAGCGGGACGACCCATTCTTCTCTTTTTAAATAAGTTGGACCGAGAAGGCTCCGATATACTTACCCCTTTGGTAGATCTGGAGGTCGCTCTAGGCAAAGAGCCCGTTCTATTATTCAAAGAAGGAGGTGAGGTCCCTCTGTTGGAAGGCAAGGGAGAGGAGAGAGACTTCCTTCCTTGTATTGAATGGGATCCGGATCTTTCCGAAGAATATCTCAAAGATCATTCCAAACTTCCCCTTCTCGCCAAAGAGGGCCTTATAAAAGGATTCTGGGAAGGGAAGGTGTTTCCCGTTTTAGGGGGCTCCGCGCTGCATGGGCAAGGGATCCCGGAGTTGCTTTCTATCTTAGAACTTTTGGCAAAGGGAAAACCCGAACTCCGGCCTCCCGTCTCCGATGCCTGGGGAGTCGTCTTTAAGAGGGAAGTACATCCGGAGCTCGGCAAACTCGTGCATTTTCAGGCCTGGAACCGTTTGGGAACCAAGACCAAAGTTTTCTCCGAATCCGGAGACAGATCCATAGACAATTTATACAGAATCTCCGCCAGGGATTTTGAAGAAACGAAAGAGGTGGAGCCGGGGGAACTCGTTGCGACTTCTTCCCTTCTATTTGCAAAGCCGGGGGACATTCTTTTACGACATAATACGACGAAAACCAGTTTATTGTCTCCTATCAAGAAGCAATTCCAGATTCTTCTCGAACCCGAAAAGGGAGAAGATCGGGAAGAATTATGGAATTCTCTCCAGGAGTTAGCTTGGTTGGACGAGTCGATCGGGTTGGATATTCTTCCCGAAACGGGACAATTTCGCTTATCAGGCACGGGTGAGTTGCATCTGGAGATTTCTCTTTCGCGCTTGAGAAGCATCTTCTCTAAAAGTTTTCAGACAAGCGGAATCAAGGTTGCAAGATTCGCGCTTTGGAAAAATTTGGTTCAAAAGGTCGCATTTCAGCATACCGCGTTCGATCAAAAAATCTCGAGCGGTCAGGTGCTCGCGTCCTTGGAAAGCTCTCACAGCTTTTCTAAGGGAGTGCGGTTTAATGCCGAGTTACCAGATTCGATAGAAGAGGCGATTTCTTCCGCATTCGAGGAAGTTACCGCTAAGGGCAAAGACGGAGAAGAAGTTCTCGGTCTTTCCATGATCGTAGAGAGTTATGAGCCTCCGGAGACGGAGTCCTCTTTCGATCTTGCTTCGTTGATCAAAGTAGCCGTCATCAAGGGTTTAAAAGACATAATTCCGAATCATTCGGAACTAATCGGCCCCGTCTCTGAGTTGGAGATCCTTACACCGGATTCTTATCTCGGAGATATTTTGGCAAGTTTGTCCAAAAGGGACGCAAAGATTCGTAAGGTCGTTGCGGTGGCTGATGGGCGCCAATTGATCCAAGCAAGTGCTTCTACGCAAAACTTACTTGGCTTTAGCGGCGTTCTTAGAAATATGGCTCAAGGAAGGGGCGTCCTGTCTTTGGACACCCTTTTTGACTTTGATAACCATTCTGTATTGTTTTAAGAAACAGGCTCGATTTCGAGTTTGTTAATAAAGTAAGGAGTTTAAAACGCTATGGCTAAGGAGAAATTCGACAGGTCCAAACCACACTTAAACGTTGGTACTATCGGACACGTTGACCATGGAAAAACCACGCTAACGGCAGCAATCACCACTACGCTTGCAAAAGTATTGGGTGGAAAAAACAAAGCCGTAGCTTACGACCAAATTGATAACGCGCCTGAAGAAAAGGCTCGTGGGATCACGATTGCAACCTCTCACCAAGAGTATGAGACTGCAAACCGTCACTACGCACACGTTGACTGCCCGGGACACGCTGACTATGTTAAAAACATGATCACCGGTGCTGCTCAGATGGACGCTGCGATTCTAGTTGTTTCCGCAACTGACGGACCTATGCCTCAAACGAAAGAGCACATCCTGCTCGCTCGTCAGGTAGGTGTTCCTTACATCATCGTATTCATCAACAAAGCGGACATGCTTGCAGCAGACGAGCGCGAGGAAATGATTCAAATGGTTGAGATGGACGTTCGCGACCTTCTTAACAAATACAATTTCCCAGGCGACGCTACTCCAATCGTTTACGGATCCGCTCTAAAAGCTCTGGAAGGAGACGAAAGCGAGCTCGGAACTCAATCCATCGTTAAATTGATGGAAGCTCTGGACACTTACGTTCCGAATCCTAAGCGTATTACCGACAAGCCGTTCCTGATGCCTGTAGAGGACGTATTCTCTATCACCGGTCGTGGAACTGTTGCAACCGGAAGAGTAGAGCAAGGAACCCTGAAAATCAACGACGAGGTTGAAATCGTTGGTATTCGTCCTACTACGAAAACGGTCGTTACCGGTATCGAAATGTTCCGTAAACTTTTGGATTCTGCGGAAGCAGGAGACAATATCGGTGCTCTTCTTCGCGGAACCAAGAAAGAAGACATCGAGAGAGGACAAGTTCTCGCTAAACCGGGATCAATCACTCCTCACAGAAAGTTCAACGCGGAAGTTTACGTTCTTACCAAAGACGAAGGTGGACGTCACACTCCATTCTTCAATAACTACCGTCCACAGTTCTATTTCAGAACTACCGACATCACCGGCGTTTGTAACCTGCCTAACGGTATGGAAATGGTAATGCCTGGTGACAACGTTACGATGAGCATCGAGTTGATTCACCCGATCGCCATGGACAAAGGTCTTAAATTCGCGATCCGCGAAGGTGGAAAGACTATCGGTTCCGGCGTAGTGGCTGAGATCACCGAGTAAGAGAAAGGGAATGGCTGGCCAAAAGATCAGAGTAAAGCTTAAGGCTTTCGATCATAAGTTGATCGACCAATCGACTTACGAGATCGTTGCGACTGCCAAAAGGACCGGAGCTACTGTCTCCGGTCCGATTCCTCTTCCTACGAAGAAGGAAATATACACAGTCCTCCGTTCTCCACACGTAAATAAAAAATCAAGAGAGCAGTTTGAGATGAAAACTCACAAACGGCTTATCGACATCCTGGATACTAACGAAGACACGGTAGAAGCTCTGATGAAGCTGCAACTGCCAGCCGGTGTATCCGTGGATATTAAATCCTAAGGGAAGAAAAAATGGCAAAGGGATTAATCGGTAAAAAGATAGGGATGTCCCAAATCTTCGACGAACAAGGAAATATCATTCCTGTAACCGTCTTAGAAGTAGGTCCCTGCGCAGTTTCCCAAGTCAAGTCCGCACAAACGGACGGTTACGACGCGATTCAGTTAGCTTTTCAGGATGATAAAGAAAAACACCTGAGCAAGGCACAAAAAGGCCATTTAGCTAAAACTGGACTTACTCCTAAAAGAGTGTTGAAGGAATTTCGGGATTTCGGGGAAGAACCCGCACCCGGCGCGGAATTAAAAGCGCAAGACGTATTTGCAGTTTCGGATATCGTAAAAGTGACCGGAACCAGCAAAGGTAAAGGCTTCCAAGGTGTGATCAAAAGATACGGTCACCATGGTGGTCCGGGAGCTCACGGTTCTCGTTTCCACAGGCACCCTGGTTCCATGGGTTCCAACACTACTCCGGGAAGAGTATTCAAAGGACGCAAACTTCCAGGCCGCACCGGTTTCGATACGAAAACCGTTCTGAACCTGAAAGTAGTTCGTATCCACGAAGCTGAGAATTTGGTTTTCGTTAGCGGTTCCGTTCCTGGTCCTGCGAACACCATCGTCACTATAGAGAAGATATAAGATCCGGTAGAGTCATGAAAGCACAGAAGTACTCCAAAGAAGGAAAGCTGCTCTCGGAAATCGAACTGCCTGCGGCTTTGTTCGAATCCAAATTCAGCAGCGGGGCGATTTACGACGCCATTAAGGCGGAGAACGCTAACCTCCGTTCCGGGAATCATCATACGAAAACCCGCTCCGAAGTTTCGGGAGGCGGTAAAAAACCTTGGGCCCAAAAAGGGACCGGTCGTGCACGTCAAGGTTCCATTCGCGCTCCTCATTGGGTGGGCGGTGGTACTGTTCACGGACCTCGCAAGAGAGATTATTCGTACAAGGTTTCCCCGAAAGTGAAACGCAGGGCGGTTCTTTCCGTTCTGAATAAGAAAGCGCAAGGCGCATCCATCAAAGTGGTGGAGGATCTGGATCCGAAAGAATTCAGCACCAAAGCGTTTGCGACCTTATTCAATAATATCGGTCTGAAAAACACGGGAGTCATCGGCTTTCTGGTAGGCGGAGAGAACGATTTCATCAAGAAATCTGTTCGCAATATCCCTACCGTGAAGTATATCAACTCCAAGCGGATCGCCGTTCGCGACATTCTCTATAACAGGAACCTCGTCATCACCGAAGGCGCTTTGGGAGAAATCCTCAAGCATTATGGAGAAGGCAAATGAACCTGAACGAAGTTATCTTATCACCGATCATCACCGAGAAGTCCCAGGACCTCGAGACCATCGGAGAAAAAGATGGAAAGAGAACCGTAAAATATACGGTGGAGATCCATCCTAGAGCCAACAAGACTCTGGTGAAGGAAGCTTTCCGCAAAATTTACAACGTAGTGCCTTCTTCTGTAAACATCCAAGTTTACCGTGGAAAGGTGAAAAGATTCCGTCATCTGCCGGCTCCGAAAGCGCATTGGAAGAAAGCAATCGTGACTTTCCGCGACGGAGCAAGCATCGACTTCGGTAAGGAAGCATAAAAATGGGAATTAAGAAATTTAAACCCGTTACTTCCGCCAGCCGCTTTAAATCGGTTCTTACTTTCGAAGAAATCACCGAAATCGAACCGTATCGTCCATTGACGATCAGCCTGAATTATAAAGCAGGTCGCGGAGAAGGTGGAAAAATCGCGGTTCGCAGAAAAGGCGGACGCGTTAAACGTAAATATCGTATCATCGACTTCAAACGCCGTAAAGTGGGTATCACCGCTACGGTTAAGACCGTGGAGTACGATCCGTATCGTTCCGCATTTATCTCTCTCGTCAGCTATTCTGACGGAGAATACGCTTATATCCTAAATGCCGAAGGCATGAAAGTTGGAGACAAAATTTCCAATGGAGAAGGCGTTGAGATTAAAATCGGTAACGCTCTTCCTCTCGGAAAAATTCCTCCAGGCACCAATGTGCATAACGTGGAATTGAAAATCGGAAGAGGCGGGCAGATCGCAAGAACCGCTGGATCCTTCGCAACCATCGCAGGTAGAGACGGAGAATACGTTCTTCTCAAGCTCCCGAGCTCCGAGGTTCGTAAAGTTCACCAGAACTGCTATGCGACCGTCGGTATTTGCAGCAATAAAGATCATAACCTCGTTTCCATCGGTAAAGCCGGTAGAAACAGATGGTTGGGAAAACGTCCTAAGGTTAGAGGGGTTGTAATGAACCCGGTTGACCACCCACATGGTGGTGGTGAGGGACGTACTTCCGGAGGACGTCACCCAGTGACTCCTTGGGGTATTCCGACCAAAGGATACAAAACTCGTCGTAGGGCTAAACCTTCCGACAAGTTTATCATCCAGAAAAGAAAGGGAAATAGGAGCAGGTAATCATCATGCGATCTACTAAGAAAGGTCCGTTCATCGACAGTCACCTCATGAGCAAGGTGATCAAACTGAACTCCGAAAACCAAAAGAAGCCTTTTAAAACCTGGTCTCGTAGAAGTACGATTTTCCCGGACATGATCGGTCACACCATCATGGTTCATAACGGGAACAAGTTCATTCCGGTTTACATCAACGACAATATGGTCGGACACAAGTTGGGAGAATTTGCTCCTACTCGTACCTACCGTGGTCACGGAAACGCGGATAAAAAGGCGGCGAAGAAATAATGGAAGCCGTAGCAATCGCAAGATTTATCAGAATGTCTCCTCGTAAACTGCGTCTCGTCGCCGACGAGATCCGCGGATACGAAGTTGCGGAAGCTCTGGATATTCTGAAATATACGAACAAGAGAGCCATCGAGCCTATCTTCAAGCTGATCAAGTCCGCTTCTGCAAACGCAGTCGTGAAGAACGATTCCGCTGAGCCCGGCAAGATGTTTATTAAGAAAATTCTCGTGGACGAAGGCCCTATTCTGAAACGCTTCCGTCCTCGCGCTCGCGGTAGAGCGGCAAGGATTCGTAAGAGAACCAGCCACGTAACAGTGGTCATCTCGGATTAATAGGGGAAATCATGGGACAGAAAGTTAACCCAATCGGACTTCGTATCGGGATCACTCGCGGATGGGATTCCATCTGGTTCTCTCAAGCAGACTATAAAAAGAACCTGCACGAAGACATTAGAATTCGTAGATTTATCCAAGGCCGTTTCAAAGAGGCAGGCGTTGTAAAAGTTGTAGTGGAGCGTTTTCCTGAGAAGATCAACGTGAACCTTCACACTGCTAAGCCTGGTGTGGTAATCGGTAAAAACGGAGCGAATATCGAAGCCGTTAAGAAAGTCATCAAGACTATGACCGAGAAGCCTTTGAACCTTAACATTATCGAAGTTAAGAAGCCTGAGACTATCGCTCAATGTATCGCCGAGTCCATCGCGATTCAAATCCAAGAGCGCCAACCTTTCCGTCGCGTAATGAAGCAAGAGCTTCGTCGTGCGATGAGAGGCGGAGTGGAAGGGATCAAAATCCTAATCTCCGGACGTTTGAACGGAGCGGATATGGCTCGTCGCGAAGGCTATCGTGAAGGAAGAATTCCTCTTCATACCCTGAGAGCGAAGATTGATTTAGGATTCCGCGAAGCAAGCACCACTTTCGGCCAGATCGGAGTGAAAGTTTGGACTTACACTGGAGACTTCATCAACAGTAAAGAAGAGTCCGAAGAAGATAAATACGCCGTTAAGAGAAGGACCAACTGATCGTCTTTGATGATCCAAAGGTAAAAAACGATGTTATCACCTAAAAGAGTTAAGTTCAGAAAAAGACAAAGAGGTCGCCTGAAAGGAAACGACGAACGTGGTTCTAAAGTTTCTTTCGGAGAGTTCGGTTTGAAAGCCGTGACTTCCGGTCGTCTGACTGCAAGACAAATCGAAGCTGCAAGGATCACCATCAACCGCCAAGTGAAAAGAGGCGGGAAATTATGGATTCGGATCTTTCCTCACCTTCCTATTACCAAGAAACCAGCGGAAACTCGTATGGGTAAAGGAAAAGGTAACCCTGAGTTCTGGATTGCTGAAGTCAGACCTGGCCGCGTTTTATTCGAAATGAGCGGAATTGATGAAGCGACCGCTAAAAAAGCTTTGGATTTGGCTGCTTATAAACTGCCTGTTCAAACCGAATTCGTGAAGAGGTCCATGCTGTGAAAAAGATCAAACTCGCAGAGTTGAAAGACGCGGAAATTCTGGCTCAGTTGGAAGATGCGCGCAAGGTCATCCGCACCGCTCGCTTCCAATACGGAGTATCCCGTTCTTTGGAAAATCCGAAGGTAATCGCGAACGCTAAGAAGAAGATCGCTCGCCTTCTGACCATCCAAAAGAACAGAGAGTTGGCTGCGAAGCCCGGTTCCACTAAGACCAAGCGTTATTCCAGAGCGACTCGCAAAGGCCAAGCTTTAGCAAAAGCGAATGCCGCCGCTAAGAAGAATGCGAAGGCTAAGAATTGATTATGGAAACTGCAAAGAAGCATATTAAGAAATCCCTTCTGAGCGAAGGTAGAGTCGTAAGCACCGCCATGGATAAAACCTTGGTGATGATCGTGGAAGCACGTAAGACTCATCCTAGATTCAAGAAGATCGTTCGTAAAACCGTTAAAATGAAGGTTCACGACGAGAAGAACGAATGCCAAGTAGGAGACAAGATTCTCGCGATTGAAACTCGCCCTCTGTCCCGCGAAAAGCGTCACCGTCTATTTAAGATCGTAGAAAAGGCAAAGTAAGATGATCCAACAGGAAACCATCCTCCAAGTCGCCGACAACTCCGGAATCAAACGGGTTATGTGTATTAAGGTTCTCGGAGGCTCTAAGAAACGTTACGCTTCCGTGGGAGACGAGATTATCGTCGCCGTTAAAGACGCTCAACCCGCTTACGGATTGAAGGACTCCACGGGGAAAAAGGTCCATAACAAGGCCGTTCAACGCGCCGTTGTTGTTAGAACTAAGAAAGAAATCCGTCGTCCGGACGGTTCTTATATCCGTTTCGATGATAACGCAGTAGCCATCATCGACGATAAGGGAAATCCGAAAGGAACCCGTATCTTCGGGCCGGTTGCTCGCGAACTTCGCGATAAAAAATACGCTAAGATTATCTCCCTAGCGCCGGAGGTTCTATAATGTCCAAGCTGACGTATCGGGGATCCGAATATACTAAATTCAAACCCGTTCGCCTGCACAAAGACGACGAAGTCGTCGTGATCGCAGGAAAAGAAAAAGGTAAAAGAGGAAAAATCCTCGTTATCGATAAAAAACGGGATCGTGTCGTGGTTGAAGGCTTAAACAAACGCAAGCGTTTCTTAAGACCTACCCAGGAGAACCCTCAGGGAGGAGTAGTGGAAGTGGAAGCTCCTATGCACATTTCCAACGTAATGTTCTACGACTCCAAGAAGAAGAAGGGAGTTCGCTTGGGATACCAAGAGAATAAAGGCAAAAAAGTCCGCGTTTCCAAACCGGACGGGAAAGAGATCTAAATCATGGCAGCTAGACTGAGGGAAAAATACGGGAAAGAAATCGCTCCCGCACTCCAAAAACAGTATAACTTCAAGTCGGTTATGCAGGTCCCCCGCCTTGAGAAAATAGTTCTCAACGTAGGTATGGGAGAAGCTCATACGAACCCCAAGGCTCTCGAAGCTGCGGTGGAAGAGCTCGCTTTGATTACCGGCCAACGCCCCGTAAAAACTAAGGCAAAAAAATCCATTGCGGGATTCAAACTCCGCGAGGGTATGAGCCTCGGAACCACCGTTACACTGCGCGGGAACTATATGTATGAGTTCCTGGATCGTCTGGTGAACGTGGCTCTTCCAAGGGTGCGCGACTTTAAAGGTGTTTCCGAGAAGGGTTTCGACGGACGCGGAAACTATAACTTCAGCATCAAAGAGCAAATCATTTTCCCCGAGATCAAAGTGGATAAGATCAATTCACTCTACGGGATGAACCTGACCTTCGTAACGAACACCAAGAGCGATGCGGAAGCTCATAGCCTTCTCGCCGCTTTCGGTATGCCGTTCCGGAACCTGAGATAAGGAGCCGCAGATGGCTAAGACATCTTTAATAGAAAGACATAAGAAGAAAAAGAAATTCAAAGTACGGGTTCACAACCGTTGCCCACTCTGCGGTCGTCCACGTGGTTACCTCAGAAGATTTGATATGTGCAGAATTTGCTTCCGGAAACTGGCTAGCCAAGCTCAGATCCCGGGCGTAGTCAAGGCATCTTGGTAAGGGGCAGGAGGATATTATAATGAGTTTATCTGATCCTATCGGCGATATGCTGACCCGCATCCGAAATGCTGGTCGTGCGAAACACGAGAGTTGCGTCATTCCTGGAAGCAAAATCAAACGCTCCATTCTGGAATTGATGAAAGAAGAAGGTTATATCAGCGGTTACGAGCCTGTGACCAACGGAAGTTTCGAAGATTTCAAAGTGGCTCTGAAATACGACGTCACTAAGAAACCTATCATCCGTGAGTTGGTTCGCGTTTCCAAGCCCGGCCGTCGTGTATATCTGAAGAGCGAAGAGATCCGTCCCTATAAAAACAATATGGGAACTATGATCCTCTCCACTTCCAAAGGAATTATGACCGGGAAGAAAGCCCGTAAATTACGCGTAGGAGGAGAGGTGATCTGCAAACTCTCTTAAGAGATTCGGATCTATCGTAAATACCTATGTCCAGGATTGGAAAAGCAGAAATCAAACTTCCTGATAAAGTGGAAGTAAAACAGGATAATAGCATTATCCGCGTGAAAGGTCCTCTTGGCGAGCTCCAGACTCCGATCTTTGCGGGAATTTCCCTCAAGAGCGAATCGGGAACCGTTAAGCTGGAAAGAGCAAGCGAAGAGCAGAATGTTGTAGCTCTTCACGGACTCACCCGCGCTCTTCTTATGAATAGCGTTAAGGGTGTGACCAGCGGCTGGGAAAAGAACTTAGAAATTACCGGGGTCGGTTATCGTGCTGCTAAGCGCGGAGAAGATCTGGTAATGAACCTGGGGTTCTCCCATGAAGTGGTTTATAAGACCCCGAAAGGAATCAAGATCGAAGTCATCGAGCAGGTGAAGATCAAGATCACCGGGATCGACAAACAACTCGTAGGTCAAGTCGCAGCCGATATTCGCGCTAAGAAACCTCCTGAGCCCTATAAAGGTAAAGGAATCAAGTACAACGACGAATTCATTAAGAGAAAGGCCGGAAAAACCGGTAAGAAGTAGGCCATGATTAATAAACTGAAAAAAATCGCAGCCAAAAACAGGAGAGCGGAACGTTCCCGATTCAAACTGAGACAGTTCGGTGAACGCCCTAGATTGGTTTTCAATAAATCCAATCGTTATCTTTCCTGCCAGATCGTAGACGATTCTAAAGGGATTACTCTGGTTGCCGCTTCTACTCTGGAGGAAGTTTTTTCCGGAAAGAGTCGCAAAGATAAGGAAGCCGCTAAGGCTTTGGGAAAAGCGATCGGTGAAAGAGCCTCTCAAAAAGGGCTTAAATCGGTTATGCTGGATCGTTCCGGGATGATCTACCACGGAAGAATCGCGGCTTTTGCTGACGCAGCAAGAGAAGCGGGACTGGAGTTCTAATAATGGCGTACGAACAAGACCAAGAGCAGAAAGAATTTAACGAGAAGGTCGTGAAAATCGACCGCGTTGCCAAGGTGGTAAAAGGGGGACGTCGTTTCTCCTTTAACGCTCTGACAGTAGTCGGTGACGCCAAGGGAAAAGTAGGGATCGGATTCGGTAAAGCGAACGAGGTTCCAGATGCGATCCGTAAATCCATCGAGTCCGCGAAAAAGAATCTGGTTAAGATCCAATTCAGAGGACATACCATTCCTCACGAAGTGATCGGAAAATTCAAATCGGCAAGAGTGATCCTGAAACCCTCCACTGCGGGAACCGGGATCATCGCCGGAGGATCCGTTCGTTCCGTAGTGGAAAAAGCGGGAATCCAAGACATTCTTAGCAAATCTTGGGGATCTTCCAACCCTGTAAACATCGTAAAGGCGACTCTGGACGCTCTCCAACAATTGGAGACTCCTGTTCTTGCGGCTCGCAAGAGAGGAATCAGCCTCGCTCGCCTATTCGGAAACGACGTAGGATAAGGAACATGGAAACTGTAATCGTTACTCAGATCAAAAGCAGTATCGGGATCAAGAAAGGCCAGAAATTGACTCTGGCCGCTTTGGGACTCCGTAAACCCGGACAACAAAGAAAACACACTCTGACCCCCCAGGTAAAGGGAATGATTTACGATGTCCAACACCTGGTCCGAGTGGATAAGGCCTAATCGAGGAATCGGATATGAGCAAAGAAAGAATTAAAACCGCTCTGGCGTTCGGAAAAGAGCGCGCACCAAAAGGCGACAAGCCTGCAAACAATACGATTCCCGCTCCGGAAGGTTCTTCTAAGGCGAAGAAGCGTCTGGGTCGTGGTATCGGTTCCAAAACCGGTAAGACCGGAGGTCGCGGTTCCAAAGGACAGTACGCGAGAAATACCGTTCGTAGGGGATTCGAAGGTGGGCAGATGCCTATCCACAGAAGGCTCCCTAAGCGCGGATTTACCTCCATTTTTCACAAGGACTTCTTCCCAATCAACTTGAGAGACCTTGAGAAAAGCGGATTGACCGGCAACATAGATGCCAAAATTATGGTTGAATCGAAGATTCTCGATAAAGAGACCACTCTTTTCAAGATTCTGGGAACCGGAGAGATCACGAAAGCCATTCATATCGTGGCAGACGGCTTCTCCGCCTCCGCAAAAGAAAAGATAGAGAAAGCCGGAGGATCCGTAAAGCTCCGCTCCGAAGCCCCTAAAGAGGCTTAAGAGTCGTTTTACAGCCGTTTGGAACTATCGATTCGGTAAAATGAGAGAAGGGATTCAAGCAATTGAGTCCCTTTTGCCCGATGGGCCCCCGGGCCCAAGTTAGGAAACAAGGACAGAGAAAAAAGCCGCATGCTGACTTCGATCGCAAATATCTTCAAAATTCCCGAGCTAAGGAATAAGGTTTTCTTTACCCTCGGCATGCTCTTGCTTTTCCGTCTAGGCACTCATATCACGATTCCCGGTATCGATCCTAAGGTAGTCTCTGCGATCGCTTTGGACGCAAACGCTTCCGAAGGACTCGTCGGAATGTTCGATATGTTCGCGGGAGGAGCTCTTCTGAACTTCTCCATCTTCGCTTTAGGGATCATGCCTTATATTTCTTCTTCCATCATCATGCAATTAGTGATGGTACTTGTTCCTTCTTTACAAAAACTCCAAAAAGAGGGAGAAGAAGGTCGTAAGAAGATTTCCCAATATACCAAATACGGTACTATTATTCTTTGTGCGGTTCAATCTCTCGCAGTGATTCGTCTGGCACAACGCTGGTCTTATGGAGCGGACAATAGCCCCGCTCTTCACCCGGGACTCATCCATTCTTCCGTAGAATCCTGGTTCTTCTTCATCGCATTATTATCCATTACTACCGGGACCGTTCTTTTGATCTGGCTCGGAGAGCAAATCACAGAGAGAGGGATCGGTAACGGTATTTCTCTTTTGATCTTCGCCGGTATCGTAGGCCGTCTTCCTGTTTCCGTAGCGCAACTCTTCCGTGAGAATTTCGTAGACGGACTGAATATCATCATCCTACTGTTACTGTTCATTCTACTCATCGCTCTTACCGTTCTTCTCACCCAGGGGGTTCGTAAGGTGCCTCTGCAATACGGCAAGCAGATGGTAGGACGCAGAATGGTTCAGGCTAAATCGCAAAGCATTCCTTTCAAAGTGAACGGTGCGAGCGTAATGCCGATTATCTTCGCTTCTTCTTTATTATTATTTCCGCAAACGATCATCCAACAGATCGCCGAGCTTCCTAACTGGGCGGGCTGGGTCGTTCTTCTCGACTATCTGAACCCGTTCTCTCAGATTTGGTATCACGCTGCGGTATACTTCCTGATCTACATCGGGCTCATCGTATTCTTCGCATATTTTTATACTGCGATCCAATTCAATCCGAGCGAACTCGCTGAGAATCTACGTAAATATAACGGATTCATTCCAGGTATCCGTCCAGGTTCTCATACCAAAGAATATATCGAGAAAGTTCTGAATCGAATCACTCTTCCGGGTGCGGTATTCTTGGCGGGACTCGCGCTCGCTCCTTATGTTATCATTCGTTTCTTGGATTTAGGGACCAATTCAGGAGGAGGATCCTTGGTATACACCTTCGGAGGAACCTCTCTCTTGATCATGGTAGGGGTGGCTCTGGAAACTCTGAAGCAATTGGAATCCCAACTGCTCATGAGAAATTATGACGGCTTCCTGAAGAAATCCAAAATTAAGGGAAGGTCCTAAGAGAATGAATTCCATCATTTTCATGGGCCCTCCGGGTGCGGGAAAAGGTACCCAAGCTAAGATTCTTTGCGACAGTTTGGGAATTCCTCAGATTTCCACTGGTGATATTCTTCGCGCGGCCGTGAAGAATGGGACCCCAATGGGTTTGGAAGCGAAGAAGTTCATGGATGCCGGAGACTTGGTCCCGGATTCGGTTGTGATCGGTATTATCAAAGATCGTCTCGTAGAGCCTGATTGTAAAAACGGATTCCTCTTGGATGGATTTCCAAGAACCGTGGAACAAGCGGATGCTTTGGACAAGATTCTTCACTCCGAAGGAGTTAAGATCAAGAGAGCGATCAACCTGGAAGTTCCCGATGCGGAACTTCTACAGCGCTTGCTGAAACGTGCGGAGATAGAAGGTCGCTCCGACGATAACGAGGCTACGATCAAGAGTCGTTTGGAGACCTACAACAAAAAGACTCTGCCTCTATTGGACTATTATGCAGCGAAGGGAAACCTGTCTCGTGTAAACGGAGTGGGGAACCTGGAGCAAGTCACAGAACTCATCCAGAAGGAGTTAGCGTAACTTGGCAAAAGAAGATGCAATCACCGTGGACGGTACCGTTTTGGAACCTCTTCCAAACGCGATGTTCCGCGTAGAACTGGAAAACGGGCACAAAGTATTGGCTCATATTTCCGGCAAAATGAGAATGCATTATATCCGAATCCTCCCAGGGGACAAAGTCACCGTGGAGCTTTCTCCTTACGATTTGACCAAGGGTAGAATTACCTACCGCAAAAAATAGGAACACGTTATGAAAGTAAGAACTTCCGTAAAAAAAATCTGCACTAGCTGCAAAGTTATCAGAAGAAAAGGTGTGATCCGCGTGATCTGCACCAACCCTAAACACAAGCAAAGGCAAGCATAATCATGGCTCGTATCGCAGGTATAGATCTTCCGAGAGAAAAAAGAGTCGTTATCGGTCTGACGTATATTTTCGGGATCGGTCAATCCACTTCCCGCAAGGTTCTCGCCAAAGCAGGAGTAGAGGAAAAGGTCCGAGTTAAGGATCTGACCGACGCTCAAGAAGCGGCGATCCGTAAAGTGATCGAGGAAAGCGTCAAGGTGGAAGGAGATCTTCGCTCCGAAAACCAACTCAATATCAAACGATTGATGGATATCGGATGCTATAGAGGCCTGCGTCATAGAAAAGGACTTCCGGTTCGCGGTCAAAGAACCAGAACCAACGCCCGTACTCGTAAGGGTGTTAAGAAGACCGTTGCCAACAAGAAAAAGGTGACTAAGTAATCATGGCTGAAGATAAGAAAGGCAAGAAAGAAAAGAAAGTTAAGAAGAAGGAGAAAAAGGTCGTTCCTCGTGGAAAGGTCTATATCACCGCTTCTTTTAACAATACCATCATCACCATCACCGACTTGGCAGGAAACACTCTGGCATGGTCCACCGCAGGTGCTATGGGTTTCCGTGGATCCAAAAAATCCACTCCGTATGCGGCTCAGATCGCCGCAGGAAACGCCGCAGAGAAAGCGATCGATTCTACCGGTTTGGCCGAAGTGGACGTTCTCGTTTCCGGTCCTGGGATCGGACGTGAATCCGCAATTCGCTCCTTGGTAGCTCGCGGACTTTCCATTAAAATGATCAAGGACGTTACTCCTTTACCGCATAACGGCTGTCGTCCCCGTAAGAGAAGAAGGGTTTAAGGTAGGAATAATATGGCAAGATATAGAGGACCTGTCGTTAAACTAATGAGGAGAGAGGGAGTAAACCTCTACCTCAAATCCAGTTTTACTTTCAATAAGGATAAGTTCCACAGAAAGGGACCTCCTGGAATGCAACCTAAACGGAAACCGAAAGTTTCCGAGTACGGCGCTCAGCTCCGCGAAAAGCAAAAGCTGAAAAGAGCATACGGACTACTAGAGAAACAATTCCGTAGCTTATACGAAGAAGCTTCCCATTCTCACGGTGTAACCGGTGAGATTCTTCTTCAGCTTCTGGAAAGAAGATTAGATAACGTGGTGTATCGCCTCGGTTTCGCGGTGACCAGACGCCAAGCTAGAAACTTCATCGCTCACAACCATATTCTGGTGAACGGCGAGAAAGTGGACATTCCTTCTTTCCGTTTGAGCGTCGGCGATAAGATCGAGATTAAGCCTAAATTCAGGACTTCCGGGTTCATTACTCAGAACATCCAGTTGGCTCAATCCTTGAATAATATTCCTTCTTGGGTGTCTTCCGACTTCATCCAGTTTTCGGGAGAAATTCTGTCTCTACCGGAGCGTCATCATATCGACATCCCGGTAAAAGAACAGGTGATCGTGGAGTTGTACTCCAAGTAATTTAATTGGGAAGGGTTTCCAGTGTCTCTTAAAAGCTTACTGAAAGGATTTAAACGTCCTAAAAAGATCGAATTTACGACCGAAGCGAACACTCCGAACTACGGAAAATTCGTCGCGGAACCTTTCGAACGCGGTTTTGCGACCACGATCGGAAACTCTCTTCGTAGGACTCTCATGTCCTCTATCGAAGGAGCGTCTATTTCCGCTCTTCGTATCGAAGGCGTGAACCATGAGTTTTCCTATATCGAAGGAGTCGCGGAAGACGTTACCAGAATTATTCTGAACCTCAAGCAAGTTCGTATCAAGTACGAGCCTGAGGACAAAGACCAAAGCAAAGTGATCCACTTGGAACTGAAAGGCGCAGGCTATTTCAGAGCGGGAGATCTGGCTGTAGATTCTTCCATCGAGATCATGAATCCCGACCTTCATATCGCTACTCTGAACGAGGATGCGAATCTGGTTCTGGATTTGGAAATCCAAAGAGGAAGAGGATACGTTCCTGCGGAAGATAAGAAGAAGGACATAGAAGTTCTGGGAACTATCCCGATCGACTCCATCTTCTCTCCGGTCCAAAAAGTAATCTTCGAGATTTCCGAGACCCGTGTGGCTCAAAGATCCGATTACGAAAAACTGACTCTGGAAGTATGGACTGACGGATCTATTTCTCCTGAGGATGCGGTTGCACAAGCGGCTAAGATCCTAAAAGAGCACCTTACGGTATTCATCAACTTCGAAGAAGAACTCGAAGAAGAAGAGGACGAACTCGACGAGGCGGACGAGAAACTCAAGGCTTCTCTTTCCAAACATGTCGAGGAGTTGGAACTTTCCGTTCGTTCCCTGAACGTTCTTCGTAGTCTGGAAATCGATTTCGTAGGAGACCTCGTCAAGAGATCCGAAGAAGAGATGTCCAAATCCAAACATTATAGCGAGCAAAGTCTCGCGGAACTTAAGTCCAAACTCGCCGGTTTGGGTCTTTCGTTCGGAATGAGAGATTTCTAATATGAACAAAAGAAATAAAGTAAAACATCTCAACCGCGAAAAGGGTCATAGAGACGCGTTGATCAATAACATGATCACAAGCCTTTTCAAATACGAGAGAATCGAATCCACCCAAGCTAAACTGAAAGTGGTTCGCTCTCATGCGGAGAAAATCATCACTAGAGCCAAGAGAAATCTGGTTGCCGATATCGCTCCGGCAGTAGCTCTTCATAATAAACGCGAAGTTTTGAAAAGAGTGAAGGATCGTAATATCGTAACTAAGCTTTTCGAAGATATCGCGGTTCGTTACGCAAGCACCAACGGAGGTTATACTCGTCTGTTGAAACTTGTGAATCGTCCTTCCGATAACTCCGAAGTGGGCATCCTCGAATTGACCGCACGCAAAGATCGTCCTGCTCTTCTCCAAGAGATCAGAGACAAGAGAGAAGCGGTTTCCGACGCTAAGAAAGCGAAGGCTGCAGCTCCGGCTCCGGAGAAAAAAGAGAAGGCGCCTAAAAAAGAAGCCGCTCCGAAGCCTAAGAAAAAACCTGCGGCCGCTCCTAGCAAAGTCGTGAAGAAAAAAGCTCCGGCTAAGGCAAAACCTAAGAAAAAATAAATTCCCCTTTTAGAGATGGGAGATATACCCCGAGGCGGTTCGTTCTGCCTTGGGGTTTTTTATTTTTTACTGTACCTATAACTTGCTTGGAGATGATTTTCATAATCCGAGTTTTTAAAGAAGCTAGATGGTTCCTGACGACATTCCGAATGATATCGTCGTCTATCTCATGATAGCCATGAGCTATGAAATCCCGTAAGTCGGCTATCCGTCTCCATTCCGCCAAAGCACCGATATCACGGGGGTGGATTGGAGATTAACCTTTGGTGATCAGGTCCGAGATGGAGGCAATAGGAAGTACCAGGTTTTGCAAATCCAGGACCGGCATTTGGGAGTCGGTAAAATCACTATAGATCCAGATTTCGAAGAGAAAACTTCCGTTTGTTTGGGGAGATTTAACACGGAACCATTGGCATAGAGCATAAGCCAATTGGCAGACGTAAGAAGATCCTTCTCTCGGGAGGGACGTATTGCAAGCAGGGATTCCTTGGCTATCGTTCGGAATATTAAAATCGAAAGGAGTCGAAAATAAAACAGGGAGCAAGATATCGGGAACGTTTGCATTCTCTGAATATGCATAGTTACAGCTCAATTTCATTTTTTGCACCGACGGCTGCTGGACTGCAGAAAAGAGATTGGTAAAGAGATTATTTAATATCTGAGTCAGTGCCTGCGGATTTCCGGCAGGATTATTGATACGGTCGATTCGGATCTCTTGGGTCACCGGAAGATAGGGGGTGAGTGCAAACCGTGGAGGAGATAACGGGAAGCCATGCCGGCTAAATTGGCCGTAGTACCGGCGAACTGCATGGACGAAAGAATCATAGGTAAAGGGGCGGCATCCAACACTGGAAGTTTCAGATAAGCGTGAGCGGAATCCTCGTCCGTCGCGAGTAAAAGAGAGAAGAATCCGGGAACATCCGCATTGGTAGTCGCGATAGAAAGCGCGTCTATGTTAAAGAATAGCGCCAAAGAATTTAACGTATCGTCGAGTGAAGGACTACTAGTATATGTAAGCGGAGACACAGTGAGTTTCGAAGCAGGGGCAAGTAGCGACACCGCGGATAGCTGCTGTCCTAATGCTTGCAGAGTGAGTTGGAAATAGGCGGCAATACTCGCGAAAGTATCCGTATTCTTGGTAATGTAAGATTGACTGCCGATTGTAAGAGTGATTCCCGCCGCAATCAGGCCGAGAACATTCCCGCTTGCCTCCGCTAAACTTCCCGGATCCGGAGGAAGAAGGCGTCCATTCGTTTGTGCGCTCAGTGCTTGGTAATACGACGCAATATCGCTCAAAGACTTATACTGTTCCTGAATCACGAATTGAATCCCCGTAATCGTCAGCGGAACGGAGGTTAGAGGGTGGTCTAAATTTGCGGAAACAAGATCCGAGATCGTTACTTGGTTTTTTCCGTACGAGTTGATTGTAGCTAATATTCCCTGGATGGAATCGGTTTGTCCGAGCGGATATAGAAAGAAGTCCTCTTTTGTCTGAAAATACTTGTACAGGGAGCCGACGCTGGTCCCGGCCTTTTTAGCTATAATATTTAGTATTGGCGTTATTAAAACCGCGACTGACGAACTCGGAAATGATCTGTCAAGATAATATAATTAATTAATATGCAAAATTACACAAAGGAATGACAAATAATATCTCAATTTAGACATGAAGTGACCCGGATACGGGTTTACGAGCGGCTTTTCAGGGTGGTGGGAGGCGGAAGCCCGACAAAGACGAAGTCATCTCTAACGGAGTAGGAAAATAGTCTTACGTACGCAAGCGATTACTAGGGAGTTCAGTACCCTTTCGATCTAAGAAACTCGTCCAGTTTTCCTACAAGCGCGCTATCTCCGTCCAGTTCCTTGGCTTTTTCCAGGACGGAACGCGCGTCTTCGAATTGGTTTAGCAATCTGTAATTGTCCGATAGATTGATGAGATTGGCGAGCCTATGAGGTTGGGTCTGACGGACTTTTTCCGCAGCGTCTGCGGCCTTTTTGAAATCCTTCATGTGTTTATAGCATAAGGACGCGAGGAACCAGATGTTTTGGGAATCCGGATCCAAGCTAAGATAACGTTCCAGCCATCTGGACGCTTTCGTATATTCCTTTCGATCGTAGTGGATTTGACCGAGTAGTCGAGGCGCTTCCTTGAAATTCGGAGCGAGACTCCAAGCGGTTTCCAAAAGCTCGATTGCGATCGGGATTTCTTTTCTCTGAATATGGATCCGAGCCTCGTTATACTTTTCGACAGCCCCGGCATATTTCGGATGATCTGGTTGAATGACTTCCTTATATCCGATCCGAATCAAGGATAGGTCGTCCGCGATGGCTCCGACCGCATGGAGTTTGTCCGAGATGAATTCCAGCTCTCCTCCCGCTTCTTCCACGATACGAAGGAATAACGTCTCATCCTCGTTCATTTTCCAGGTGCCTTGGGAGTTGATATTGATATCGTCCCTTCCGTCTGAGCCTATGAATACAACGTCTCCGGGCTGGAGATAGGATTCGTGAATCTTAATACTGGAACCGAAAGGAGATCCTAATTTCCAGGCGGAAAGTTCTGTCGAGAGAAAAGACGCCTTCTCGTCCCTGTATAAGACAGCCCAAGGATGCTCGGCGTTGAATATCATTATTTTCCCCGTCCGATCGTTCACCAATCCGAAGATGACCGATGCCATCATCGTTCCGTCGAATGTCTTGAAGATCTCGTCCAGCTCCCTATGAGTCTGGCGAATCCAATTCTCCGGGCTCGTATCTATTACCTTACCGTGACCGGCGGAGCGGGTCATAATATTATTCACTGCGGTTCCGAGTACGATGGCACCACCCGCTCCTTGCAGGGATTTTCCCATCGCATCACCGTTTAGGAAGAAGGTCCATTTTTCCCTGTCCTCTCCGAAGAGAAGGTTACCGCTAATGCAAACATCTCCTCCCAATTCCGATTCCCGGTTCTTGAAAGTGAATTTCTTTTTCTGTTCAATGTAGAAGGTGGTATTTACTTCCTGGGAAGTGTTCCAGTTGGTCATGAGAGGCTTGCTCAAGAGAGAAGTGAGATAATAGTCACCGTCCTGTTGCACTTTGAGAGCCTGAATCTCTTCCATTCTCTTCGTGACTTCAACCGTTCTCTCGTCCACTTTCTGTTCTAGGGTATTCGAGTATTCTTCCTCTACTGCTCCGATCCTACGGAAGATCAGAATTACACTCCGTGTGATATAGGAAACGACTGCTAGGAATACGAGCTTCAAGGCCTGTTCCGAAATGGAAGCATACCCGGGAGAAATCACTTTGAGTTCGTCTTCGGTAAATTCCACGCCTCTGAAGATAGTATTCAGGATTACTAAACCTTGACCGACTACGCTGAAGATTCCGGAGAGTTTGGCCACCGTAGGAGAAAGTAATAGAACGGAATATACGATGAAGATCATATTGATGGCATATAAAACCATCTGGCGAATGACCCCTGAGGCCATATCCCTATCCGTCCAGGAAGCTACGAACATGACTACGGAAAGAATGGTGATATCGGCAAGAACGGAAACCTTACCTACCATTGGGGGGATTTTACCTTGTTTCTTATAAGAAAGATGGTTGTAAATCGCATAGCCGAGCATCGCACTCGTGCCAATCAGATAAGCCGCATTCTGAGCTGCGGAACTTTGGGCCCAAGAAGCGGCCAACGAGGCCAAGAAGAGTCCTGCGAGGCCGAATCGGATTCGGTTGATCGTGACCGGACCGGAGGCTATGATTCTCTCCGTTATGAGTTCCTTTTTTTCTTCCATTCTCGTAAGGCCTCGGCTTTCAGCCCTAGGTATAAGGTTTAGATAATATAATTTATTAAGTATCATCCACAAATTTTTTACAAAATGCGTTTACTTGATAAAAATATCAGCTAGGGTATACAGGCTTAAGACGAAAAAATATAAGAGAAAAGTAAGTCCTCCTCATAAAAAACTATCTCGCAATTTTATAACGTGTTCGCTATTCGGCAGGATATTTGATCGTGCTTTCGGGTATACCGCAACGCATGGAAACTTATCTGGTAGAGTTGCGGAGAAAGCCGAAAGCTTAAAAACGCTTTGTCGGAACTCCGACGGAATCGTTAAATCGTCCCCACTTCGCGGGGACGATTTAACGATTCTTTTCCGCTTGTTTGGAGTATTTTCTTTGGTAAACGAAACGGATGGCTTCCGCTTCCAGCCAAGGGACAGGTTTTCCTCCGCCTAGAATTCTGGATTCCACGAAGGCTTTACTTGCCTTTTCTAAAACCATGCATACCGCATGGGCGTCGTCCAGAGTCTTATGAGCGCAGAGCGCTCCCGCATTCTTCACGTAAACCGCGTTCCTTCTGGCAATTGCGGATACGAGTTTCTTGAGGGATTGCGGATCGTTAGAATTGCCTACTACTTTAGCATTCGGGCCTACGATCTGAGCCATATCGTCCAAATAAGGACGAACGGTTTCTCCCGCCATGGAGCAGGTTTGCACATTCTCCTGAGTAGAATGCAAGATAACGTTGAATTCGGGCCTCGCTAGATACAAAGCCAGATGTTTTGCCGCTTCCTCCGGAACGTCTTTCGGAAAAATTTGATCCGCTACTAAAGGTATTTCTAATAAAACGTTCTTATTCTTTTTTCCGATTACGTTTAGATCGGCTTTCTTAGGAGTGATCCAAATGCTTTTTCCGATCTTCACGCTTGCGCATCCCTGTTTATCCAGGATTCCTTCCTTTACCAATTGAGGTAGGAATTCCTGTAGCTCGATGGGGCTTTCCGGTATCTTCATGCGCTTTTCTCCAGAGAATAGTTTTTGAGATACCAGGACCGGATAGACTCTCTATCTCCTTTCTTGGCTCCGGAAACTCGTAGGAACTCCTTTTCTATGAATGCTTTGCAGGCTCTTTCCAATTCCAATGCGACTTGGAAGGCGTCTTCCATGTCCTTACCCACGCAAAGAGTTCCATGGTTGGCAAGTAGAACCGCTTTACTCCCCGATCTGTCCAATGCTTCGATTGCCATGCGGATCAGTTTCTTGGTTCCTGGCAAAGAGTAGTTCGTGCAAAGAACCGGGCCTCCGATGATCTTTTTCATTTGAGAATCCAAAACGGGGACGTCCTTTCCTGCCGCAGCAACCACTGCCGCTTGCAATTGGTGGGTATGTATCACAGCGCCGATATTAGATCGTAAAGCATAGGCTGCGGCATGCAGGCCCTTTTCATAAGAAGGCTTGATCTTTCCTACATGAGTGAGGTCGTGTCGATTCACTTGCACGATCTCATCCGGAGTCAGATCGTGATAGGTTCTTCCGGTGGGAGTGATCGCAAAAGTATCCTCGTCGATACGTTGGCTGATATTTCCCCAGGTACGGGCGATCAAACCGGATTTTACCAGACGAATTCCGGTATCTCTCACCAGTTTCTTTGCTTTTTCCAGTTCCATATTCTACTCTCCTATCCGGGATCTATCTTACAACGCCTTCCACTTTCTGGAAGACTCTGTCGAATCTTTTCAAAGCGTCGTCGATCACAGCGTCGGTATCTGCGGCGCTCGTATAGAGTCTGCTTCCCGCCAAAGTCACGATACCTTCCGCCATATATGCCGCTCCCATTTCTTCCATTGCTTTTTTGCGAAGATGAGCTTCCTTGATGGTGGATTTTATCTTCCAGAATTTCTTAATATCGATTTCCAAAAGCATGGTTCCGACCGTTTCCAAATGGCAGATGGATCCTTGGTTAAAGGCTACGAACGGTAGATTATACTTCTTAATGAGTTTTTGTAAACCCGCGGTGATTCTATCTCCCGCTTTTCCTGCTTTCTCGCAGGCTTTTTGTTTCTCGATTTCCAAAAGAGTGAAATATCCGGCTGCGGAGCTTAACGGGTTTGCCGCCATGGTCCCGCCGATCAGAGCCTTTTTGACTCCTGTTTGGAGACCTGCGGATAGATACTTCATGTATTCTTTCTTTCCGCCGAGTCCTCCAGCGGAAGGATAACCTCCGGCAACCACTTTACCGAATACGGTCAAATCCGGAGTGACTCCGTAATAACCTTGGGCGCCGCTGAGACCGATACGGAATGCGGTCACGACTTCGTCGAAAATCATAAGAGCCCCGTACTTATCGCAGAGTTCACGAACTCCTTTATTGAAGTCCATGTCCAGAGGACGGGTTCCGCTTTCAGGACCTACCGGTTCTAATATGACCGCAGCCGTGCCGCCTCTCCAACGGTTTCTTTTCAGAACTCTTTCCAGCGCGTTTAGATCGTTGGGATAGAACTCTTGGGTATATTTGAATACGTGCTTAGGAATTCCGTGGGATTCGAAATGTCTGGTGCCCGGTAAACGGAGACCATAGGCGAGTTGGTCGCTCCATCCGTGGTAAGCTCCTCCCATTTTTACCACATTCTTCTTTTTAGTAGCGAGCCTCGCCACACGAATGGACGCCATACAAGCTTCGGTTCCCGAACCCAGCATACGGAACATTTGCACGGAAGGCATATGCTCTACGATCTTTTCCGCAAGACGGAGTTCGTATTCGTGGAATAATCCGGTGACCGGGCCTGTAGTTTCCAAGAGCTCCACCACTTTCTTACGGATACCGGTAGGATTGCTTCCTAGAACCGTAGGACCTCCCGCTTGTAGGAAGTCTATGTATTTGTTTCCGTCCAAATCGTACAGATAGGCTCCGGAAGCCTTGGTAAAAACGAGAGGGAAGGGATAATTGAACGCCAGGTTATGCTGCACGCCTCCGGGAATGTACTCCGAAGCCTCGGCTATCATGACCTTAGACTTTGCGCATTTCTTATCGAAATATTCCTTGAGATACGTATCCATTTCGTCCTTACGAATGGAGCGTATGGGCTGCTGGATCAGGTCTTTTAGCTGCTTATAGACCTCTTTTACGTCTGGATATTTGCTAATTGCGAAGCCGGTGGACATATTCTTTTTCCTTTGGGGCGGAATATAGGTTGACAGTGAGTGAATGCTCACTCACTGTCAACTAGAAAATATCCGAAAGGCGGAGTTGCCGGAATTTTTCCGAGATTCCCTTGCGGGCCTTTCTATTCGCGAGAAAAGAGGACTATCTGTGAATACACCTACCAAGCACAATCGGGAAACTTTTGATAAAATTCCGGAGGAAAAGAGGGCCAGGATCCTTGCGGTGGCCATTTCCGAGTTCGCCAGTCGCGGTTTTAATAACGCCAATACGAATATTATAGCTAAAAAGGCCGGGATCAGCGTCGGCTCCTTGTACAAGTATTTTCAGACAAAAGAGGACTTCTTTCTGACTGCGGTAGGGCACGGAATCGGTCAGTTGGAAAAAACTTTGGAGGAGGTCCTACACGAGGAAAGCGATCTATTCGGTAAGATAGAGAGTATTCTCAGAATTATCCAAAGGCATTCCAGAGAGAATAGAGACATCATCCGACTCTATAACGAAATGACCGCCGAAGGGAATTCCGATCTGATCAAGAGATTGTCTTCCGAATTGGAAAGCATTTCCGCAAAGGTGTATACTTCTCTTCTTTCGGAAGCTAAGAGTTCCGGTCTGATCGACCCGGAGATAGAGGAAAGAATCTTCGCATTCTGCATCGATAATCTGTTTATGATCCTACAATTCTCCTACGCCACCGAGTATTACAGGGAAAGAATGAGGATCTATCTGGGCGAGGACGCGACGGACGATGAAAAAGTCGTTCAGGCCATGCTTAAATTCATACGTAAGGCCCTGGAAAAAAGAACTTAAGTAGAATGTTCTAATTTCCTTTTCCGAATTCGAATCTTTTAGCCGCACCTAATTCTACAGAAGTGGATCGACTGTTGGCGGAAAGGGAGGCCGCTGCGGAGCGAATTAAAATCTGTTCTAAGATAGGTAATTCGATAGGCTGCGGGTTGGTAAGCCCATCTCCGGTTTGGATATCTAAGTCCAACGATCCCACACTGTATTTCCAGTCGAAGTATTGAAAGCCTACCCAGAAAGAAAGCGTCGGAGTATATCGATAAGCTAATTTGTATGAGATCTGCAAACCTTTAGCCTGCCAACTTACATTACTGGATTGGGCCGCTGTACTGCTGGGTCCGCCGGTAAAAGGATCGGCAAACTTTATGGATCCGAACTGGTTACCGGTCAACATAAGATAATGCAATTCTATCCTATTCTCCCAACGCTCGTTTATACGTATCGTTGTCTTCAGACCAACGGACGGCCCTCTTAGGTGCTCCAGATAAGAATACTGATAGGTCGGTGTGGAGATTATAGCTCCGTCATAGACTCCGATACCTAAACCTTTCCCGTCACTTGACTTACCCCAAATTTGGGAATACCCGAGGCTAGGGCTCAGATCGAATCTTGCATTCGTTAAAGCTAGAAAAGAAAGATCGGCTTTCAGGATACTCTGCTTTTCAGAAAGGGAACCCGTAACTTCGTTATAATTCAGTGGGTTCGAGGATTGCAAAGTTTCGAAATGAGTTTTTCCCTCGAAATGGTTTCCATGCAATCCAAAGGCAAATCTCCTCCAATTGTAAACGATGGAGAGACTTCGGGACGGGCCTCGTTCTCTACTAGGGTTTTTAATCGTTTGCGGGACACTTCCGAAAAGTAAAGCTATTTGGGAAGTCGCCTTTTCCCAATATTGTTCGGTGGAGGGCGCGTAGGATCCGTATCCTAATCCGGCCCAGATTTCCAGATCCTTACGTTTGGTTCGATCCATATCGAAAGGATTTGCCGGAACGAAAGGCGGCTCCTCCCTGAGGGGAGCGGCAACTTCAGGAGGAGGTTCCGGAGTCTTTTCGACCTCCGCTTGCTTGGCCTTTTCCTCCGCTTCTTTCAGTTCCTTGGCGCTCGGCTCGCGGAAGCTGATTCTTTGGATTTGTTTTTTGATCAATTCTTTGACGGTGCCGTCTTCCAAGCGAATTTTTAGTGTTGCGGGGGCCTGTTGGATGATCTCTCCGCGAAGTATCTGACCGTTTCTGAGATAGATGGTTTGCTTTTCCGCAAAAAGGTCCTGTCCTCCCCAGAGAATTAAGAGGAACGTCAAATACGGAATCTTTTTCCAGGCCTTCATAGGGCTGAATTTGAACAAGGTATATTAAAACTTCAATCTATAATTAATTTACCTTTACTGAGATAAGCTTTGCTTTCCGCCGAAAGAAGGAGGCTTTTTTCAAAAAAAGCGCGTATCGTCTGTGATGCAGGAACCGTATAAGAATGGTTTATCGAATCTGCATCTTTCTTCTGAATCTTTTCTTTCCACTGAACTGCGGGGTCTGCGGCAAAGAGGACTATTACTCTAGGCATACCGCACTTTGCGGGCCTTGTATCCGTAAGGCCGGACCCAAGAGGCAAGGACCTCGTTGCCGAGTATGTTCGAATCTGCTTCCTGAGTCCGGGCTATGTTCTTTCTGCGATTCCCGAAACGTATTTTTCGATCGGGCTCTCAGCATTCACGATCGAAGCGATATTTTAAGTCTGGCTTTGAATCGATTGAAGACTCGGCAAGAATATTCCCTTTCCTTCTTTCTCGGATTGGGTGCGAAAAAAGTCTTAAGAAGCATTCGATCCGAACCTTGGGAGGCGTATTGCCTTTTGCCTAGTCATCAAAAAAGAGGATGGTTCGGATCCAAAAATAGGCCGTTTCGTCCTACGGAAAGATTGAGCGATATCGTATCCAACACATTAAAAATACCTGAAATACGACCTTTGCATAAGAAAAGCAAAGATAAACAGGCGGGAAAAAGTTATGCGGAAAGATTCTTCCATGCCCATGAAGCCTGGGAAATCCGGGAAGAATGGAAAGGCGTCTGTCCCAAGCGGATCCTTCTACTCGACGACGTATTTACGACCGGAGCCAGCGTGAACGAAGCGAGTCGGATCCTAAAAAGAAACGGTGCCGAAAAGGTCTACGTTTTGACTTACCTTCGGACCTTGGATTAGCCTTGACTAATCTAAATATCCGTTTAGTATGGAGTTCCTACGTTATGGTCCGAAAGATTTTGCATATCGATATGGACGCTTTTTATGCTTCTGTGGAGCAACGGGACAATCCCAATTATCGAGGCAAACCCATCATAGTAGGAGGACCTCCCGATTCCAGGGGAGTAGTATGTGCCGCTAGTTACGAGGCTCGTAAGTTCGGAGTGAGGTCGGCGATTCCTTGTTCTCAGGCGGCTCGTCTATGTCCTTCCGCGATCTTCGTCACCCCTAGGTTCGAGGCGTATCGCAAAGTATCCTCTCAGATCCGGAATATCTTTTTGGAATACACGGATCTAGTCGAGATGCTTTCACTGGACGAGGCCTATTTGGACGTTACCGAAAACAAGAAGAATATTCCTTACGCGAGCGTCGTCGCAAAAGAAATCCGAGAGAGGATATTTTCCGAAACGGAGCTTACCGCCTCCGCGGGAGTCTCGGTAAACAAATTCCTTGCTAAGATCGCTACGGACATGAACAAACCGAACGGTATGACCGTGGTTCGACCGGAAGATATGGATCGTTTTCTGGGCACTTTGGACGTGGGCGTTTTTCCGGGGATCGGTAAAGTTACATTAAAAAAAATGAATGGGCTCGGGATCTATAAAGGTATCGATTTAAAAAACCAAACTCTGGAATTTTTGGATAAGCATTTCGGTAAATCGGGTCGCTGGTTTTATTTCGTGTGTAGAGGGCAGGACGATAGACCTGTGGAGCCTTATCGGGAAAGAAAATCCTTAGGTGCAGAGTCCACATTCTCCTCCGATCTGGAGCGTACGGAAGACTTGTATAGGGAGCTCGCGGATATCGCCGAGGAATTGGAAAGGAGACTTCTCAAGAGCTCCTTTCCTGGAAAGACGGTCACTCTTAAGGTGAAATTCTCCGATTTTACCCAGAAGACGCGCAGTATTACGTTGGATTATTCCTTTTTAGATAAGAATGAACTCTACCGCATCGGTTCCAAATTATTGGAGGAGTTCCTACTTGGCGGTCGTTCCGTTTTTCCGATTCGATTATTGGGTCTAAGTTTGTCGCATCCGGAAACTTCCGGAAAGAAGACCGCTGTCAAAGTAGAATTGGAAGAAGACCTATTTCCTTCCTTATTCTGAATCCGAGTCGCTCCCTATCAGTATTTTTCCAGGATCTCCAGGATTTCTTTTCCGTACTGCTGTACTTTAGATTCTCCCATCCCTTTGATTAAAATGAGATCTTCCAGACTTTCGGGTTTCTGAGCTACGATCCGGACTAATACCGGGTTTTGTAGTACCATGAATTTTTTCCATTTCTTCCTACGTGCGATGCGATCCCGGAAATTCTTGAGTTCGTTTAATAACAGCCTATCTCCGCTCAAAGGCGCTTTCTTAATCTTACCGTTTTCCGATTCCTTGTTAGGTTTGGGTTTACCGTAAGCGCTCAGATAGATCTTGGGATATTTGTCCCCTTTGACCGAGAGCTTTTTAGAGAGGAGCCAATCTTCCAATAATTTCAGAATGGATTCTTCCGGTACGTGTCGTAGGGAGGCATAGTAGGAGGAACGATCCAACCTTCTTCTTAATACGTCCTTTGCCTGGGACCCTCTGAGCGCTCCCGCTATGATCTTTTTACCGAATTTTGCGGGATATTCGGAGACCAGTCCTTCTACGGATCGAATCTCGTCCTGGCTGAAAGAATGGGATTCTCTTTCCTTCTTTTTCTCGGCTTTGCGCTTTTCCCTCTCTTGGTAGGCGATTCTGCCCGATTCGGAAATTTCGGAATCGGAACAGGAGTCGCAGTTTCCGCAGGGTTCGGTTTCTTCTCCGAAATAACCGCAGAGTATACGTTGTCTGCAATCGGAAGATCCTACATAGGATTTCACATGAGAGAGAAGGGTTTCTCCTCCCTTATAATTGGCTTCCTTGGAGAGTAAGAAACTTTGGAGGCTCAGATCTCCCGGATAGAAGAATAGGACGCATTCGGAGGTTCTACCGTCCCTTCCCGCACGCCCGGCTTCTTGGTAATAACTCTCTAAAGAAGAAGGGACCTGATAATGCAGAACCAAGCGCACATCCGGGCTGTCCAGCCCCATGCCGAACGCGTTCGTGGCGACAAGCACATTGGTCTTACCGGAGCTGTAACCGTCTTGGGTCTTTTCCCTGCTGGAGTCCGTTCTTCCCGCATGGTACTTGCCCACTTTGTAACCGGATTTCTTGAGTTGGTCGTAGAGTTCGTCCACTTTGGCGCGAGTAGCGCAGTAAACGATAGCCTTACCGGATCCGGATTTTCTAAAATTACCTTTTTCTAATATGGAAGAAAGAAGAGATTCCTTATCCCGTTCGGATTCCGGATACAAAACCGAGAATTTCAAATTCGGCCGAGCGTAAGTCCCTTGTACGAATTCCGGTTCTTTAAGGCCTAAGCTGTCGCTGATGTCCTTTTTAACCTTATCCGTCGCGGTGGCGGTTAAGGCGACCCAGGGAGTCCCGGAAGGGAGAAGAGGACGTAACGTATGTAGCTTTCTGTACTCGGGACGAAAATCGTGTCCCCATTGGGAAACGCAATGCGCCTCATCCACTGCCACCATTCCTATAGGAAATTTGGGAAGTAAATTTAAGAAAGAACGGGAAACTGCTCTCTCGGGAGAGACGTATAGAATTCGGATCTTTCCGGTGGCGGCACCTGAGAGAATTCTTACCTGTTCTAATTCGTCCTGGCTAGAATTGCAATAAGCCGCGGACATTCCTTTACTTTTCAGACCGTCCACCTGGTCTTTCATGAGAGCGATCAGTGGAGAAATCACGATCGTAAGTTTGTCCGAATCCGCGAAAGAAGGCAATTGGTAGATAAGAGATTTGCCTCCTCCTGTAGGAAGAACTGCCAGCACGTCCTTGCCCTGACTCAAGGAGCGGATTGCTTCCCATTGTCCTTGTCTGAAATTCGAAAATCCGAAATGAGAGAGTAATAGCCTAGTCCAGTCTTCTTTTATTCCGGGTAGGGTATTTTCTTTTCGGGCCAAGGTTTAAGGATCTCCTTTAGGTTCCAGGGTTCTGATCTTACGAAATAGAAATCTTGAAGGATGCACAGAAGAGTACAAGTCCTTTTCGACCGGTAACGGTTCGCCCAGTATGGAAGAAACCAGAATCTCACCGCCTAAAAGGCAGGATATCACTCCTCTGGAACCCAGTCCCCCGAACACGTACAGGTTCGGAATCGGCTCTAAAAAAGGGAATTCTTTCTTTTTGTTTTTAGGCAAAGAGATCCCGGAATATTGTTTCTTAAAAGCATGGGGAGAATGTAAGGGACCTAATACCGGAAAGCGGTCCTTGGTTTGGAAACGGATTCCGACGAATTCCCTTAATACCTTGAGTCGACTCCAGTCGATATCGGGGTGGGTTTTTCTCGCATATTCCAATAAGGAATTCCTGTCTTTTTCCCTGGGATTCGGATCCAAATCGAATTCGTCGAAAGTGGAACCTAGGACCCGGATTCCTAAGATATTAGGAGTGAGATAATGTTCCGAGATGCGGACAGGATCGTCTGATTTTAGAATATTAGGATCTTCTAATTCTTCTAACTGACCCCTGACCTTTACGAGAGGGAAGATGCACTCTCCTTCCAGGTCCGCGAGTAGGGCCTCTATTCCGAAAGAATTCGCGAGTACCAAAACGGAACCGTTGTCCAATGCGTTCCCTTCTTCGGAGAGAAGGATCCATCCGCTATCGTCTTGTCGGATTCGGGAGATTTTTCCTTTTTCGTATTCTATCTTAGGGTGGGAGAGTAGGCTTCTCACTAAAACATCGGTTTCCGTCCAAAAACCGGAAGGGAATCGGATTCCCTTTCTATCTGCATGAAATTGAGGAGAAAGATTCTCCTTTAGAAGAGCGATTTCTTCGGAGAGATGGTGTGCTTCGGTTCCGGATTCCAATCTTGCCCAAGGCATATCCTCGTTGGTCGCCTGTAGGGTTCCGGAAATCCCGTAGGCATTTTCGGGGAGAAGGTCTGGATACCTACGCAAAGAATGACCGAGGCCTCTTAAGGTGAACAAGCTGGGAGTACTTTCTGTTTTTGTAATATGAGGATGGGAGATCGCTTTCGGAATATAAGAGGCCCTTAAAGGATTCTCCTCGTCCCAAACCCGGACGGAAAAACCTCTCCAGGCGAAGGCTCGAGCGACGGAGGCTCCTGCAAGACCTCCGCCTATGACTAGGATTTTTTTCGGAATCGACTTGGGAAATCTACGGGAAGAATATACCGGATCCTCATTCTCTATAACTTCTTGCGAAGAATAAGTTCCTACGAGCATTTCCCTCTTTCTTCCGTAGCCGGGAAGTTTGGAGAGAGAGAACCCCGCATGAGTCAGACTGTCTTTTGCGAGCTTGGCCACGGTAAAAGTGGCGAGGGTAGAGTCGGTTTTAGCGAGTCTTCCTAGTTCGGAGGCGATTGTCTGGCTCCATAATTCCGGATTCTTGGAAGGAGCGAATCCGTCCAAAAAGAAAGCGTCGAATTTGCCCGAAGTCTTGGGCAGAAGACTCCCCGCGTCTCCGATCCAAAGATCCAGAATCAAATTCTCTTTTTCGAATACGAACGAATTGCAGCCGGGCACTAAGAAGCGGTATTTCTCCGAGAAAACGGATACAAGATCAGACATCTCGGGAAAGACCGAAAGGGCTTTGAGAATTTCAGATTTTTCTAATGGATATAATTCGTAGGAAACGAATCTGAGAACGGAATAAGGCGATTTTTCCCTGATCCTTTGCCAGAGATACCAAGTCGCGAAGAAATTCAGACCGGTCCCAAATCCTAATTCCAGAACGGAAAAGTGGGACTTAGCATGCTCGGAGGATTTTAATCTTTCCTCTAAGCGATTTCCGTTTAGGAAAACATGTTTGGTTTCTTCCCAGCCGTTCTCGGGCGAAAAATAGATATCTCCGAATTGAGTGGATACCGGAGTATTATTTTCCTTCCATTCTATCATCCCGGACTATCCGGATCGGTGGAAACTTCCCCGTCGTCCTTTTTAGGAAGTCCCGCCGAAGGTAGGTTCTTAAGAGGAGGATAAGCGGGGCCTTCCTCTTTCTTATGAGGCTCTTTGGAGAGTTGGAGTTCTTTGCGGATACCCATACGATAGGTAGTCATCGTCATATAGAGGGAAGGAGCGGGGAGACCGTTGGAAGTAAGTACCTGGTTTTTGATTCCCATACCTTTCCCGTCCAGATCTCCGAAGCTTGTGATCTCCGTGAAAAAATAGGCGTTATAAAGGATCGTATCCGGAAAGAATTTTCCGACATTATATTCGAATAATACTCTAACGCCTTTCAATTCCTGGATCTCGTTCTTCACGCTGGAGATCCTACGCTCGTTCTCAATGATATCCATTCTGTAGAATGCGACTCCGTAAATGGGTCCTATTCCGAAATTGATATCGGTCCCCTGGTAGTAACCTAAATACAGGGTGAAATACATTTGATAATCCTCATAAATGTATTCCATGTTTCTACCCAATTGGCCGGGCAAAGGAAAGAGCTGGTTCGTTACGTATTCTTCCGGAGTCTTATAATTTCTTCCGTCGTCCGGATAATTCACCAAATTTCCTCTGTAAGTACGGGGAGAGGTCAGGTTAAAGGACCAGGCGAGTCCGCTTAAAAAGGAAAAGAATCCCTTCATATCCGCGGTGCCCGGAATTCTACTCGGTACGGAACCAATGGAATAGAAGGCGCGAGTGACGGAGGAATCCCTACTTACGCTGGTAGTGTCCGTATCCGAAGCTTGGTCCGAGAATTTACGAACCGGAAATCCTTGTAAATGAGGAGGATGGGTCAGGAAGTCCAAGGAAGTGTATTCCGCCCCGGCATTAATGATAATCGAATCCAAGACATTATTGAGGGTCTTACAGGAAATCGGTAATAGAGAGAAAGATAGGATCCAAGCTTTGAGAAGAACGGAAGACTTCATTCGCTTAAGACCCATTGCAGAACCAGAATCTCGGATCCGGAAATCAAACCAAGTCGATTTCTTGGGGCTTGACTGCTTGGACCCCGATCGCAGGATCGTACCAGCCCCCTCCTATGTACTCCGTAAAAGAAAAGCCGATTCTTTACCCTGTCTCTGTCGCGCCTATGATGGATTGGACGGATCGTCATTTTCGATATTTCCTGAGACTCATCACGAAGCATACGTTATTATATACCGAAATGATCACTACGGGAGCCATACTTCGGGGAAATAAGGAAAGGCATTTGGCTTTTTCTCCGGAAGAATTACCGTTAGCGTTGCAGTTAGGTGGAGATGATCCCAAGGCGCTCGCAGAATCTTCTAGAATAGGACAAGATTACGGTTATACGGAAATCAATCTAAATGTGGGATGTCCTAGCGATAAGGTCCAGGAAGGGAATTTCGGAGCCTGTCTGATGAGGGATCCGAATCAAGTCGCCGAGATGATAGCTGCAATGAGTTCTTCGGTAAGCGTTCCGGTCACAGTTAAGTGTAGGATCGGAATTCCGGGAAAGGATCGTTTCGACGACCTGGAAGAATTCGTAAGTATAGTGAGCCGCGCCGGGGCCGAAAGGATTACGATTCATGCAAGAATCGCAATATTAGACGGATTGAGTCCGGCCCAAAACAGATCCGTTCCTCCCTTGCGTTATGAGGATGTGTATGGGATCAAAAGACGCTTTCCGGATCTCAAAATCGAACTCAACGGGGGAGTAAAAACCCTCGAAGAAATCTCTTCTCATCTGACTAGAGTAGACGGAGTCATGATCGGTCGCGCCGCTTATGAGAATCCTTTTCTATTCTCCCAAGTGGATTCTCTCTTTTACGGAAGTACTATCCGGAAAAGAACCAGGAGGGAAATCTTCGTAGAAATGCAGGAATACGTTCGGGCAAAGACCGCCGACGGAGAAAAGCCGAGTCGAATCTTAAGACATTTACTAGGTGCGTTTCATGAGATCCGAGGAGCTCGCAGTTATCGTAGAATTCTCACCGAAAAAATGCATTCTAATCCTAACCCGAATCTACTTTTGGAGGCCTTGGGGTCGATACCGGATGAGTTCTTGGATCGGGATATAGGTTCGGTCGATTCTTCACATTCCATCGCCTCGGAGTCCGTGGTTTAGGTCGCAAGCACTCGTCTAAGTTTCCATCCATCGAATTCGGAGAAACCATTGGATCAGGTTCGAGTCATTGATTGCAATTATGTGGAGCCCGGGCTTGCCTGCACCTATCTAGTGATAGACGGAGATCGTGCTATTTTCGTGGAGAACAATACAAACTCCGCGGTACCTTTGCTCTTGGAAGCTCTTAGGGAAGAAGGCATTTCCCGAGAGGCGGTGGATTATATAATCATCACCCATGTGCATTTGGACCATGCGGGTGGAACGGGAAATTTAGCGAAGGCTTGCCCGAACGCTAAGATTCTCGCCCATCCCAAGGCGGCCCCTCATATCATAGATCCCGCTCGGCTCATACGAAGCTCTATCCAGGTATACGGCGAAAAGGAGTATTACGAACTATACGGAGAAATTTTGCCGGTGCCGGAGTCCAGGGTTCGGACCATGCAGGATGGAGAGGAAATCCATTGGGGCAAAAGAACATTAAAATTCCTTCATACAAAAGGGCATGCCAATCACCATTTTTGCATATATGATTCATTGACCAACGGGATTTTTACGGGAGATACTTTCGGATTAGGATACGGAATCTTTAGAAAAGGAAAGGATTCCTTATTATATCCTTCCACAACTCCTACGGATTTCGATCCGGAAGAGGCATTATCTTCCGTGGACAAGATTCTCGCGACGGGAGCCGATAAGGCCTATTTGACTCATTTCGGAACCTGGGAAGATATGCAAGGTGGGGCCGCTCAAATGAGGGAAGGACTTTCAGCCATGAAAAGGATTTGGGTCTCCGCGGAGAAAACAGGATTTTCGGGGGAAGTCTTGGTGTCTTTTTGCGAGAATAGAATTCGTTCCTATTTGGAAGATCAGATACATAAAAAAAACCTTTCTTATGCAGAGAAGGAGAGAAGATTCATAGGCTTCGATTCCCAAATCAATGCCCAAGGGATCGCGTTTAAAATAGAAAGATCCAGACGAACCAAGAAATGACAAGGCATCCCTTAAGTGGGGAGTTTCTTTGGATTACGATTTTGTTCTATTCCGAGAGAGACGATTTAGTCTATTCCTGTTTAGGCGAAGTTTTTCATTTGCAATCTCTATTAAAAATTTTTTGATCATGATTGTGACCGAATGTATTCTCCGATTCGATTTTCCCCGTAAACGGATTTGCATCCTACTTGCCTTATTGTTTTTCGCCTGCGGGGAAGAGGAAATCCCTTTCAATCCACCTAAAGTGGAGAAAGGAAAGATGGATATAGCCTCTGTCAATCATTGGGGAAAAACGTTTCCGATCCGAGGGGATTGGGAATTCAGTTGGAATCATTTATATTCTACTTCGAAAGGCTTTCCTAGTTCTGGAAAATATTATCCGGTAAAAGGAATCTGGAGAGAATACGACCCGGAGTATACTATGCAAGGGCACGGGACTTACCGAGTCGGCATACATTCTTCGGTAGAACAAAGCAATTTGGCGGTGCTGGTTCCCAGGCTGCCCGGAGTATACGCGGTATATTTGAACGGAAGGCAGATATTCGCCAACGGAATTACCGGAACGAGCAGAGCATCGACGGAATTCTTCGCTCATCCCGGATCCAGAATTTTCCATATCCCTTCTCCGGAAGCGGAGCTAGTGGTCAATGTATCGAATTATAAGGGAAATTTCCTAAAAGGAGGGATCCGGAGCGATTTCCTTTTGGGGGATATGGATGTACTTAAGTCCGAGATCCAATTCGAAATGATCCGTGATACGGCGCTCATAGCAATACTTGCCGCGGTGGGACTTTACCATCTGATCTTTTTCGTTTCGTATCGCAAGGATCTGACTCCTCTATTCTTCTCCTTGTTCTGTTTTTTAGTGGCGTTCTATTCCTTTGTGACTTCCGGATTGCAGTATCTTCTCACGCCGGGGCTACCTTTGGACATGAGAATACGCTTCGAATTCTTTTGCGAGGTTTGTCTCGTTCCATCCATCTTTTTGATTCTCCGGAATATGTATCCCAAACAATTTGGAGCGAAGTGGCTGGCTATCTTCATGTCCACTATGGGGGTCTTTTTCTTAGCTATCCTTCTTTTGGGAGAGGAGGAAATTATTGAAGTATACAGACGATTTATGTTTTTTCCCCCGGTATATGCTATATTTTTAATCTATTTTCTCGTAAGGGCTTGGATCGACGGAGAGCCTCGCGCGCGAACCGTCTTTTTGTCCGGAATGATTCTTGCGGTAGGAATGATGAACGACGTGATCTTCGGGCTTTACGAGAAGTATTTTCTGATGCCGTATAGCTTTCCCGTAACTTTAGTCGGGTTCATTGCATTCAATTCGTATATTATTTCGATCCGATTCGCTAAGGATTTGGAAAAAGCGGAAAAATTCGCGGAACTCCAATCCAAATACAACGAGCAATTGAGGGTAAATGCGGAGGAGAAGGCCAAGTACGCGAGCCTAGTGGACCAGTCCATGGATAAGGGACTGCATTCTCTCATTCACCAATTGGAATCCAAGGAAAGTACGGATCGTTCGCTCACGAAATTGAAATCGGAGCTGAATCAAACACTTTCAGGAGTCAGGGACATCTTGGATTTAATGCACCATCAGGGAGGAAAGGAGGAATTGGTGGAGGGGGAGATACGTAAGTATGTGGCTTCACATCCCGATTTCTCCGACTCGGAGATACAGACCGTATCTAACAAACTCCGGATAGATCAATGCCTGCAGATCCAAAGGATCTTTTTGGATGTGATTCGATTGAGCGCAAGAAGAGGCGGGCCGTCCAAAATTTTCTGGGGAAGAGAAGGAGATTCCATTCTACTTCGGATCTTTATGTCCGGAACGTTAGGCCAGACCGAGGAAGGAGAAGGTTCCTTCGAGGCGGATCTGAAAGCAAGGACCGAGAAATTAGGGGCCAGATTCTTTTTATTGAGCGAACCCGCAAAATTCGAATTCGAACTTCGGATCCAGACTTAAAATTGGTTTCCAGATTCCGGGTTTTTCGGAAAAACGCTTGCCGGATCCCCGGAAAGCCGGGATCCTACATGAATTAGAATGATTCTAAACTGTGGTGATCAAACATGAATCAAAGACAAATCCTGACATTCGGTCTGGTCTTAGCGGTCGTATTGACTGACTGCGGACCTTCCGAAAAGACTAAACAATTGATCGAGGATGCGAAGAGAAGTTTCGGAACCCTGCCAGCTAAGATGCCGGGGTCCGAAAAAGATACTCCGGAGCGTATCGCTCTTGGGGAAAAACTATACTTCGAGAAACGCCTCTCCATCAACGATTCCCAATCTTGCAGTTCCTGCCACAATACGGTCGGAAAGGGTGCCGGAGTGGACAATTTACCGACTTCTCCCGGAGCCCTGGGTAAGAATGGAGACAGAAATTCTCCTACTTCTCTGAACGCGGGTTTCCATATCGTCCAGTTCTGGGACGGAAGAGCGGCGGATCTAAAAGCACAGGCCAAGGGTCCAATATTGAACCCGGTAGAGATGGCGATGCCTTCCGAAGCGGCTGTAGAAAAGAAACTCTCCGAGATTCCGGAATATGTGGAATTATTCGCTAAGGCTTTCCCGGACCAGGAAAAGAAAATCACCTATGACAATTTGGCAGAAGCGATTGCTGCTTTTGAGAGAACTTTGGTGACTAAGGATAGATTCGACGAGTTCCAGAATGGAAATCATAGGGCGCTCAGCTCCGAAGAGCAAAAAGGATTAGAAACCTTCATTAGCACAGGATGTATTTCCTGCCATTACGGGCCTTTACTCGGAGGAAACGGCTTCCGGAAACTCGGACAAGAGCACCCGTATGAGAATACTGTCGATTTGGGAAGATTCGCGGTGACCAAGGTCGACGCGGATAAATACTTCTTTAAGGTGCCTTCTCTCCGAAATATCGCCTTAACGGCTCCTTATTTTCACGACGGAAAGGTCGCAACCCTGGAAGATGCGGTTAAGAAAATGGCCTACCTGCAACTCGGAAAAGAGCTTTCCGCAGAAGAGGTAAATTCGATAGTATCGTTCTTGAAAGCTTTATCCGATAAAAATCGGTCTAACTAATTAGAAAGCGACACGTACTTACAGAATTGAAACCTATTCAGGCCGATTCCGAGAGGGATCGGTTTTTTTTTGCCCTGGAGATAAGGAAGGTTTTGGGGCGACTCCCTCGCTCACTCTCCCTCCGAAAGAAGAGAATCCGACGGAACCGAAGGTCGCGAGGGCCGGGCTCTCCGCTCCGGTCCGTTTATTGGATTCCCAATAAACGGACCCCGCATCGATCCCTGTCGCGAGAGAAGTTTTCCGAAAAATCCCGCCCTGAAAGAAGGACTAACGTACTCTTTTTCGATCTTTTTTGTACGGAACTACCCTGTCCGGTTTTAGTCTGCGATCGGATCGAGTGTGATTGAAATTATCTCTCCAGGATTTGCTTATACTTCCTGTGAGATTCTCCCATGTAGATCTGTCTTGGGCGGACCTTGCTCTGGTTTTCGTTCATCCTTTGCTCTCTCCAGTGTGCAAGCCAGCCGGGGAGTTTACCGATCGCCTGCATAGCGGTGAATAGCTCTTTCGGAATTCCGAGACTGTGGAATAGGATAGCGCTGTAGAATTCCAGGTTCGGATAAAGATTCTTTTCCAAGTAGAAGGAATCCTTGCTTAGATGCTCGTCGACTTGTAGCGCAATCTCCGCGATCGGATCCAGTTTCTTTTGCTTATAAAAATCCACGAATAATTTCTGCGCGATAGTGGAGCGTTTACTTTTTGCCTTATATGCGTCGTGACCGAAACAAGTGGAATGGACGATCGCTTCTCCTTTTTTCATTCTTTCGAAGTAGTCCGCCACGGAAAGTTTGGATTTGATGATATCTTCGACGAGTTCCACTGCGGCGACTTGTCGTCCACCTTCTCTCGAACCCCAGAGCGCGTTGATCGCGGAGGAAACGGAGGCGAAGATATTGGCTTGGGTGGATCCGATAAGTTGGACGGTCGTGTTGGAGACGTTTTGCTCGTGATCCGCATACAGAATCCAGAGTTGGTTTAGGATACGGTCGTGGTCTTCCAAAGGTTGGTATTTCACAGAAGGAAGAGAAAAAAGCATATATAAGAAATTCGTACAATAAGGATGGCGATCTACCGGATAAACGAAAGGCTGTCCGATCATCTTTTTGTAGGAAAATGCGGAGATGGTCCTGATCTTGGCGAGTAGTCTGGCGGCTTGGTCTATGCCTCGATCCAAATATTCCTCGTATTCGTCCTGATAATAACTGGAGAGAGAAGATACCATTACGGAAAGAACCGCCAGAGGGTGAGCCCTGCCCGGAAATCCGTCGAATAGATTGATCATATCTTCGTGTATGAGGCTGTGTTTGGAAAGTTTGGTGGAAAATTCCTTAAGCTGCTTTTCGCTGGGAAGTTCTCCGTAGATGAGCAGATAACTAGTCTCCACGAATGTGGAATAATGGACCAATTCCGCGACGTCGTATCCACGGTAGTGTAGATCTCCGGTGAGAGGGTCCCTGCGAGAGATTTTACTCTGCGCGTATGCAGTATTGAAGAAGCCTGGGTCGTAAGAGGTGAGTCCGGTTTTGTCGTGCAGATCCCGGATATCGATTCCTTTCTTACCGTCGGTTCCCGTGATTAGGGGGATTCGATGGGTCTGGTCTCCCACTTTTAATTCCACAAATTCGCTCATACCGATAGAAAAAGCGAAAAGGGTCGAAGAGTCAACCTTCCTTCCGTAAGATTGATGAAAATTACCTTTCGACTGGACAAAACTCGGGGCCAGGGTTTTTCTTTCCTGCGGTTTTCGGGAGAATCTTGTTGGACCAGTTTCCGGTTTTTTTACTGCATTTTTGGATTCAATTCGGGACGGCTCTTTGCCTCCTACTCGCTTGCATGGAGCTTGCGAAAAAGAGAGAAACCGGATCTCCCGGGGGGATGCTCTTTCTCTCCTTGATTCTCGCCTTGGTGGAGAGTCGGTTGGGCCTGAGTCTGGTTCCCGGTTCCTGGGAACACATCTGGGCCTGGCCGGTTTTCTTTCCTGCAGTCTGGGCAGTGGGGCCAACTCTTCTTCTTATCTCCCGAAATATGGTTCAGTTCGCATTGGATCGGGAGATTCGGATTCGCCCGCATTTTCTCCCGGCATTGGTCCTTCTCTTTTTCGAAGCGGTTTCCTATATTTTTCTCCCGAAGGAAACTCTCCAAGGCTTCATTAGAAACGCGATCCAAGGAAGCCAGGTGGATATATTAACCGGAGTGTCCATCTTCGGATTCATCCACCAGACGGTTTACTCCGTCTATCTTTGGATTCTATTTCGCAGAGTTTCCAGCGAAGGAGAGGTCCCGTTATCTTCTCTGGTCTATTCCATTCTATTCGTAATCTTTGCGACCATCCAACTTTGCTGGTTCGGATACTTTCTAAAAAGCCAGACTCTTCTCGCAATCGGATCTTCTTTCCAGACTCTGGGGATCGTATTGATTTATCTTTTTTCGGCGAGGTATCCTAACTTCTTCATTTCTCTCAAGTCGGAGATCCAACAGAAAAGATACGAGAGAACCCAACTCGACGGACTGGACCTGGACTCCGTCCATACACGTTTAAAGGAATTATTGGAGTTGGACCGAATCTACAGAGAGGAAACCTTGAAGATACAGGACTTGGCATCCAAACTTCTCATCTCTCCCCACCAACTTTCCCGGATCTTGAACGAAACCTACGGAAAGAATTTCAACGAGTTCCTGAATTCCTATCGGGTCGAGGAGGCAAAAGACCTTCTCTTGCGGGAAAAGGAGAGAACGGTTCTGTCCGTGGCTTACGAAGTAGGCTTCAATACCAAATCCACATTCAATGCCCAATTCCTGAAAATCACAGGAATGACACCTTTGGAGTGGAGAAAAAAGGGTAGTAAACTATAAGTTCGGACGATCGTTTTTCGCATATCTGTTAGGATAAAACTTACCTCGCTTATTTTTCGGTTATGCGAGACGGGGGAAGGTGAATGTCCGTTGAGTCTTATTCCAAAGAAGAATTAGAAGCTTATAAGAAAGTGCAGGCCATCGCTTATGAGGCGGTGGAAGCCGTGAGAAAGGAATTGTTTCCTGGGATCACGGAAAAACAAGCCGCAAGAAAAATCGACGATTATATCCGTAAGGCGGGAGGAACCTCCTTCTTCCATTATGGATTCGCATGGTTCGGAGACCGCACCGCATTCCGCGGATTCAAGAGGCCTCTTTCTTTAGGATATCTAACGAGAGGAGAAGGACTGCTTCCCCATTTCGGAGGAAAATTTCAACCTTCCAATCGCAGATTAGAAGAAGGGATGGCGGTCATTCTGGATGTGGCTCCCACGTTTGCGGGCAGGGCTGCGGACATAGGATACTCTTTTTCCTTCGGAGAAAACCCGGAACATGATCGTAGTCTTATGGATCTGGAAGAATACAGGTCCCTCATCCTCAGAAGAGTCCTGGAGGAAAGAACCCTATCAGAGATCTATCTGGAAGTGGATGCAAGGATTCGCGCCGGCGGATACGTTAACTGTCATTCCGTTTATCCTCAGGGAGTGCTGGGTCATAAGGTAGGAAGACTTCCCGCCTATAATCTTCCGGGAGGGAGAGTGAACGGTTTTCCATTCCAGACATTCGCTTATCTACTTCCACAGATGGTAAAACAGTTCCTGCCTGGAAATTCAGGACATTCTCCTCTATGGAGCGAATCCTCCCATTACCGGGCCGAGCCGGGGCTCTGGGCGGTGGAACCGCATATAGGCAAGATCTATTCCGGTCCGAACGCTTTCCGTTCTTTCGGTTCCAAATGGGAGGAGATTCTGGTGGTGACAGAATCCACCGCGTATTGGTTGGACGACGATCTTCCTCATGTTCGCCTATGGAAGGAGAAAAAATCCAAGACATCGCGCAACGCGAAGGCTCGGGAGAAGGCCGCCGTTTAAGGCCTTTCGATCGTATAGTGAAAATAGAATATTATAAAAAGCAAAAGGTTGAGTTAGATGACGAACCGTATTTTAGAGGATAAGGATTTCCATTTCTACCCGGTCAGAAAACCCAGATTCGAATTTACGGAAAACGGAACGAGCAAGCATTGGCTGGATAATTCCGCCTATAAGTCCCATATCCTGAATACCTGGACTCTATTCTTTCCTGACGGAGAAAGATTCTTTATACGGAGTACCCAGAAGTTTCTGGGTAAGATCAAAGATCCGAGGGTTTTGAGGAATGCCAAGGCATTTATAGGACAAGAGGCCCAGCACGCCGGGGAGCATAAGAAAACCTGGAAGTTATTGGAAGATCAAGGATATAGGATCCAAGCATTCGTGCGCTTCGTGAACGCGTTCTTCGAAAAATTCGTGGAAAGATTCGCGAGTCCTAAGGCTTGCATGGCCATTACCGCGGGTGCGGAACATTATACTTCTCTCGTGGCCACGGTCGGATTGCAGATCCGCGCTTTGGACAAGGCGGAGTCGGAGATGAAACGTCTCTGGGAATGGCATGCGGCGGAAGAGATAGAGCATAAGTCCGCAGCTTACGACGTGTTTTTGGATATCAGCGGAAATTACTTCCGTAGGATCGTCGCCTTTCTCGGTGTGACGGTGGTATTTTGGGCGGCGACATTCATAGGTACTGAGATCCTACTTTGGCAGGACGGACTTACTTTTAAATGGAAGACCAGAAGAGACGCGTTTCGTTTCATCTTCGTGGACGAAAAACTTTTCTTCCATGCGTTTGCGGCCTTTCTGAGATACTTTAAACCGAATTTCCATCCCGAACAGGAGGATAATTTGGATTTGAGCAAGGCGATATTCGCGTCCCCGGAACATAAATATAAGGAAATTGCATGAGTAGCAGATTACGCGGAAAGAATATACTAATCACCGGAGCGAGCGGCGGTTTCGGAAAAGAATTGACCAAACAACTTCTGGAGAAGGGAGCCAACCTGATCTTAACGGATCTAAAGGCACCGGACACGAAGCCGGAATACTATACCGGTAGCTCCCAGCCCTTGGAAGGGAAAATCTTGGGGAGCTTTGGTGCAGACCTGAGTAACGAAGCGGGTTGCGGAAAGGCTTATAAGGAAGCGATAAAGATCCATCCTCAAGTGGACATTCTCGTGAATAATGCAGGACTTGCGTTTATGGGAAAGCTCCTGGATGTGCCTGCACCTAAATGGAAGTTGATCCTGGATGTGAATCTGTACGCGCCTATTTATCTAAGCCAACTCTTCCTACCTGGAATGTTGCAAAGAAAATACGGACAGATCGTGAATCTCTCCTCCGTTGCAGGTATCACCGCTCCGGGAGAATTGGTGTATTATTCCGTATCCAAATTCGGTATACGAGCATTAGGTGAAGCGTTGGATTCCGGATACCGTAATCATGGCGTTTACACCACCAACGTATATCCTTTCTTCGCGGATACTGCCATTTTGAAATCCGAACAATTCGGAACGGATAAAAAGAAGGTGGTTCCTCCTGCGATCGTAGACAGTCCCAAGATGGTGGTTAGAGCCATCGTGAGAGGTATGGAAAAGAGAAAGATGCATGTCTTTCCGGGATTCACTTCTAAGTTTCTACGTTTTCTAACTAGACTCTCTCCCGGATTACTGAGAGGGCTCGAAAGAATCGGACAGAAACTTTCCTGATCAATCGGAGGCGAAAATATGTTAGCGACTAAAACGGAAAACGGAATATCAAGAATCAAAGAAGATTCTTCCTTCAAGGAGACCTTCGTTCGAAACGGAGACGTCTCCATCTATGTAAAATACAATCATACCGCAAAGGAAAGACCGAACCGACCCACTATTCTTTTCATACACGGATACCCGGACGACCATCGCACTTGGTCCTACCAACTGGAGGCATTAAAGGACGAATACAATGTGGCTGCATTGGATCTGAGGGGATCCGGAAAATCGGACAAACCCCGGGAACAGAAAGCCTACAACGTTAGACGTATCTTCGAAGATTTGGAGGCGGTGATTCGATTTATAGGAAATGAAAAGCCGGTGCATTTGGTGGCCCATGACTGGGGGGCATTGATTACTTGGGCCTTTGTCGCCGATGAAAAAAAATCCGTTTGGGCCAAGTCTTATACCGCTATGGGTGGGCCTCATCCGGTATTGGGACAGAAAAACGTATTTAAGATGGCTTTGTCCCTAAATCCGGTCTCTCTATTTAAGGCTCTCTCCCAGGCTAGAAGGTCTTGGTACATTCTATACTTCCAACTTCCTTTTTTTCCGGAATGGATTTGGAAAACCTTCTCCGGATTCTTCTGGAACCTTGCCATGAATTTGGGGGGAGTCCCGAAAGGAGACGCCTTAAGACAGAAGACCAAGGCGGAGATCGTGAACTCCAGCGTTTCCACGATCAATCTTTACCGGGAATTACTGAGAGGCGAAAGGTATCCGGTTCCGGAGCATATCAAAATCCCGGTCCAGGTGCTGATTCCTCTTAAGGATTTTGCGATTCGTCCGGAGCTCTACGGCTTGCATGAGAAAATCTGCGATTCCTATAAGGAATACAGCTACGACAGCAATCATTGGATCCAGAGAGCGCATCCCGAGATCGTGAACGAAAGAATCCGGGAATTCGTCTGGGAAATCAGCTGAAAATCGCATTCAAAAAAAGGAAAGTATGAAATCGCATATAACCGTATCCGGAGGCAAAAAATCATTATTTTGGATTTTGCTTCTCGTCGTCTTGTTTCACGTCGCATGGTATGCTAAGAGTCGATCTTTTCAGAATCGGAGCCTACCTGATCCGAAAGTCCTCGAGGATTATCGAAAGGGAATGATTTCACGAATGAACTATCCGGCGGATATTTACGATGCGGAAAGAATACGTATCGAATCTTCCGGAAATAGTCTGCTTCTGACCGTTCGGACTTCTAATGTAAAGAATGCCAATACGATAGTATTCGTTCCCGGAACCACCGCTTATTCCAATGTTTACGCGGAATACCAGCACGCTCTTTGGAAGGAAGGATACCACGTGGTCGGCTTGGATCCGAGGGGCCACGGAGAAAGCACTGGACTTAGAGGAGATTATACGATCCAAGAATTGACGGACGATACTTTGGCGGCGGTTGAATATGCGAAGAAAAGATTCGGAACCAAGGTCATCGTATCCGGGAGTAGTCAGGGAGGGATCGTCGCATTCTATGCGGCCGCAAAGGATGATTCCATAGCGGCGGTGGTATGTCATAACCTCGCGGATTTAAACGGAAAGGACAACCTGATTCTGACTCGGTTCTCTCTTCCTGTATTTTTGGTCCCGGTGGCGGATAAGCTCATGGAACTTTACCAAGGATATTCGATTCCGGTGTCTTTCTATCTGGATCTTTCCCGGGAACATTTCAAAGATGGAACGGATATAGGGACGTTGATCGATCGGGATCCCCTGGCAGTGACTTGGGTTTCTCTTAGAGCCATGCGGTCCTTGCTTAAGACTCCTTTGCAGAAGCCCGTAGAAGAGATACAAGTTCCCGTTTTTCTAATACATGCGGAGAAGGATCATATTTTTCCCGAGAGCTACGTACGTGAAATTTATTCCCGACTCAGGTCGCCCAAATTCTTCTACTTGGTCCCCGGAAAAGAACATATGATTTTCACGAACGATGTTTCGGAAATCGTGCCGGTCATTTCTTCCTGGTTGAAAAAAATCTGAACAAGCGCCGATTCTCGCGAACCAATTCCTCCTTTTCACGGTCTTAAACGACGTGAAAAGGTTCTTAGAAATATTCCGTTCTAAAGTTTTGCAAGGGAAGGAACTCCTTAAACAAAACCTGAGTATGGTTTTGTTTTTAGGACTGCCTTTCTTCGCTTTGGTGGCCGTCGCAGAACAGGCCAAATCCCCCTCCGAAAAGGATCTGAAACAATTCTTCTCGGAAAAATGGAAGATCGAAATCGGATCCGAAGATAATTTGGAATTGTATCGTGGAGCCTTCCAATGGTATGGAACTCCTCATAAGGATAACGGAAAGGACGAGTCCGGGATCGATTGCTCCACTCTCGCCTCTAAGTTGGTGCAAAAGGCTTATTCTAAGAATATTTCCGGATCTTCGGAAAATATCGCGGAACAGGTGAAATCGATTTCAGAATCTTCCTTGAAGGAAGGGGACCTGGTATTCTTTAATATTTACGGCAAGAAGATCAGCCATATGGGAGTCTATCTCAAGGATCGGAAATTCGTACACGCCTCGGTGACCAAGGGGGTGACCGTGAATTCCCTGGACGAGGAATATTATAAGACTCGTTTCGTGAGAGCGGGTAGACTCTAACCGCTTCATTGGGATTGACATTCCATTCTTCTCCATAAGATTTGTGGAATGTTTTCCCGATCGGTAATATTTCTTTCCCTATTTTTTCTATTCTTCTGTAAAGATCCGGTACCGGCATCACCGATAAAGCCTCTTCCTGTCCGGGAAATAAAGGGTCTTGTGAACGTAAGAGACATCGATCCGAATCTAGTCGTGGATCTGAGATATGCTACGGAAGAGAATTTTACGAATGGGCGGGTCTATTCTTTTCAAACTTGCTTACTTAGAAAGGAAACTGCGGAAAAATTAAAAGCGGCAAATGGGGAGTTCCAAACGTTCGGGTATAGGATTAAAATTTGGGATGGATACCGTCCTCCTTACGCGCAGAGAATCCTTTGGGAAAAAGTTCCGAATCCAAGGTATGTTGGAGATCCGAACAAGGGCGGCTCGGTGCATAATAGAGGAGGGGCAGTGGATCTCACCTTGGTGGATTCTTCCGGCAAGGAATTGGAGATGCCTAGCGCTTACGATGATTTCAGTATGCAAGCGTCCCCCTTTAGAACGGATCTCTCGCCCAAGGTAGCCGAAAACCTGAGTTTACTCGTTCGAGTTTTGACAAAGCATGGGTTCCGACAAATGCCTTCGGAGTGGTGGCATTATAACGACGGAGACGCAAAAAAATATCCGCTTATAGACGTGGACCCTAAAATCTGGGAATAATGAAGCATATCGAAATGTTTTCCAATCGACTCGCTCGAATGTCCAAACACTGGAAGAAATGGGCGAGAAGAAGAGGCATTACCTGTTTTCGGGTTTATGACCGGGATATACCTCAGGTTCCCGTCTCGGTGGATTTGTATGAAGATTATTGTTTGGTATCCGAATACAAAAACGATTATCCTCTTAGCGAAGAGGAAAGAGAAGAAGAAAGAGCTTCAATTCGGGAAATCATATTAGAAGTATTGCAAGTAGAGGCGGATAACCTTTTTTGGAAAAAGAGGGAACAGAAGAAAGGAAATCTGCAATACGAAAAGTTGGATACGGCTTCCAAATCGATCGTCGTAAAAGAGGGCGGACTTAAATTCAAGATCAACCTGAGCGATTACCTGGACACCGGGCTCTTTCTGGATCATAGAGCTACCCGAGACTTGGTCCGAAAGGAATCTTCCGGAAAGAAGGTCCTAAATCTTTACTGCTATACCGGTTCTTTTTCCGTATACGCCGCGGACGGAGGAGCGAAAAAAATCACCAGCGTGGATCTATCCCGCAATTATCTGGATTGGGCCGAGGAGAATTTTAGACTCAACGGCTTCGACCCTTCCGTTCATGAATTCTTGAGAGAGGATATTGCGGAATGGTTGAAAAGAGAGCGAAACAATCCGAATAGAACTCTTTACGATCTCATCATAGTGGATCCTCCCACATTCTCCAATAGCAAGAAGATGAGAGATTCCTTCGATGTGCAAAGCGATTATCCTTTCTTATTGAATTCGCTATACAAGGACTTTGCCGCTTCCGGTGCGGTTTTATTCTTCTCCACGAATTTTCGTAAATTCAAAATGGACGAAGACGAAATCCTCTGGGAAGAAATCCAGGATCTAACCAAGGCCACCCATCCGGAGGATTTTCGCAGCGAAAAGATCCGATCCGTTTGGAAAATGAGGAAAGGTTAAGTATACGAAGAGCGTTTTTGAATAAAAGTTTGGACATTGTGATATTTATCGTTTCCGAATCGATAAATAGATATTAACTAACGAGAGAACAGCAAGCGAAATTAATGAATACCATATATATCGTAATTCTAAATTAATTTTGGTCGAGTTCGGATCTGGGGAATCTACTTTCTTCTTTGCCTCTTCAAGAGACTTAAATAATTCATCATACTCGAATTTAAGCCTAACCGAAGCTTCTTGTAGGCTCGGATCGAAGATAAAAACGGTTTTGTCCGAACTGGAGAATCTCGGGTTATTGGATTTGATTTCTGCGGGGGCTTGTATGAGGTCTTTTAAAGGTTTTCCTTTTAGCTCCTCATAGCGAGAACGTAATAAAGGATGACTAGGCCAGGCATCGAACGCTTTTGAAAAATATGGAAAAGCGCTTTTATACTGTTTCTTTTGATAGAGATTCTCCCCTATGCCGATCCATATTTCGGTTTGAAAAAGACCTAGGGTTACGTCCGCTGGATTATTCTCCAACAATGGTTTTAGGATTTCTCCCGCTTCTTGGTATTTTCCGAAATTGATTAAATTCCGAATCTGCGACTGAACACTGTCTTCTTCGGAAGAGAGCCCGGATGTTAAAGAAATTGAAATATATAATAAAAAGCTAAAAGTTATTTTGAACGTTAATTTCATCTTAAGATTACCGCCTTATGACCATAGCGTGCTCTCGGCATTCTTTGTGTGGAGAGAGTCCAGGGGCCGCCGGTCGGATTTGATAATCCTATCGAATGGACGAAATCGGTCGGGACGTTGATTGTCGAAGCTCCACCAAAAACGTAAGCCTGATTTAGATCGTAGGATATTTCCATTGCGGGAAAATACAATGCCTGCAAAAGTGAAGGTCCTGTCGCAAAAGCATTACTTGTAGTTGATATCGCATAGACTTCATAGTTTGATACAGGTGATACGCTTGTAACCGGTTGAAAGAAATTTGAACCGCTGGACCCTCCGGCGATCAAAACATATTTTGAAGCTCCGGGATTCGGGTCTCCGGTTTGTGGGCGATAACAAGCGATTGCCGCCCCATGTCTTGCGGTAATTAGCGATGATTCGGTTATGGCTGAGGTGGCATTGAGAGAAGGGATATAGCTATCCGAAGTGGCCGACGCGGAGCCGTCATTGTACTGTCTACCCCCGGTAAAATAGAAGGTTCCATCAAATGCGCAACCTGACATGTCTATTTTCGGGAATATGGAAGTTTGAGAAGTGAAAGGACTCGCCCAAGTGCCGGTCGATCCTATGTCCGGGTAAAAGCGATAAACCGTATTTAAAAGGGTGCCGGAAGTGGTATTTAGAGAAGTGCTACCTGCGAGAGCGTAAATTTCATCTCCGGAACTTCCGCCTACTGCTCCGTGCAAAGTCGCAGGTATGGGAGAGAGGGAAGTCCAGGTCTTGGTAAATGGATCGAAGGCTTCCACCTCATTTGTTACGGTCCAGCTTCCGCCCGAGACTCTTTTGGCTCCCCCAATCACAAAAATTCTTCCTTTATGAAAGATAGTAAGAGCGAAACTTCTTGGAGTAGGGACCGAGGTAAAAGCCGGATACCATTTTGATTCTACCGGGTCGAATAAATCCACTTCGGCTATCGGGTATCCGTTTCCATCCACGCCACCTACAAGGTAAATTCCTCTGGAAACGATGGGTTGGTCGCTAACCCAGGTCGTAAAGGGTAGACGAGTAGGATTCGAATTCGATATCTTACCGCATCCGAAAACTAAAGTATAATTCGAACTGGGGATTAAATCTTGGATCGGAAGATAATGTACTCTCGCTTGGGACAAACTCATGCTGGTCTGCGAATTAGAAGAACCTATCGCATATGCGTATGCGTCGGATTCGGCGGAGCATTTTAAATTCACTCCAATTTTAGTGGAGCCTGGCTGAATCCAAAAGGAATCGACTTTTAAATCGTTATTATCTTCCCCCCATGCGAATGGGGAATCGCAACCGGTTATGGCAATAAATAAGATCGAAAGGTATAGAGTTATGCCTTTGAGAAAAAGAGGATTAATAAATATTGAAATTCTAATAAGCATCGTTCTCAAAGTCTCGCTCCAAAAGAGAACTCCAATCCCGCGGTGCAAAATGGAGAAGAGGCGTCAGCGAAGCATAAAACCTTTCCCCCGACCCTTAGGAAGCTAGTCTCCCATCTCCAACCTTGGTAACCGATTTCTAAATGGGCACCGGGAACTACGCCCGACCGAGTTTCTCCTCCTGATTTGGATTGAACGGCGGCAGGCCCTATTCCAAAGGACAGATAAAAATCTCTTTCCTCGGAGAATCCAAATCCTCTAAACAAATAAATTTCCGGCATTAATACGGAATATCTCGCGTTTGATCCGCCTGTTGAACCGAGCGCATCGACTCTGACACCGAGTTGGTTTCTTTCTCCCAATTTAAAGTAAGCCGGTTCGATAAATAAGGAACCGGATAGCCAAAGAGGAGCGGAATCTGAGATTGAACCTATTCCTGCGTAAGTGGAAAGGGAACCTCCCCATTTCGTTTCGGGTTGAGCCATTTTTTCGCTTAAAAATTCTAAAGGAAGTTTTGCATCTTGGTCTTGCGGGATCTTCGTACTTTTAATTCGAGACTTGTCTATATCCAAGTAACCTAAATCCGTTTTAACTGTATAAGACGATTCCTTTTCCTCCGCTAAGACTCCCCGAATTGATGTACTATCTTTCAGAATGAAATGCGAGGTCCGATAAGAGGAATGAGGTCCTTTTCTGCTCGCGTCTAATTTCAAAACTTCGGATCTGGGAATCACATAGACTCGATTTTTCCAGGAAACGGTGACGGTTCGTTCGTCTTCGGAAATTAGATCCAGAATGAATCCGTCTCCGTTGGAAAGGAGTAAATCAGCCGCAAAAATCGGAGACGATAGGCAGAATAGAATACCGACAAATAGAATCCGCAGATAGATGGACCGAATCTTCAAGTTAAGATCGATTCTTCTGAATATTCTACGATTACTAAGAATTGTGTAAATCATGCAGGTGTCTTATAGAAAGTTACGCCCGCATACTTTTCCCGGTTTGCCTGAACCGGTCTAAGAGATTTAATTTTGAGCATGGTCGATTCCTATTAATCGTTATTTCTTTTCATTTATGGGATTCCGAATGAATCGATTTGAATCCAATGAGTCTCTTCTAAGGTGCAGTCGTCTTTTAAGAAGATACTTCGATCGGGTATTTCGGCCGATGTTCCGCAGATTTTTGCCTGTTTTACCGCTTCTCCTTTTGCAATCGCATATAAACTGCCTTTAGTCCGAATCGATTTCAGGCATTTATCTACCGAATTTTGTGTGTAAGATTTGCCCGTATCGATAGAGACGAGCGAGTCGAAGATGGCTTGGGATAGATAACTGTCTTCCGTGGTTACGGAACTGCCGGATCCGGAGCCACCGGAGGAGCTGTAGATTTGGTCTACTGTAATTGTGAATGAATAAGTTTGCCCTGATGTTCCTTCGCATTTTAGATACATATAATGCAAAGGGCTGCCTGGACCAATAATAACAGAAGCTCCAGCGCCTTGGGGAAATAAATCTCCGGGGTCTGACGAATGAACAGATGTAGAATTGCCGCTTTGGTTATCCCCATTTGCATACAAATAACAATTTGCCGTTGAGGATCCTTCAAATGTAGCTGTAACACCCTTTCGGATAGTCGCACTTGGAAAGGAAAAAAGATCAATATCGCTGCCGTTAGAAATCTGACCTGTTAAAGAGAAGGTATACCCAACTCCTCCGCTTAGATTGATAGAGTATGCGCCTGCAAAAGTTTCATTCGGTTCAGGATCGTTTGCAGAGCCGGAACCGGGTCCACCGCCACCTCCTCCACAGGTTCCTGAGGCGGTAGAATTCGAAAGTACAAGGATATTAGAGAGACTAACGCTACTGGAAATTGCAGAATCGATCTGTCTTTTTGCTTCCGATCCTTTTACGGATCCGACACCCGGAATATTTAGGTATTGGCAATGGAACAGGGACAGAAGTAAAAAACTGAGAAAATGGAATCTATATTCCGCTAACGTGCGTTCTATTCTAAGTTTTAAGAGTATGATTTTTTCAATTGACACAAAATCAAAGTCAGGTTTGAGTCATGTGTGTCAATGGAAAACCTCCTAAATCCATTGATTTTTTTTTAGGAGCAAGATGTGAAAAATTTAAGAGTTTTGGAACAAAACCCCATTTATAGGTCCATTATACCTTACTACTCGCATAAGAGAGTGGGCAAGTTTATTATTTTCTTACTCATTTTTTCACAGTTTTCCTTTGAGCCTTTAAGCTGGATAAAATCCATCTTTTCTTCCTCGAATGCAAATCCGATCTCTCAACCGTTTCCTGCTATTCAAGTCGATTCTTCCGGAAAAGGAAACGCAGAGATCTCTATCGAACTGCCTCCGGGAGCTGGGGGAATCATTCCGAGTCTTTCCATAGTTCATACTACGGATGCAAGTAGAGGGATTGTGGGAGAAGCTTGGGAATTATCCGGATGGGACTGGATCCAAAGAAATCCTGGCGATAAAATTGCATTTTCTTCCTCCGATTCTTTCTTAAGTTCACTTGGGGGAAATTTAGTTTCCGCGGGTAATGGAACGTTTAGAACATATAATGAATCTTTTATGCTCTATAATTCTTCGGGAGATTGTTCCACTTCCTGTACCTGGGCGGCGGTCGATAAAGGCGGTTTAAAGTATACATTTGGCGGAAACGCAGGTTCCATTTTACGTACCGGGACGGTCCCCAGGTTTTGGGCTTTGAGTAAAGTGGAGGATTCTTGGGGAAACTCCTATGAAATCCAATACCTAACAACCGGCGGAGTTTTGTATCCTTGGAAATATACCTATGGAAATCGAGAAGTGGAATTGATCTATACGTCTCGTTCCGGAAGCATAGGCTCGGTATTTTCTTCCGGAAACCAAGAAATATGGAGTCAAGTAATCCATAAGATTCGAATTCGCACGAATGGAAACCTAATTAGGGAATATCGTTTCAATTATGAAAATGGAGCCTATGGTAGATCCAGGCTCAGTTCTCTCGAGAGGTCCGAGTATTCTTCTCAATGGGGAGATGAGGACTATTTACCATTATCCTTCGGTTATACGGATAATACTGCAAATTCTTCCTTTCAAAATTTAGCCGATTATAATTTAGATTCTGTCATATTGAAGGCGAACATTCGAGTTCCTTTATATGATAAGACTGCATGTATAGAAGGGGCGTATTGGTGTTTTGTTGCAGGTCAGGCCTGTCCTTCGATCGATATGGGTGGGGGACCATGTATTGCGACCAAAAATTCGGCTATAATCAGTTGCAATGCCTACACTTTGAATTGGTTTGATTCTTGTAATGGGGGACAATCTGTTGCTACCTTTTTGGGGACTTGGGCGGACTTAAATTCAGACGGAAAGCTGGATTTACAATATCTATCCGGTGATATGGGCGTTGGTATTTATCCTTCTTCTTACATTAAAGGAATCAGCGGATTTTCTAGTTATATCTCCGATATCAATATTGGAAATTTTCAGTATAACACGATGAATACATTGGCATTTGGAGATGCCAACGGAGATGCTCGAGGAGATATTTTGATCTCTTCAGCTTCTGTATTGGTCGGAATTACCTCGAATGGCACATTAAATAAATTTTTTACGACCTACTCTAACGTTTCTATCCCCGCACCTGCTCCAGTTCCATTAACCGATTTGCCAATCCAATACCAAAAATCGTATAGTTTTGATTTAAATCGCGATAGTCGTTCGGATTACCTATGGGTGGTGGACGATTCTACAATCGGCTATACTCTGTCGCAAGGAACTAGCTTTGCCGATCCTGTATTCGTTCCTCTGAGTGGAGCAACTTCTTCGGATGGAACCTTTCTGGACTTAGAAGGGGACGGAATACCGGAGTTCATCTATTTTAGCGGATCTAATTTAGTGATCCAATCGTTCGATTCTACATTAACGAGTTTTACCCAAACAGTTCAGGTTCTACCGGTTGTAGGACAAGATGCGGTTTCCTATTCCGATGCACCGGTATATGCTGGCCGTTGGTGGGGAGATATAAACGGAGATCATCTCCCTGATCTCGTGGCCTATGATAGCGGCTTTCTTTATGTTTACCGGAATGAATATGGAAAACTGGCGACTTCTCCCCAAGCGGTGAATATAGGCGTAATCGATCTTAGTGTTCAATCCGGACAAAATAAATACTTCGGTATCGGCGACTTAAACGGAGACGGATTCGGGGACTTCGTTTGGGCGAACGGTTCCAGGGCGAATGTGTATTTTTCCACCGGATCCACTTTGTCCGGTTCTCCTTCTGCCGGAATCGATATCACCGGAGAAGTTCAGCTTGTCGACGTTAACTCCGACCGAAAGACAGATTTAGTCGTGATGGATATCGGGGGTAACGCGGTCGTTGGAAATTTAAGAGTCTATACGCTCGGTGTGGGCCTTCCAGGGAATCTTTTGGCCTCCGTTTCCGATAATCAATTTAAAAGTTCAACGATCACATATTCTTGGAAAACGGATTTAAGCGGGACAATCTCTACGAGTGCGGGTTCCTATCCGAATGTTCCGAATGCTAATAACGAGGTAATCATAAAGCAGATAAGTAACGACCTAGGAAACGGAATTTCCGAGTCGCTAACCTATTCCTATACAAATTCGAGAATGAATTTAGGAACGCCTCTGAATCGAATTTCTTATGGATTTAGAACTATTGCGGAGACGAATTCTCGGACCTTAGAAAAAACGGAAATAGATTTTTTCCAAACGAACCGTTTGTATGCGGGAATGATGGAGGCCAGAAGAAGCTATATCGGAACCGTATCCGGAACAAATACAGTGTATTCTCTCGTTAAGAATGAAACTCAGACCGTCGAAACGGGAACCTTTGCGGGAAGAAGTTATCCTCGTATCCAATCCTCTACACAAAAAGAATATATAGGTGGAACCATGGTAGGGAATGTATCCATCTCTTTGAATTATGATTCTTGCGGAAACGTTTCCACGGCCACGGAAATTAACGGAGCATATACCACGGTAACGACGGGGACGTATGTTTGTGATACGAATAATTGGATATTGAATCGACAGACGGCTAAAACGGTGGTTCGCAATGGGACGATTTTAGAAAAGACCCAGATCGCTTTTTCCGATTTTAAACCCGTTTCCAAGACGGAGTTTTCGGGAACGTCGGCTGCGAAAACTCAAACTTACGATTACGATTCCTACGGAAATCAAGTCCTTGTGACTGATTCGAGAGGAAACCAAACGGTAATCGAATACGATCCGGTCGTTCCTGTTTTTGCGATTTCGATTACGAATGCTTCCGGTTTGCGTATATTAAAAGAATACGATACGGATCGTGGATTATTGACCCAGGAGACGGCTCCAAACGGCGGTATTACCAAGAAGTATTACGACGAATTCGGTAGGCTTATTCAGACCGATTTTCCGGGAGAGGCCGATTGGAGCGAAAAACTTTCTTACGGAATTACATCGGGAGAACAAACTTCCTATGTAAAAAGGAGAATCCGAGACGACGAGAACGGAGAAGCTGCTACGATAGAAACATATACCCCTCAAGGTTGGCTAGTAAGACGTTCTGCGACGACTCTTCTGGATCGTTGGGCGACATCCGTAAAAACCTACTCGGCCGTCGGTAAATTATTAACCGAATCGAACGAATATGTGGAAGGAGTCGTTTCTCCCGTTTATACAACGTATGAATACGATGGTCCGGAAGGACAACTTTCTAGGATCAATTTTCCGGACGGAACGACCAGGAATATAAATTATTCAGGCAAAACGATTACGACTCAAATCAAGAACGGATCGACGGTTCTTTTGGAAGAATCGCTTACTAAAGATGAATTGAACCAAGATATCTCTAAGACAAGCAACGGTTCCACTATTCAATATGCTTATGACAACGGTGGTCGTCTCTGGAAGGTGACGGATCCCCAAAATGGAACTACTGTGATTACCTATGATGCGGCAGGGAGAAAATCTAGTGTCACAGATCCGAATTCGGGAACAACTTCCTATTCGTATGATTCGGAAGGTAATTTGATTTCTCAAGTAGATGCTCGTGGAAAAGGTATCCAGAAAACCTATGATTCCGCCAACCGACTGATAACGTCGACCCCTTCCGATGGGAGTCCCGCTACAGTGATCGCATACGATGGGACTACTTTAGGAAAAGGTAGGCCTACTCAAGTCCAGGATGCGGCCGGTATACTAAATTTAACGTATGATATTCGCGGTAATATCTCCCAGAAAGTTAGGATCATCGACGATTTGACTCTCGTTTTTAGATACGAATACGATTCTATGAATAGGGTAACTTCCACAACGTATCCGGACGGAAGTATCGCTCATAATATATACTCCAAAGGAAACCATCTCACCGGAGTCAGAATGGATGTGCCGGATAAAGGTAGTTATGACCATCCCGTTGTTTCTTACGACGGTCCGTTTCCGGGTGCCGCAGGCTCCTTTCAATTTACTAGAACGACAGGGAATGGAGTCGTGTCCTATATAGGATACGATCCAATTTATGATCGACCTACAGGATACCAGACCAATCTGAAAAATGGTACGGTATCACAGCAGGTCTCTTTGGAGTTTGATGCGAAAGGAAACATCAAGAAAATAAACGATCTCCAAAATACGACAAGGACCCAAACTTACGATTATGACGCTCAGAACCGTTTAGTCCAGGCCACAGGTAAATACGGAACCGAGGTATATCAATATACGGATAGCGGAAACCTTCTCAAAAAAGGGGAATACACATATAATTACGGAAATTCTTCTCATGTTCATGCGGTCACTTCCGTAAATAGCGCCAATACTGGAACGATCAATTTTTCATACGACGCAGCAGGGAATATGATTTCTCGCAATGGTGAAAGCCTCGTATATGATGCAAACGGGAAATTGGTTACTCATACTCTCAACGGAGGAGACGAGTTGAGTATGGTATACGATTTCGTCGGAAATCGTATTAAAAAAAGTAGGAGTACGGACCTTTCCGTAATCTATTCTCCCGATCCGCTCTATGAAGTTCTGCGTCGTCCGGGATACGCCGATCAACACACTCTCTATCTCCGAGGTGCGAAAGGGGAACTTGTCGCTCAATTTGCTAGGACGGATGCCAACCTCATATCGACTATCTCGACTCAGGCACAACCGGGGATTGCGGACATTTCCTTTTGGAAAGAATGGAACGGAAAAGCTGAATCTGCGTTAAAAAATTTTATTCTAGGTTACATTTATAACTCACACGGAAAATTCTCCGACGGGTTCTTGGCTTTTATATGGACTTTTGTGATCGTTCTCGGATGTGCATTAGCATTTTCTAAACAAACTGAATCACTTTTTCCTGCATGGACACGTCTTGTATCGGCACCTATGATTATCCTTTTTTCATTTTCCTTTAGTGTAGGTTGTTTAGATGAACTCATGAATAACGACGGATCCGGGACCGCTCCTTGGGACCTGTTGCCATTAGCCATACCTGGAAACACTCCTTCCGTCGATTCTCCCCCGGGTAACGGAGGAACAACGGAGGGCGGGACTATTTCCGGCACCCCTGTACCTGGGATGGTATTTTTTCATCCGGATCATATGGGTTCCATAACGATGGCGACGAACGGAGAAGGGAATGCCCTCTCGGGAGGCGATATGCCTGGAGCTTCTCATATCAGCTATAGGCCCTATGGTGAAATTGATCGCACGGATTCTTCGGGCCCGGACGTGTTTCGATATAAATATACTAGCCAAATAGAAGATCGAGATTCCGGTTTATATTATTATAATGCTAGATACTACGATCCTACGATCGCTAGGTTTTTGCAAGCGGACGCGGCGATATTTCCCAATCGGACTCAAGGATTCAATCGTTACATGTATACGGAAGGAAATCCTGTGCGCTATGGAGACGCTAGCGGAAATAATATCTCTACCCCTTTGGCTTGGGCGATCGTAGGCTACTATGCCGCTCCTCAGTTCGGTATGACTCCGGAACAAGGTTTCTTACTCGGATACGGGTACGGTCGAAATCAAGTCCGGCATACAAGCGACATGCAAAGGTTTGCGAATGGCGTCGGAGCAGGAATCAGCCGGGCTTTCTATTCTCCTCCTCCCGGTTCCAGAGGAGGGTGGCGTGCAGTACTTCATAGTATCGATCATTCCTGGAGAGATCATTATCGTAGGGTGGATCATGGATTCAGAACCGCAGCCAGAGGGGTAGATCAATCTCTTCGCAGAATCGGCGAAGCCTTTATGCAGGCGTTGGGTAAAAGGCATAAGGACGCAAAGGCGGCAGGCGAATTCTATGGGCAAGCAAGTTTTGGTTATGTTGGAGGTAAGATTTGGGAATCTTATGAACTAACTCCGGAGCTTCTAGGCTATGTCGGTTTAGCGGAATTTGCACCGGTGATAGTTGGCATAGGTTTAGCATATTCAATTTATAATGTCGCTGCATTTACATATAACTATTATGAAGGCTACGGCGCTTATGAAGAGATTTCTAATGCGGCTATATTAGGGATGTTTATTGCATACTACCAATGGGGCTTCGATCAAAATCCTTTTATTCGCGCCTATGTGTGTACCTACATTAAAGAACATTACCGGGAAGCAAGAGCGGATTCTTGTTGAGCCATATAAATGAAAAAAATGGTATTCATACTTATCATTGCGTTCGCGTCATTTCTATTTGTAGATTGCTTCCCTGAGGTTCAAAGAACAGCGTTGGCAGCTGCGAAAGCGTCTGAGAATGGAACTCTAATAATTCGTTATGTATCGGATGCGAGATCGGAAGAACAAGAGATTACGTTAAAGTATATTTGCCTTTCGGAATCAGATCCGGAATTAACATTAAGGCCTCGTTGTGGTGGCAAATTGCTTTTCTATAATGAAAAAATCAAGTTAGGAGAAGAGCGAAAGTTTTTCCTTGCTGGGGGGAGCTATACGGGGCGCATAATGATTGATGACCGAAAAGGGATCATAGGCGAAACGGTAATCGGATTGATTCGTTTTTCCAATATAGAAGGTAATTCCACTATGTGTACTTCAGGTATCGACGTGGAGTCATTTCCGCTTCCTTTTTCTGAAAAAATTTACTTTAATTATCTGAATTGCACTCCTCTGCTAATGATTTCCGGAAAGAAGACGATTATTGATATTTCAGTAGGTTCTCAAGTCGAATCGTATTTTTGGTCCTGGCTATTTCGAAGTATATCTTCGAGAGGATTTGATGGTCGTCAAGGATATTTGCGATATTCTAGTTTTTCGATTCGTTATGAGTGATTCTTCCGTATTTGTGTATGGCCTGTTTAGCGAGAAGCTTATGAGGAGTTTTCAAACGAGGCAATCATAATGGCAGTACTTATTTTCTATCAATTTCATTTGGATCAAAATCCGTTGGTGCAATATTTGATGTGGCGGTACGGATTAAAGCACGGAATAATACTGCCACCGAGACAATGTAATGTGGGTGGAGTCGTTTTTACGAGTTGTTAATGAGTATTTTTAAATCAATATGTATCTTATTATTCGGATTGAGCTGCATGTCTCAAGAGGTATTGGTGATGTCCTCTTCTAATAAGGCAGCGATAGGCGATCAAAAGAAAGGTAATATTCGTTTTAGGATTATCGATAAATCCGGAGTAAATTATGAAGCATTGAAGTTGGAAAGAATTTGCTTGGCTCCAACTGATGAAATCTTGAATTCTCTGGATTGTACGATCTCTAATTTTCAAAGTTATAGTTTAGCGGTTTCGGATACCTCGAGTCAGGAAATATTGGTTCTGGAAGGGGACTATGTAGGTTTTATCCAAATTCGAGGCGCTGAAGATTTTGAAAATATATACTCCAGAATTATATTTGATGCAAATGTTTCGGAAAATGCTAAATGCAGCCATTTAGAAAAAGCTGAAGGGTTTAATTTTTTGGATATAGAGAAATGTTCGAAGCTTAAAATACGTAATGGAAAGATTGTGGAAGTGCAAATTGAAATAACAAATAAATTCGAATCATTTTTTGGGGAGGCCTTATTTATTGGAATTATAAGTTTCGGACTGGCGTCCCCTCAGATGAATATTCGCCACACCAGAGTTAATTTGAAAAATCCAATCAATTGATCTCTTGTTGATGTAAGGATGAATCACTAATGGAGCATTTATATATTCAAGGGAGATGCAAAATGAAGATTTTAGGAAAGTCCTCCGTCTTGATGCTATTTATGATTCGGCTCTGCGATGCAAGTTTTTATATGAAACAGATCTCTGCGATAATTCCCGCTTTTATGCCATTGCCGATTGGGAGGCATTACCGGGAAGCTAGAGCAGATTCTTTTTAATTAAATTATTGGAATCTGTGTGCATAACCTATATTAATTTTCTTCTGAATGAGTGATTTAGAACTTCTTATTGGAGATGGTAGGCGTAAACTATGCAAGAAAAATCGAAGGGGGATGAATGCTAAGGGTTTTACTTATCGCTATTTTAGTATTTTTTATAAATTGCCAAACTAGACAATATAGATCCTTATCCTCCTCGGATCCGTCGGAAGATGGAGTTTTGTCGATGCAGTTTTCTACGGACCCTGGGGTAGAATGGGATTCTATAACGCTTAGTGAAATCTGTTTTGGAGAGGAAAATCCTAAAATTACAATGGAAGAGTGTGATGGCAAATCGCTTGTTCCATATCAAGTGCTGAAATCTTCCGATGTTGTTGAAATTCCGATTCGGAAAGGAGGATATTCCGCTCGAATCGTTTTTAAAAATATAATTAACTTTCAACAGCAGACTGTGGCTCATGTCGTAAGGTTTTCCCGAAAGCAAAACGGAAAAGCGTGTGAATTCGGATTTGGAAGTGAATCTCACTCGCCGGTGTCAGAGTCGATCCATTTTAACTATACAGATTGTTCAGAATTACAAATCTTTCCGAGAATTAAAACCAAGATCAATCTAATTATTACGGATAAAGTGGAGTCTTTCTTTTGGGGCGCACTATGGTATTCGATTATTTCTTCCGGGCTTGGCGGTATACAATTCTCTCATCGCTATTCCCGCCTGGAACTTACATATTCGCCGGATTTGATTCGAAAGCCTTAAGATGAAAATGAAACTATTTTATCTTTGTTGCGCGGTTCAATTTTCCTTTGCACAATGCCAGGTTCAAAAGGTTGAATCTCTATTGTCTGGTAATATATCAGACGATGGGGAGTTAGTTGTCAGATATTCTCTTTCTCCGGGCGTAAGCTGGAATAAGTTATATTTGAAATACATATGTTTAGAAGAAGGAAAATGCCCCGATTTCAATCAGTGGATGCAATGGGAAAATGCTTGTTTACCCTTGTTGAGTCATATAAATGAAAAAATTGGTATTCATACTTATCATAGCGTTCGCGTCGTTTCTATTTGTAGATTGCTTTCCTGAGGTTCAAAGAACAGCATTGGCAGCCGCGAAAGCGTCTGAGAATGGAACTCTAATAATTCGTTATGTATCGGATGCGAGATCGGAAGAACAAGAGATTACATTAAAGTATATTTGCCTTTCGGAATCAGATCCGGAATTAACATTATGGCCTCGTTGTGGTGGCAAATTGCTTTTCTATAATGAAAAAATCAAGTTAGGAGAAGAGCGAAAGTTTTTCCTTGCTGGGGGGAGCTATACGGGGCGCATAATGATTGATGACCGAAGGGGGATCTTAGATGAAACGGTAATCGGATTGATTCGTTTTTCCAATATAGAAGGTAATTCCACTTTTTGTAACCTAGGTATTGAAATGGATTCGCTTCCGCTTCCATTTGCTGAAAAAACTTACTTTAATTATCTGAATTGCACTCCTCTGCTAATGATTCCCGGAAAGAAGACGATTATTGATATTTCAGTAGGTTCTCAAGTCGAATCGTATTTTTGGTCCTGGCTATTTCGAAAGATAATTTCCAGCGGATTAGATAGTCATCAAGGATATTTGCGATATTCTAGTTTTTCGATTCGTTATGAGTGATTTTTATGCCTATCGTTCAGGCAGCCGTCCTTTTTTCTTTCCCTTAAGTCACGGAAGCCTTGGATAAAACTTTAGCAAAAATGCCGGGAGCATAATGCCTGAGAAATAGCGCGAATTTTTCCTTAGGTCCCGCTACAGTAATGTCTAACTTCTCATTTGCGATTCCGTTCAGGATGATTCTTGCACATTCGTCCGGATCCAGTCCGTTTTCGATTACCTTATCCAATTTCTTTTGGGGCTTGCCGTCTCCTTTCAGTGCGTTATGCGAAATGTTGGTTCGAACGAAGCCGGGATATACCAGGGAAACCTTGATCCCTTCTTTCGCATTCTCCGCTCTCAAAGCCTCGAAGAAGCCTGTAAGTGCGAACTTAGTGGAGGAATAACCCGTCCGAAGAGGGACCCCAATTTTTCCGGCAACGCTAGCTATAGAGGAGATCCAACCTTTTTTGGCCTCTCTCATAAAAGGAAGAACGGCAAGAGTCAGAGCGATATTGCCGAAGTAATTCACCTTCATGATGGTTTCGTACGTCTCCAGGGAAGTCTCGTGGGCCAGGGACCTCTGGCTGATCCCCCCGTTATTGATAAGAACGTCGATGGAGCCGAATTTTTTGATTACTTGGGACGGGAGCTTTCCGAATTTTTTATAATTCTCCAGATCCATTACGAGAATGAGACTGTTTTTGTCGTTGAGCCCGTTTTCCTTTTGGACTCGTTTGAGTTCCTTTTCTCTTCTTGCGGATAACACGAGTTTTGCTCCCCGTTTTGCCGCTTCCTTGACAAGAGATTCTCCGATTCCGGAAGAGGCACCGGTAATCCAAACCACTTTATCCGTATAGAATTCGCCCATATTAGACTCCTGAAGGAATGCGAGTCTATCCGAAGGCTATGCGTTTAATAATAAGGGTAATAGTCCCAATATAAAAACGCCTTCTCCTAGGATCCTATAGTTCTGAGAATCCCGGAATCGATCCGAGTATTTTAGAATCCCCCCCGGCACGGCACAGATGAGTGCGATCACGATAGAGGAAGAAACGGAAACACCCGGCGCAAACTTGCGCATTCCGGCTGCCAAGAGTAACGAGGTCAGAAATCCTAGCAAGGATAATCGAAGTGTCCATTCTTTTGCGAGTTCCGGAGAAAGCGCGCTCAGCAGATAAACCTGCCCCTCTTTCGCGTCTAGATCGGCCTCCATCAGGGAATTCATGACTAAGTTGAGTACGGTTCCAAGGAAGAATAGGAGCAATAGAACCGGAACGGCCCAGGACCTAAATCCTACGATCAGCAAGGGGCCGAACCATACACCTAACGTATAGATGAGGGCTACCGAGAACTCCTTGCCGAATCGCAAACGTCCCCAACGAGCGATTCCTAAATGTAAAAAGGCCAGAGCGGCCAGAATGGCTCCGCCGAGTAGCACGATTTCTCTTAGTAATAATAATGCAAGAGCGGCGCAAACCAAGGCTGCGACTGAGCAGGCGACTATGAGAGGCTTTCTATAGTCGTAGTGGAATTTGTGTCTCGGGTTCACGGAATCCGTTCCGGATTTTTGACCGTCCAGAAGATGGTCCAGGGTATAGATCACCCAAACGCTTAAAGGTAGGAGGATCCACCAAGCGGGCTTCATTTTTGCTCCGGTAACGCTCGTCGCTAGCGCTCCCGAGCCGATGACTCCTAGGCAAATATCCAAACTTAAAACATGAATATAGAACCAGGCACCTTTTTCTAAAACGATTCGCATGGCATTGTATCTCGGAAGGACCTTAGGTTACTCGCCTTCCTCTCCTTTGGTTTTGGGCGAAGATGAGGCGGTTACACGAATATCTTCGGATTGGAAGCGGGAGTGCAAGAATTTTATGAAGAGGGAACGGATCTTGTTCGAGTCCGTAATATGAAGAATTCTTACGTTTACCGATAAATCGATGTTAGACGAACCTATCGACTTGAAAAGAATCTCCGGATCTCCCTTCGGCGTCTGGTTCTTTCCATAATACCGTTCCAACGAGGTCTTTGCGGTCTCGAGCAATAAGCTGGATAATCTTTCGGTATCCGTTCCCAAGGGCACGCTCAAATCGAAACCGGTCCATATGCCGGAATTCTGCAGACTGAAATTCGTGTAAGTGGTTTTGGACATCTTCGCGTTCGGTATAATGATCGTGCTTCCGTTTAATTTCTTTAGAGTGGTGGTTCTCCAATTGATGTCTTCCACTCTACCTTCCTCTCCTGTTTCTAAACAAATGTAATCGCCTACTCTTACCTTTTTCCCTAAAAGAACTCCCAAACCCGCAAATAAATTCGATAAAGTCTCCTGTAATCCTAAGGCAAAAGCGAGACCTCCCACCCCCAATGCCGTCAAGGCGGGAGTCACCGAGATTCCGAGAGTCTGCAACGCCACTAACCCGCCGGTCAATAGGATGAGAATTCGGACGATATTATTCAGAATGGATGCTGAAGGAAGTAATCCTTCCGCCTTAGAGGAATATAAAGCGAATGCTCCGGAGCCGATTCTTGCCAGGGAGAAAGTCATCAAGATGATCGCGAATACTTTCAGGTAGAGTAGGAAGTTTTCCTTGGATTCCTTATCCAGATCCGCGAAACGCAATGCGGCATAAACTCCGAATAGAAAGAAGGAAAACCGCACAAAGGAAAGAAGTGCCAGGTAGAGAGGATGCTTCTTGTCCAGTTTATCCTTGGTGAGAGCCTCTACAAGCCTGGGAACGATGAAACCACCGAATAAATAGCCTAAGAGCGTTCCGGAAAGAATGGACACGGTTCCTAGGATCCAGTTCCAACCTAGTATCAATTTCAGCTCGTTCATATGTTCCAAGCTTAGTCGGAGCGGAGAACTCGCAAAGGAAAATTGATGCGACTCGGATTATGTGGCAAAGAGAGGGCATTTTTTCGAAATCTCTCTCCTACTCGGATCCGAACCGAAAATAAAACGGATTTTGGAATGACAAAGGAATTCGTTTTCGGAGACTCCTATCCCCATGCAAGAGGGAAGCGGCTCGAATCAAATCTTGGAATTTCCCTTGGATGAAAAGATCTCGGTTTACGCGCGAAAATTTTCGCCGGAGACGGGAGAATTGGATATCTGGATGGAGGAAATCCATACCCGAGGAATCCAAGAGGTGATCTTTTGGGGGAGCCAGGAAGATGCGCATCGTTGGAGGTCCAACGCAAAATTTCCCGTCTTCGTACGGGCTCTCAAAGAGGACAAGATTTCGATTTCCACGCTAGACGGAGAGAAATTCAGAGCCTCTTCGGATTCTGTACGCAAATTGGAGAAATTTCTCCGCTCCAAATCCCATCCGATTCTTCTCATGTATTCGGGATTGGAAGAAGAGCCTTTATCGGATTTACTCGAGAAAAGTTTTCCTAAGGAAACTCCCGCACTTCAGACTTACACTCCTTATTCTCCCAAGATTTCTCCGGAAAAACAAAGACCCAAGAAAGCGGAAAGTATAGGCGGCAATCATTCCGAGGATTTCAAGGCCTCTCGTATCACGATTCGAGTCAAACTGCTTGCGATCGTAAGCGCGATCGTAGTGCTTAGCATGGGATTCATGATCGGAATCGCCACAAATCTTTTCCGTAACTATACGGTTTCTTTAATACAAGAATACAACCTAAGTCTTGCTCGTCTCACCGGCTTGCAGGTGGGAATTCGAGTCAGAGAGCTTTCCCAAAAATCGGCGGACTTCTTCGACTCATTCAATCAAACTCCTTCTCAAGGGTCGGATCTGAGAAAGATTCCGGCTCCCGCTTTTATCTCCTCGTTCTTTTTTTCCCAACCCAAGGTTTTAGCCTGGGGAAAATATTCGGGAGGAGATTCCATTCTGTTTTTGAACCCGAGATTTTTGAGGGACCTGAGAAAAGACGAGGAGGAGATCCGCCACTTATGGGCCTCGATTTCGAAAGAAGATAAGGAGAAAATATTCTCCTCGGATTCCGAAATTCTTCAGCTAACAAATATTAGTTCTAAATTCGGATTTCCTGCCGTTCTATTTAAGGAGAAGGAAATAAAAGGAAAAGGCTTCGGATTCTTCCTCATCTCTCCCCAAGACCTTTGGGAATCGGCGAGATCCGCTTTGCAAACGGAATTATTCGCGATTTGGGTGGTGGACTCTCGGGGTAGACTCGTAGCGCATACGGAAGAATCGGAGACCTTATCGGACAAGGATTACTCCAGAAATCCTTTAGTACAGTTCCTACTTAGAAATCCGGCGGATAACGGATCCCAGACCTCCGTTTTCGAAGGCAAGGAGACGTTAGGATCCTTCCAACAATTGGAAGACGGCAATCTGGCAGTAGTCTCCTCCATTGAGGCGGATAAGGCCTTCGAAGCTGTGTACAGAATCAGAAGGCAGAATTTCTATATTCTCGTCTCCGTACTATCCGTGGCATTTTTAGTCGTCTTCCTCTTCTCCCGAACTCTTACCGTTCCCATTATCAATCTACTCAGCGCCACCAGGCAAATCGAAAGAGGGCATTACAAGGTAGCCATACGACCCGTGACTCGGGACGAGGTGGGTGTGCTTACAAATTCCTTCCTTAAAATGGCTCATGGACTGGAAGAAAGGGAAAAGATCAAGGATACGTTCGGAAAATTCGTGAACAAGGAAATCGCCGAACGCGCGTTAGCCGGAGATATGTCTTTGGGCGGAGTTACCAAGGATGTGGCCGTATTCTTCTCCGACCTTAGGAATTTTACCGGAATGTCCGAGAAACTCAAGCCGAGCGAGGTGGTGGAGTTTCTGAATGCCTACTTCACCGAAATGGTGGAATGTATCTACCTCACGGAAGGGATCGTGGATAAGTTCATCGGAGACGCGATCATGGCTCATTGGGGCGCCTTGTATTCGGACGGAAACGACACTAGAAACGCGGTGAATGCGGCTTTACTTATGAGAAACGCTCTTTTGGAATTTAATCGGATCGGGTTGGAGATCGGCAGGCCCCAGGCAAGATTCGGTTGCGGAATCAATACCGGCCCGGTGGTCGTGGGACAGATAGGATCCGAGAAAAAGCTGGAGTTCACGGTCATCGGGGATGCGGTCAATCTCGCATCCAGGATAGAATATCTTACCAAGGAATTCGGAACGGATATATTGGTTTCGGATTCTTCCTACCAGCAAGTAAAAGACCATTACAGATTCGAAATGTTGCCCAAGGTTTGGATCCGAGGTAAGGAGGAGCCGCAACAATTATACGCCGTTTTAGGTTGGTTGGAGGATCCAGATTGCCCCAAGGATCTGAAAGAAGTCCGCAGAATCTGCGGCATCGCCGAACCGGAATCCCCTTCTAAAGCCATCGCACATTAGGAAAACGAAATGGATTGGAGGACATATAAAAGGGAGTTGCAAGTCGGAGCGTTTTGCTTCGCCGTCTTAGGGGTATCACTGTACTTATTGTATTTCGAATCCCGTTCCGGGAACGGTTCCGGTAAGGAGATGATGGGAACGGTTTCCTTCCGATACAAGACCGCCCAAAGAAAATTCCCGGATAGAATGCTTTGGGAGGATCTCGATCAAGGCATGCCGGTCTACGACAGGGACTCCATTCGTACGGACGAATCCTCGGAGGCCATAGTATTCCTAAAATCCGGAACCAGGATAGAATTGGATCCCCAGTCTATGGTGGTTCTGCAATTGAAGGAGAGTCGGGAAAATCTGGATCTAAACGAAGGGAATATTCTCGTGGAAAGCGGGAAGAAAGTTCTATCCGTAATCGCCGGAACCGTAGGACTGGAAGCCAAATTGGGTTCCCGCTTCCAAGTTACTAGAGAAGGAGATCAAACCAGAGTGGAGGTCCAACACGGAGAGTTGGACTGGAACGAAGGAGGTTCCACGAAACTCACATTGGGCGAAAAGGAAACCGCATTGGACGGGGAGAAAGTTTCCAAGAATTGGAATCTTGTATCTCCCGAGGACTCGTATCGGTATTTCCCGAACGAACCCAAGCAGAATGTGGAGTTTCGTTGGGAAGGAGGAGAAGAGGGCACTCTCGAGATTTCCACCAAGAGGGATTTCAGCTCCAAGTTTTTCAAAAGATCGTTTAGGGAAGGCAACCATAAGCAACCCTTCGAGGAAGGAATCTATTTTTGGAGAGTGGTTTCCAAGGACGGCCACAGAATATCGGAGGTTAGGAAATTCAGAGTATTACCGAATTCTCCCGTCCAGTTGCATTATCCTAAAAAGGATCTGGTCCAGGAAGATAGAACCGTTTCCTTCTCTTGGGCCAAGCAGAAGATCGCTAGCGGCTACAAATTGCAGATTTCGACGGATCCGAATTTTTCCTCGTTTGCCGAGACACAACTATTTCGAACGAATTTTTCCCTTACCCTGGAACCGGGGCCTTACTATTGGAGAGTGCAATCTTATACAAATCTTCCGGGTACGGAAGCATTGTCCGAGACTCGAAAATTCTCCATCGTTTCCGCCCAGAAGAGCGCCGTTTCGGATAAGGCGACACCGACTCAGGAGGGAAACTTAGATAATTCGGAATTGTCCCTGGAATATCCTAAGAATGCGTCCGTTGTGGATATGACCGGTAAAGAAAGTCTTTCCTTCCGCTGGAAAATGTCCGCCAAACAGAAACAAACGGAATGGAAATTCCGTCTCTTCTTAAAGAAGGGGTCGGGAGAAGAATTGATCTTCGAAAAGAAAACGAAAGGCGATCGTTTTTCTTTTCGCGATTTAGAAAAGCTGGATGTAGGAACCTTCCGCTGGTCCGTAGAATCCGAATCCGACCCGAATTTAAAAACGCAAGCTGAATTCAGAATCCAACTCAGGGAAGAGTTGGAGGCCCCGGAAACCAAATCTAGCGGCGCCCGCCCTTAAGGAGAAGACATGGCTCGTCCTTCGGAAAGAATTCATAGAATTCTACTTTCTATGATTCTAATATTCCTCTCTTTTACCTCCGAAATCTTCGCGGAAGGAAGGACATTCATATATTATATAGAATGGAAGGAAGTGAAAGGTAGCCGTGGCTATGTGGTGGAGGTGAGGAAAAACGAGCCTCCCCAGGATATGATCTTAGAGAAGAAGGTACTGGAAAACGAAATCGAATTCAGATTGGATGCGGGAACCTACGAGTATCGTATCGCCGCACTGAATCGTTTCGGCAAACCTTCTTCCTACACTCAATGGACTTTATTCAAAGTGGAACAGGATAGACCGAAGGCGGTGGCTCTTGCGGAAAAGCAGGAAGCGGCGCCCAAATCCAAATCCTCCTTCGTTTGGATTCCCGGAACCGGATTCTATTCCAAAGATGAAAAATGGAAGGCATACGGAGTTTGGTTTTGGCTCGGGACTCTGGCCTATCTGGGAAATTCGGAAAGAGAAGCGGGGAATCGTCTCGCCTCCAAGCCTTTGAACGATCCGGCAAACATAGGACTTCTCGCCATTCAGATTCCGACTCCTCTGACATTTTACCTTTGGCAGGCGAGAGCCGGGGATAAGCAGGAATACGACCAGCACCAGAATAACCAGGCGATCATAGGCGGTCTGGCCTTATTGAGCGTAATCGGTTCTCTTTGGTGGGAAAATAAACTTCCCGCGGGAGATGCGATTTACGTCCGCATGAAGCCCGACGCATCCGGCCTTATCCAAGCGACTTCGAATCTAGGAGTTTCCAAAAGCCGTTGGGAAATCCAATATACCAGGAGTTTTTAAGGAGAATAAGAGCATGAAAACGCGCATTTATCAGTTTTTTAGAATATTCTTCCTGGGTGTCGGGATCTCTTTGTTTTCTTACTGCTCCAAGCCTTTTCCGAATTCAGATTTCTTACTCTTACTAGGCCTTGCGATTCCTGGCCAATATCTATTCGTGACCTCCTCTTCGTATAGCGGTGATTTGGGAGGAATTGCCGGTGCCGACTTGAAATGCCAATCGGCAAAATTGGCAGATGGCGCCGATCTTCCCGGTCTACCTTTGGAATACCAGGCCTTACTTGCGGGTCCCGGTAGAGCGCCGGGAGGAGCCGGCTGGCCACTTTCTGCGAACACGAGTTATTTTGCCATGACTCCGGCGAACACTCTGATCTTTCATACCACCTCGGGAGCGCTTCCCGTAATTCCTCTGGATTCGGGAATTCCCGGTAGTTCTCTCAATTACTGGACCGGATTGGATGGTGTCTTGGCGGCCGGAGCCAACTGCAACGGTTGGATGGATTCTACCGTTGCTTTCGATGCCGAATACGGAGTCTCGGGAGATACAAGTATCGGTGCCTTTAACCAAGGATTCGCAAATCCTTGTGATACACCGAATATGCGTCTTCTTTGCGTTAGAAATTAACTTTCTACGATTCCCGCTCGGATCGCATAAACTACCAAGTCTGCGACCTTATGTAGATCCAATTTCTTCATGATATTGGCTCTATGCACTTTTACAGTAGCAGGGGAGATATGAAGAAGCTTCCCTATCTTCTCGTTGGAATTTCCTTCCGAGATCAATTTCAGGATTTGTCTTTCCCGATCGGATAATACGGAGAATACCGAAGGACCTTCTTCCGGTTGGTCTCCCGTTTTTTTGCGGCCGATCCCGGAAAGTACGCGCGTGGCGATTCTGGGACTGAGATAGGTTTCCTTTCTTCTGACAGCATCGATCGCACGTAAAAGATCCTCGCCCGCATCGTCTTTCAGAACGTATCCGTTGATTCCCAGATCCACTAGCTTTTGGATGTATTCTTCGTTATCGTGTCTGGAGAGAATGATGACTTGCACCTTGGGATAATATCTTTTGACTCCCTTGACGAGATCGATTCCGCTGACTCCGGGCATGGAGATATCGGTAATCAGAATATCCGGCTCCAATTTACCGATCTCGTCTAATGCCTGTTCGGCGTTTCCGTTTTCGCCGATGATTTCCAGATCGCTTTGACCGGAAATGATCAATCTGAGACCTTCCCTGAGAATGGCGTGGTCGTCCACGAGATAAAGTTTGCAAACAGCCGGTTGAGAGTTCATGGTTTCTCCTTGGAACGTTTCTTTAAAGGAATTCTAATGACATATTGGGTTCCCTTTCCCGGTTCGGATTCCAGAAATAGGGTGCCGTTTAAATCTTCGGTTCTTCTACGGATATTCTCCAACCCGTATCCTGTAGATTTTATTCTAGCCTCTTTTTCTTTAAATCCTTTTCCGTTGTCTTTTGCGGAAACGACGAGGGTCTCCTTTTCGGAGAAAATTTTCAGCTCCACTTTATTTGCCTGGGAATGCTTCAGAATATTTGCGCAGATTTCCTGCAGGATCCGATACACTTGATTTTGCACGAGCTGGGGAATCTTTTCCGGGACCTTGTATTCGGATTTCACTTTGATTTTCTGTAAAGGAAAGATTTGATTCGCTAAAGAATTGAAAGCTGCCTCCAACCCGAGTTCTTTCAAAGAAGAAGGCTGTAGGTTCGTGTAGATTTCCCGCAGTTCCTGGCTCGCGCGGTCGATCAATCCCAATCCGGCGGCAAAGGATTGAGGATGTTCCTTCTCCGACTTCTGGTAAGCTTGGAAATGTAATTTTGCGGCGAGAATCAACTGTCCGACTCCGTCGTGCAATTCCCTTGCGAGTCTGGACCTTTCCTCTTCCTGGGAGGCCAGTACCTGAGTGTGAAGAGTCGCCACCTTCTTCTCTAACTTTTTATTCTCTGTGATATTCTTCAGAATCATCCCCAGGTTATTTCGGAAACGGAAGATGGAATATCCGTAGGACTTGGATCCTTTTCTGAATTCCTGGTTTTGGAGCCTGGTCTTTCTGGCTTTTTGTAGATTTTCCCTGAGGTTCGCTTCTTCTTTGGAATCCAATTTGATTAAGGAGAATAGATTCTTGCCTATCGGACTTTGGAAGCGGAGGCGAAATTCCTTCTTAAAGGAAGCGTTTGCAAATCGCACGATATTATTTTGGTCCAAGGCGACGATGGGGGAGATTTCCTCCACCAATGCGGGAAAATACAAGGAGGCTTGTTCTTTTTCGGAATTTGTCGCAGGTTGACGATTGTCTTTACGTTTCAAAATTCCGGCCACAAGGATCAGGATATAATCCTATTTGTGTCCGGAAAAGGAAAAAAACCCCTCCCCTCGGCCGAATGAGGGAAGGGGGAAGGTTGCTTTTACTCTTTCAGGAGTCCCAATAAATTAGAGCGTGGAAGGAAACACATCGGCGGTGTTCGGATTTCGGAACCAATCGGTATCCGCGGTTCCTAAAGATTCGTACCAGGTCTTGAATTGAGGATAAGACGTGCGGATATCCGTAGCCTCGTAAGGCCATTGGAAATTGCCTGGAACCAATAAAGCCCAAGGGAACCCGGTTGCATCCCTATAGATATCTTTTCCGGATGCGTCGAAGAATTTTCCCGCAGAATGGATATCCTTTCCGGTATTGATGACCCTAAGGAAGGTATCGTAAGGGGCAGGTCCTAAAACCAACTTGGAGACGGGAGAGGACAGGATCACTTCCAGTTTCGCGGTCTTTCCTTTTGCGAAAGTGGTATTGGATCTGGAAGCGTTGGAAGAAGGAATCGTAGTGGAGCTATTTCCCAAAAGTTCTAGATCGGTGATGCTCGGACCGGTACCGCTTAGGTTTTCCTCCACCGTGGTTCCGTCCGTTCCGACTCGGATAAGAGAATAACTAGTCACCTCGGCGTTCGGTAATGCAAATCTGAGAGTGTGATTGTATCCGGCTCCCTTAGCTACGTGAGTATAATAGGCTCTCACTCTCACCACTTCTCCCGCTTTGTTCAAATCTTCTTCGAAGTAGGAACGAACCACATAGTCGTTGAAGTCCGCATCTCCCTGTTTGGGAAATAAGTCTTCGAAGGAGATCGTATAATAATCCTCTGCGGGAATACGAATCACGCTCACACGGTTCGGATCGTTCGGATAAACGTCTTCGAAATCGGGAATTCCGTCCCCATCCGAATCCAAGATTATGGTAGTAGTCGCTGTGAATCCCACCGAGATCCTTCTATCTATCTTGGTCACGTTGATGATGCTGATATCCACATCGTAGAATTTTCCGTAAGCTTCCACTTGCAAGTGCACGGTCTTCGCGTCCCCGTCTATGGTGAAACTACCGGTCACTTCTCCGCTCGGATTGGTATAGGCTTTGAAAATGGATTTATTACTAGCGGCTCCAGGTATCGCGGAAGGCACAGTGATCTGTACCATACTTCCGTCTACCGGAGCGACAGGATCGATGACCTGAAGATTTACGGTGATCGTACGGGTAGTATCGAAAACGAAATCCGTAGGAGCAGTCTCGTCGTTGATATCGATTCCGAAATCCGTGGGGCCGCTCGGAGCCGCCGTGGGCGTTCCTCCCGAGGTAAGGCCTAAGAGCCAGGCGTAATTAGGATCGCTGGCAGAAGAGCAGGAAATTGAGACGGAGAGTCCGAAAACCAGCAAGAAAAGGGGGAATATTCTATATTTGGGGGTCATAAAAGCACCTTCGATTTGTGACTCGATTATGCTTAAGCTTACGACTTAATCAATACCCCCTAAGGATTATATGCTTAGAACCTTCGGTTCATAGTTTTTCTAGCTGTTTGTTCGGCAAAAACGCCTAAACGCCCAAAGACGGGCGAAGCCGTTATTGAGTGGCTTGGAAACTTTCCAGAGCCTTGGTTCGGAAAGAATGGAAATCTCCCGAGGAGAAGAATTTACAATATTTTAATACTTCATCCGGGATCTCGGAGAATTTCGCCTCTTCGTTATTGATCTTGATCATCGTATCGGCAAGATAGATTGGATAGATGATGTCCTTGTATTGGTCTTCAGCCAACTGAGGTCTATGGTGGTATTCCATCGCCTTGGAATATAATTCCGGGAAATTCCATTTTTCGGCGATCAACGCTCCGATCTTAGTGTGAGTGATACCGAATGCGGCTTCTTCCATAGAGATGGAGGAAGCGATCTCCTTGGATGCGGAATAGTTTTGGATCTTGCCCATTCTATCCGCTTCCAAGGAAAGAAGAATGATCTCTCCTATATCGTGAAGAAGCGCCGCCGACATGAGATTACTCATTACTTCCTTGGGCATGGCTAGTTTTTGGGCGATGAGTTTGCAATAATACGCGCACTGATTCGACTTTTCCCAGATCGCCAAGAAGGCCGGGAACTTATTCTCCAAAATCTGTTTTGTTCCCAGAGAATAGAGAAGAACCTGCAATTCCTTTAACCCGATCAATTGGATGGCTCTGTCTAGGGACTCCACCTTGCTTCCTCTGCGGAAAGCCGCGGAGTTGGAGAGCTTCAGTATATTCGCGGCCAGGGCCACGTCCTTTTTCACCATCTCCGCGATTTGTCCTATACTGGAATTCGGACGATCGATTGCGGCTTGTATGTCTTGGATCGCTTTCGGGAAGGTGGGAAGCTGGTCCACTTCCTTAATGATCTCCTCCGCCTTTTGGATCTGTATATTTTCTCTTTGGATACGGATGGGAATGTCGATGATGACGGAGGTATTGTTTCCTTGGCTTTCGACTTTGTAGGAACTTGCTCCTAAACCGTCGTTTTTGAGCATCATGAGCGTCATGATGAGTCCGAGTCCCGCGCCTTCGGTTTCGTCGCCTTTTTCCATAAAGGCTTCCGCCAAGTCGTTATACGTTTTAGCTTTTTCTATCCTTTGATTGATACGATCCACTTCTTCCGGACTAAGTTTTACGTTGTTCATCACGCGTATGCGGATTGTATCCTTGTTATGAATAAAGGATACCAGGACCACGTAATTGTTTTTAAAGAGAAGGTCTTCGTATTTTTCCTTATTGTCCAGGTAGGATTTTTTGAAGCCGTGGATCTTGCTGCGGTAAACCATCGGATTCTGGATATCCGCTTGTAATTCCCGGAAATAAATGCGTTTGATATTGGCCTTAATCGTGTTGGTGATCGTTTCTTTCATCGCCGCGAGGACGGAATCCCGAACGAATATGATATCCAAATGAAGCAAATATCGATCCAAGGTTTTTGCTAAAACATTGTCCACATTCTCGGTAAGACTGAAGAACTTAAAGTGAAACGGGAGGTTTTCCTGAATCGGTTGATTTAAGTCCTTAAGATTACTGAAGACTCCGAGATCTTTGTGGTGGAACAGTTCGAGGGTTTTCCCTTGGCTCATACTTATCGTCGGTCCTAAAACTTATGTATTTTTGCAAGTATCGCTTTCGGCTTTAAGAACTTGTGCCTATCGGGACGAGTTCTTAGATTACTCTGAAAAACGTTAGCGGTCTATGTCAAGAAATTGCAACGAATCGTTCGTTAAAAATAAGTCGCTGCTAAGCGAATTATACGAATCAAAGAAACAAAAAAAAACGGATTGTTGAATTTATATGAGAAGAGTTGTGGTAAAAAAAATGAACAAGCGTCGGTGAAATTCTAACCCTTTCGCAGTAGTCCCCCCCTTGATCGAGTGGTGGGATTTTTTTACATAACGGGTTGATTAAAAATCGAAGCACTGTTAGACCCCGTTTCTACGACGAAAAAGTTAATGAATGATCATTCAATAAAAAGGTTGCATCCAAACCGGAAATCTGGTGAACTATTCTTTGGTTCCAGACGAGGCCGGGACTCCGGCATAGAAATCTTAGGAACTTAGGAGAGAAGACCAAAATGTCTACTACAGCCACCCCATCCGTATCTAGCACTCCCGCTTCGGCCGGAGCGATCGCGTTTCCTCCCGCAAATCCTAAGGAAATGCAGAGAGTATTCGATCTCCAAAAGCGCCATTTTCATCAGGTTCTAAAAACGAGCAAGGCCAAGGATCGCATCCAGCGTCTCAAGAAACTCTTATTCGCCATCGAAAAATTCACTCCTGAAATCAAGGAAGCTCTCCAAAAGGATTTTAGAAAGTCTCCTTACGAAACGGATCTTACCGAAATCATGCCTTCCATCGCGGAAGTAAAAGACGCGATCCGCCATGTGAGAAGTTGGATGAAACCCGAAAGAGTGAAGACTCCCGTTTCCCTCTTCGGAGCTACTAGCACAGTGGTGTACGAGCCCAAAGGAGTGACTCTCATCATTTCTCCTTGGAACTATCCGATGTATCTGGCTTTCGCTCCTCTTTCCGCGGCGATCGCAGCGGGAAATACGGCGATCATCAAGCCTTCCGAGTTCACTCCCGAGACTTCCAAGTTATTCTCCAAAATCATCAAGGAAACTTTCCCCGAAAACGAAGTGGCTGTGTTCGAAGGAGATCACACCGTTTCCACCGCTCTCATGGAGCTTCCTTTCGATCATATCTTCTTTACCGGAAGCACTCATGTGGGCAAGATCGTGATGGCCGCAGCAGCCAAGCATCTTTCCACCGTGACTCTAGAGTTGGGAGGAAAGTCCCCGGCAATCATAGTTCCTGGAGCGAATCTTAAAAAAGCCGCTAAGAAACTCATGTGGGGAAAAATTCTGAACGCGGGACAAACCTGCGTGGCTCCGGATTATCTGCTTTTACCGGAAGGCGAGACGGAAGCGTTCGTGAAAGAAGCCAAGGATGCTCTCAAAGGATATTACGGAGAGAATGCCGAGGCGATCAAAAAGAACCGGGACTTCTGCCGTTTAGTGAACCAAAGAAACTTCCAAAGGGTTTCCGGTTATATCCACGAGGCCGTGGAAAAAGGCGGTAAGGTTCTCATGGGAGGCCAAACCGATTCTTCCCAGAATTTTATCGAGCCCACTCTGATCGCTAACGTCCCTGAGAACGCACGAATCATGGAAGACGAAATCTTCGGACCGGTTCTTCCTATCGTTACGTACAAGAATCTGGACGAAGCGGTGGAGAAGGTTCTCTCCAAGCCTAAGCCTCTCGCTCTGTACGTATTCGGAAGCAATAGCAAGTCCATCAATAAGGTATTGAAGGAAACTTCTTCCGGAGGAGTCGCAATAAACGATGTGATCATCCATTTGGCGAACCCGAACCTTCCATTCGGAGGAATCAATCACTCAGGACACGGAAGTTACCACGGTTGGTGGGGATTCAAGACATTCTCCCACGAGAAGTCGATATTAAAGCAGGCCGCTTTCTCTTCGATAGAGTTCCTGTATCCGCCGTATACGGGTTTCGTGGATAGAATGATCCAACTTACCAAAAAATTCTTCGTATAAGAGTTCCGGATCCTAAAATAAAAAAGGCCCGGTCGGGAAACCGATTCGGGCTTTTTTTATCCCCCGGTTCCGTGATCGAGAACGGAGCGTAGATATATCTCTATCGCAAAAGCAATCGGAACGGATAGAATATAAGCGATAGCGATTCTTCTATTTATGTACCGAAAGTTTCGTTTTTGAAGAATTAAAAAGGAGAATAGGAATCCGAAGATCAGATTCCAGAAAATAAGAATTAGAAAGAAAACGGAATGAACTTCGTCTAGTTCGGTTTTATGGCCGTCCGGAAAACCTAAAAGGGATCTTTCATAATAAAAATAAAAGGCGGCTAAGAACGGCAAAAGCGCGGAAAAGAATCCCAGAGCCCGCATAAAAAGATCGATTTATTTTACCCGGAGCTTGGAAACCAACTCACTAATCCCGGGATCGGAATAGATTCCGTAACCGTTTACTAATACTCCTTTTTGTTTGAGCTTGTCTGAGGAAATCGCATACACGATCGCTTCGTCGGCCGGATCGGTATTTCCTTCGAAACGATAGAACTTATCCACTTTGTATTCGGAGGTGGAAGTGTATATTTGGCATTCCTTTCCTTGGGAATTCCAATGCACGTTATAGTCCACGGAATAACCTTCCGTCTTTAAGCCGATGACCGCATCTGAAACGGTTTCATAAGAATGTAGACTTTCTTCCATTGGATTCCTCGGTCGGGATGATGCGACTTACTGTTTTCCTTAGGGAATCGAGTTCAATCCAAATCCGACCGTTTTAGATTTCTTTTTAATTCGTACAATAGCCTAAAATGGAATAGGCGAAACCGAGTATTACGCATAAAGGAGAATAGATCCAGGTATCCTGTCCGGCAAACCGCGAATTTCTCATCCTTTTGAAAAAGCCCACGAGTCTGAAATCGCCCAAGGCTCTTGCAAAGAATACGAACGCGATCCCGAAATCCAGCCAAGGAGTGATTCGATTCGGCGAGAATAAGCTACCGATCGACCAAAGGGCCACTGCTCCGAATCCGAACAGAACGATCGCGACCAATATCGTTATAAAGAATCCGGGACGAAAGGCCGGTCCGCTTTCCAATTCCGGAACGACCGAGAAGAACGGCGTTTTGCCTCCGAACGCCCAATAGATATGCAAAGCCGATAAAAAGAATAATACACTTGCAGAAAAATATCCTATCGGATCGAGATTTTCCATAAAGAAGCCTCTTATGAGAGAAAGATGGGACTGCGGCAGGGATCGATGCGGGGTCTATGGATTTGCGAAAGCAAGTCCATAGACCGGAGCGGAGAGCCCGACCCTCGTGAATGGAAACAAAGTCCTAAAAAAATCGAGGGTAGGCGAGGGGGCCGCCCCTATTTTAAGAAATTTTAAACAAGCTTCTTGGCCGCGGAGATCACCGCCTCATAGTTGGGTTCGCTTGCGATTTCGGGTACGAGTTCGACATATTGTATCGTATCGTTTTTATCCACAACGAAAACCGCCCTCGCGGAAAGTCCTTTGAGTCCTCCGTCGGCGATATGAGTACCATACGCCTTGGAAAAGGAGAAGTCCCTGAACTGGGAGAGTGTGACCAGGTTCGGGGAATCCAATCCTTCGGTAGTGCAGAATCGGTTCATCGCGAAGGGGAGATCTCCAGAGACGACTAATGTTACGATTCCGTCCAGCTTGACGGCTCTTTCGTGGAACTTCTTGGTCTCGAGGGCGCAGACCGAAGTGTCGAGGCTCGGGACTCCTACCAGGATTTTCACTTTTCCGCTGAAATCCTTTAAGGATTTTGCACTCAGGTCTTTTGCGATTCCGGTGAAATCGGGTGCCTTGGTTCCGACTTCCAATAATTTTCCTTCCAGTGATACAGGATTGCCTTTCAAAGTAACGCTACTCATTTTATATTTCCTTTAGCCGGGGATGATATGCGGGTTTGGCTTTTGAGCAACGAAAATCCTTTCGGCCTTCCATCTTTTTTGGATCCGATTCAATAGCCTGAAAAAATTCTTGCATTTTTCGGGAGAGGATCCGTCATAAGGTTAACGGATATCCGTTATTTTCTACCGAATGCAAAACTTAGGTCTACAGTCTAACCTCACCCTCGTGGTGGTCGTCCTTTGGATGGTGGTAGTGGTCACACTACCCGGGTCAGGCTTTACGCCCTAAGGATCTTTCGTAGGCAGCAATCCTCGAAAAGCCCCTCTCGGCGTAAAGCCGGGAGGGGCTTTTTTTATTTCTACACTACATGAGGCGAAGATGGAAACGATCGCAAGGGAAACAAGGAAAGAGTTATCGGAGTGGCAGCGACCCAAGAACGGTGCGGAATTGGTCGTAGCGTATTTGAGGCGTAGGAATCAAGCGAGGGTCTATGGAATTCCGGGAGGCGCCAATTTACCGTTATACGACGCCTTGCACGATAGCGGGATTTCGCACATTCTCGCAAGACAGGAGCAAGGCGGCGGATTCATGGCTCAAGGAGAGGCGAGGATCACCAAGAAAGCCGCGGTTTGTCTAGCTTCTTCCGGCCCGGGAGTCACGAACTTAATTACCGCAGTCGCGGACGCAAAGTCCGATTCTATTCCTCTCGTAGCCATCACCGGTCAGGTTCCGATCCCTCTCATAGGGACGGATGCCTTCCAGGAGATTGATACATTCTCTCTTTCTCTTCCCATTACCAAAAAGAATTACCTAATTCGCTCCGTCCAAGAATTGGCGAGAGCGCTTCCCGAAGCGTTTCGAATTGCGGAGAGCGGCAGGCCCGGCCCCGTTTGGATCGATATTCCCAAAGATATACAAACCTCCCCGATAGAATTATCGGAAGAGGATATCGAAAGAATTTGGAAAGAAGAGGAAGATTCGGATCCTTCCGAGGTTTCCGGAATCTCTACCGGAGATATATTCCGTTTTTATGATTTACTTTCCCGCTCCGAACGACCGGTTTTATACGTCGGCGGGGGAGTAAAGCAATCCCAAGCCGAGTCTTTGCTCTTGGAATTCGCAGAGGATCAGAATATCCCGGTAGCCTCGACCCTGATGGGTCTGGATAGTTTTCCACAAGACCATCCTTTGGCTTTGGGTATGCTCGGAATGCACGGGGCTCCTTTTACGAATATACTTCTTTCGGAAGCGGATCTTCTGCTGGCGTTCGGGGCTCGGTTCGACGATAGGGCCACCGGAAAATTGGAAACCTTCTGCCCGAACGCTACGGTGGTCCATGTGGACATAGACGCAAAAGAACTGGGTAAATTAAGAAAACCCGATTTAGGAATCCGTTCCGATCTGAAATTCTTTTTGGAGAGTCTGGGAGAATTTCCGAAACAAGATCGCAAGGTTTGGATCGAGAGAATGAATTCTCACAAGGCGAATTTTCCTTTGGCTTCCACGGAAGGAGGCGAAGGATTTTCTCCTCAGGAAATCATACTTCTGACCGGCCAATGCCTCGGTGAAGAGGCTATCGTAACCACGGACGTGGGGCAACACCAGATGTGGACGGCCCAGTTTTATCCCTTCCGTAAACCGGAAACTTTTCTGACCTCCGGAGGACTAGGTACTATGGGATTCGGTTTGCCTTGTGCTTTGGGCGCTTCTTTTGCGGCGCCGGAAGCCAAGGTGGTCTGTTTCTCCGGGGACGGTTCCATTCTCATGAATATCCAGGAGTTGGACACTCTCAGCGAATATCTTTTAAACGTTAAGATTATTATATTCGATAATCGTAATCTAGGTCTCGTTAGGCAACAGCAGAATCTGTTTTACGGAAGCAGGTATAACGGTAGCGCCTATCCTTCCGAATCCAAATTTTCCAGAATCGCTCGGGCCTTCGGGATTCCGAGTCTGGATTTAGGAGAAATCGGTAGGACCTTGGACGATTTGAAAGAATTTCTTTCGGAAGAGGGTCCCGGCTTGGTAGTCGTTCCGATCCATCCGGATTTGAAGGTGCTCCCTATGGTTCCTCCCGGAAAAAGCAATCTGGAGATGCTCTTAGGATGAAGAATTCCTTTATCATAAGAGTGGAATTTCTTTCGGATTTCGGGATTCGCATCCCGGATTCCGAAGGATTTTATTTTTCCTTGATAAAGGGCTTCTTTTTTAGCGGGTTTCGTTTCTCTACGTCTTCTATGACTTCCTTCTGGTGGCCTCTCGGGGCCGAATCATATATACATATTCCTTTATCTTAATATGAATTAGGCCCGATCGATTCGGGCTGCCAAGGAGGACGCTATGTCCCTGAATATACGAAGCTTAAGAGCGGAGGCGAGAGAACTCTCTCCTTTTCCTATTTTTCGTCCCTTTCCTTTGAAAGAATCGGACGCGTTTGCTTATTTCGAAAACCTTCTCTCCGAATCGGAAACCGGAGTGTTTTTGGAGAGCCTAGGACCCGAATCGGATAATTCCCGTTTCAGTTTTATATCTGCTTTTCCCAAGAGGATTCTTTCCGGTAGAGGAAACGCATTGGAATGCGACGGAAAGATCATAGCAACCGGGAATCCATATGCAATGATGTCCGAGATACTAGTTCCTCGTATTTCGTTTTTAGAATATTCCGAGTCCGGAGGGGGCGGGCTTTACGGCTACCTTTCCTACGAGGCCGCCAACGATATGGAGCCTAGTCTGGGGCTTGCGGAGCATTCGGACTTCCCTAAGTTCCGGTTCGCTTGGATGGAGGACGGTATTCTCATAGATAGAAGAACGGGAGAGTCTAAATATTTTCATTACGGACAAGATCGCTATTCTCTCTTCGAAAAATTCCTGAATCCGAGTTCGTCCCGGAGAGGGGAAAAATTCAAAATCCAAGACCTGGGCGCCTCCAGAACCAAGGAGGAACATAGGTCCATGGTCGAATCTATTATGGAAGAGATCCGAAAGGGAAACACTTTCCAATGCCAAATCGGTTTTAAAAGGTCCTTTCGCGTCGAGAATTCCTCGGAATCTTCCAGGACATCCGATCTGGAGTTGTATCGAGCATTAAGAAAAGTGAATCCTTCTCCTTTTATGTTCTTCTTGGCTTTCAGGGAAGAATGTCATCTGGGTGCGAGTCCCGAATTATTGTTCCGTCTGAAGGACGGATTCGTGGAAAGCTTTCCTTTGGCCGGCACAACTCGTAGGGGCAAGGACGAAGAAGAGGATCGTAGTTTGGCCTTGAGTCTTCTTTCGGATCCCAAGGAAATCGCGGAGCATAATATGCTCGTGGACTTGCATCGTAACGATTTGGGAAGAATCTCCCGATTCGGTTCCGTGAAAGTGAGGGATGCTTTCGCTTTGAAACGTTTCAGCCACGTGCAGCATCTTTCTACGGAAGTCTCGGGGATTCTCAGATCCGGAAAGGATATGTTTTCCGGTATGGCAGCGGCTTTTCCAACGGGAACATTAAGCGGAGCTCCTAAGATAGAATCCATGAAGATCATCCAAAGAATCGAAAAAGATCCTAGAGGCCCTTACGGGGGCGCGGTCGGAAGATTCGGATTCGACGGGAACTGCTCCTTCTGCATTCCGATCCGTAGCTTCTTTCGGAAAGGTCAGGAAGGAACCGTCCGAGCCTCGGGAGGCATCGTATACGATTCGGATCCGGAATCGGAATACGCGGAAATCGGCCACAAGATGGGAGCCGTGTTGAAGGCTATGGAGGAAATACGATGAAAGTATTGTTAGTCGACCATCACGATTCCTTTTCCTATAATCTTTTCCAATTAGCGGGAGAAATCCTAGAGGAAGAGTATCCGTTTCGTTTTCGCTTGGATGTGGTTCGTCAGAATGAGGCGGATTTTTCTGGAATTCGAAACGGAGGATACGATCGAATCATTCTCTCTCCCGGACCCGGCACTCCCGAAGATCCCGAGTATTTCGGAGTTTCCCTACGCATATTGCAGGACCTGGGAGGTAAGATTCCCATTCTAGGAGTGTGCTTAGGTATGCAAGGGATCGCCCACTTCGCGGGGGCGAATATCGTTCGAGCGGAAACTCCCATGCACGGTAAGATCTCCGAAATCGATAACGACGGAAAAGGCGTTTTCCAAGGATTGCCGGATCGTTTGAGAGTGATGCGTTATCACTCTCTGATCGTGGACGAGAACGGATTGGGAGAAGATTGGGAAAGAACCGCGTATGCGAAAGGAGAATTGATGGGGATTCGTAATGCAAAGCTTCGGATGGAAGGGATACAATTCCATCCGGAATCCTTTGCTACGGAGGGTGGACGAAAAATGCTTTATAATTTCTTAAAGCAGGATTAGGAAGCCAGAGAAGAAGGATAGTTCTTCAGGAATTCACGAAGTCGTTCCGCGAGGTTTTCCAGACGGAACGGCTTTCCTAAATAATCGTCGAAGCCGGCCTCTGCGCAGGCTTTCTTGTCTTCGGGGCTATCGTGAGCCGTGACTGCTATGATCCATGGAACCTTTCTAGAAGTAGGCTTCTTTTTCAGGATCCTCGCAGTTTCAATTCCGCTTAATTCCGGCATTTGTATATCTAGGAGTAGAAGATCGATTTCCATTTCTTCCCAGAATGCAAGCGTATCCACTCCGTTGGAAACGACCGAACAATTTAAACCCAGTCTTTCCAGCATTTTTTGTATGAGCTTTTGGTTTACGGGATTGTCTTCGGCCACGAGGATACGTAATGCGGAATAGGCGGAAAAATCCAAAGAGGAGGTCTTTATGACCTTAGGAAAATCGATCTCGGAACTTTCCGCCGATCTTTCCAGTTCGAAATTCAGGATAAAATTCGAACCGACTCCGTATTCGCTTTCCACCCGGATGTCCCAACCGAAATGATTGCAGATTTTTTTGCAGATGGCTAACCCGAGTCCCGTTCCTCCGTATTTTCTACTCGAAGAAATGTCCGCTTGGGAAAACGCTTCGAATAGATTCGGCATTCTATGCGAATCTATTCCGATTCCGGTATCTCTAACGGAAAGAATCGCCTCTATATGCGTATCGCCGACGGAATGTAACTGCAGCTCTACGGTGATTCCTCCTCTCTCCGTAAACTTTAAGGCGTTGGACACTAAATTGGAAAGAATTTGCCGGAGTCGAACAGGATCAGAAACAACGGCTAAGGATTCCGGATTCTTCGGAAGAATCGTACGAAAACTAAGTCCTTTTTTCTTGGCCTCATGTTCCGCATCTTCTCCGAATTTTCGAACCAAAGAGAGAAGATCGAAATCGATCGAACTGAAAGAAAGAGATCCCGATTCTGCCTTGCTAAAATCGATCACATCGTTAATGAGTCGAGTTAGGTGTTCTCCGCTTTCCCGTATGGAATCCAGATATTCCGTCTGCAAATGACTGGTTGGAGTTTGTCTTATTAAGTCCACCATTCCTAGAATTCCGTGAACGGGAGTCCTAAATTCGTGATTCATATTCACGAAGAATTGTTCCTTGGCTTTTTGGAACTCCATGGCGGAAGTCTGGATTTTGATCAATCTTCTAGACTTGGATTCTAATTCCATATATGCGATCACGGAATCCGCCAAGGCTCTTAATGCATCCAATTGATTTTGATCGGGTTTTCTAGGCTTAGGATCTATGACGCAAAGAGTTCCGATCGCATAACCTTCAGGGGTAACGAGAGGCGCTCCGGCATAAAATCGAACGAATGGAGAACCCGTAACCGAAGGATTCAAATGAAATCGAGGATCTTTTCGGGCGTCCTCGATCACGAGCACGTTTTTTTGAGAAAGCGCGAATTGGCAAAAGGAAGTCTCTCTCAGAGTCTCTGAGTCCTCCATCCCGATCCTGGACTTGAACCATTGTCGATTAGAGTCGATTAACGTAATTAAGGCGATGGGAGTTCCGAAAATAAGAGACGCGGCTTTTGTAATTGCGTCATATTTTTCTTCCGCAGGAGTGTCTAGTATTCCGTACCGCTCCAGGGCCTTCAACCTTTCGGTTTCATTCGGCGGTGGGGGAGCGACGGAATAAGGACGACTGGGTTCCATGAAAAAGACTAATCCTAATAGACTAATTTTTGCGGGCTTATGCTCTTCCTAAAAAGGAAAAAGGCAAGGAATTACCGGATATTCCCGCAATTTTCGTCGCTCATCCGTTGATGACTTGGAAATTGCGAGCGCCCAAGGCTTTTCCATGCGAAAGAGTCTCCTGCAGTTTGCGGATGTCCTTTCTGATTTTTTCTCCCACTTTCGATCGAATCCACGGATTTAGAATTCTCGCCGATCCGGATAATTCTAACTGGCTTGTGAAAAGAATTTTGGTATCGGTGTCGGAACCTTTCGGATCCGGATAGAAGGAGAATGTTTCTCTAAAATCCAAAAACCGATTTTTCAGAGTTGTTACGAATCGACTCGGATATTTAGATTCTATTATCTCGTACTGGGATTCGATCCGGAAGATCCAAAATTTCAATTTTACCTTATAGCTCTTGGTTTCCAATTTACGGAAAAGAAAAATGTTATCCGACCAATCGGGGAGACGCTCCACGTTGGAAACATACTCGAACGCTTTGATCAAAGAAACGGGAACGGTAAATGCAATCGTAGTGGTTGCCATGCGGATTCTTCCGAATCTTCGGGAAAAGAATTCCCTGAAGAGATTTTCGACCAGTCCAAGAGAAAGGAGGAAATATGGGTTTTAGACGAATAACCGGAACAAGAATCGCCGAAAAAACTTTAGAAGGCGGAGGCTTTCCAGTAAGAAGACCGTTTCCTGTTCCTCAATTTTCCTATTGGGATCCCTTTCTATTATTGGACGAAATGGGACCGGTAGTTTATGAGCCTGGAAAAGCGATCGGTGCTCCGGATCACCCACATAGGGGATTCGAAACGGTAACTTATTTATTATCCGGAGAAATGGAACATCGGGATTCCTGGGGGCATGCCGGAAAATTGAAAGAAGGCGGTATCCAATGGATGACTGCGGGAGCGGGACTTGTACATTCCGAACTTCCTTCCGCGGAATTCCAAGCAAGGGGGGGAAGAATGCACGGATTTCAAATCTGGGTCAATCTCCCAAGGGATAAAAAACTTATTTCCCCGAAGTACCAGGAAGTCGATTCCTCCGAATTACCAGTTATCGTAAAGGACGGAGTGTGGGCCAAGATAATCGCGGGAGAATTATGGGGAACGAAGGCGGTGATCCAAACCCAGACTCCCATCGTATTCTTCCATCTCAAACTTTCTCCGGGATCGTACGCCGAGATTCCGGTTCCGGAAGGATATAATATTCTTGCCTATCCCTTCGTGGGAGGTGGAACGATCATCGATTCCGAGCAAGAATGGGAATTGCAAGAGGGAGAGACCACGTTTTACGAAGGAGGAGAGGGTAGCATAGGACTACGAGCTCCGGAAGATTACGAGTGGGAACTTCTGATTTTGGGAGGACAGCCTTTGAAGGAGCCGGTGGCACGTTATGGCCCTTTCGTGATGACTACTCCCCAAGAGATACAGCAGGCATTCGAGGATTATTCCGCCGGTAAGATGGGCGAGATCTAAAGGATTCGAATTTCTCTTTGGAGCTGCTCTATATTTTAGGAGTGCTCGGCGGCGGCTTTTTTCTATACCTTTTGGTTCCTAAAAAGAAGCCGTCGGTTCTCCCTAAAAGTTCTCCTTCTTCTCATACGGACTCGCCGATCCGTGAGTCCGTTTCCTTTTATTTCGATGCCGGAAGTACGGAAGCCTCGCCTAAGGTCGAAGATCTTCGAATTATAGAATCTTGGAAAAGAACGGATAGAACCGTAGAGATCCGCGCCTGGACGGACGATACTGGGTCCTCCGCGAGCAATAGAAGATTGGCCAAAGAAAGAGCCGCTCGAGCAAAGCGTATTTTGGAGAATGTGGGAATTCCAACGGATAGGATTTTAGTTTCTTTTCAAGGAGTGGATCCTGAAAGTATCGGAAACCCGAATAAGTTCCGATTCAGGAGAGCGGATTGTCTTCTCGTTTCCAAACCAATAGACTAGCGGTCATAGGCGGTGGGGCCGCAGGGTTCTTCGGAGCCGTGCAGACTCGACTTTTATCCCAAGAAATGGTAGAAGTTGTCCTCTTAGAAAAATCCCCCAATATTCTTTCCAAGGTAAAGATATCCGGGGGAGGTCGTTGTAATGTCACTCACTCCTGTTTTGATCCGGAAGAACTCTCCAAAAGATACCCTAGAGGAGAAAAAGAACTGAGAAGAGCGTTCGAAGTCTTCCAGCCCAAGGACACCGTTTCTTTTTTCGAATCCAGAGGAGTGAAATTGAAAGCGGAGTCGGACGGACGAATGTTTCCTATCACCGACGATTCTCAGACGATCATAGATTGTCTATTAAGCGAAGCGAAACGTTTGGGAGTCAAAATCAGAACCAAGGTTTCGGTTTCCGGAGTCTATGCGAACGAGGATACTTCCCGTAGAAGATTCAGGGTCCAGACGGAAGATTCGGAAGAAGATTACGACTTCGTGTTATTTGCCAGCGGTTCCTCCAGGAAAGCTTGGAGTTGGTTGGAATCCCTGGGACATACCATTCTTTCGCCCGTACCTTCCCTTTTTACATTCGAGATAGAAAACCCTTTACTAGAAGGTCTTCAAGGGCTCTCCGTCTCCAACGCGGAAGCTACATTACAGGATTTTAAATTAAGACAGAAAGGGCCGGTGCTCATTACTCATTGGGGATTAAGCGGCCCGGCGATCTTAAAATTGTCGGCTTGGGCCGCCAGAGAATTGTTCGATTGCGATTATAAAACCAAGCTTCTAATAGATTGGATTCCGGAAGTATCCAGACAGGAGATCCGGGATAAATTCGCTTCTATCAAGAAAGAGCATCCTGCAAAAAGGCCCGGAACTCGTTCCGAATTCGATCTTCCGGGGAGATTATGGGAAAGAATCTGGGATCTGGTTGTCGGCTCCGAAAAAAGATGGTCCGAGGTTTCCTCCAAGGAGTTGCATGATGTGGAGGAATTTCTAAAAAGATCGACTCTAAATATCCGGGGTAAGGGAGCCTTCAAAGAAGAGTTCGTGACTTGCGGAGGCGTTCGTAGGAAGGACGTAGACTTTACAAAAATGGAAAGTAAGATCCTTCCTGGAATTTATTTTGCCGGAGAAGTCCTCGATATAGACGGTATTACCGGCGGTTTTAATTTTCAGAACGCTTGGACGACTTCCTTTATCGCGGCAAGAGCGATCGCGGAGGCTTCTAAGCTTCCCAGGGATGAGGGTAGGAACTGAACCCCAAACGGTTTCCATCCGGATCGGAGAAATATTTCGTAAACAGGGTTTTGTCCAGAAAGGCTGCGGAGAATTTCTCATCAATGCGCTTTCTCATAGACGAATCCAAAGCAGAAAAGACCAGAGCCAATGGGCTCTTCGATTTCTTCTCTTTTTCGATCATAATTCTTATCTCTCCCGCCAAAAACCATGAGGACCTAAGAGAACCATCCTCATAAAAATGATCCATTTCGAAGGTTAACCCGGGTATTTCCGAGTAGAACCGCTTTAACTTTTCCGGGTCGGAGGTCCCGATGGCGATATGATGGATCATTCCATTACCATATCATTATATTCGGGATGCCTCTTGAGATAGGTTTGGACGAAAGAACAGCTCGGTATGATTTTGCGACCGTTTTTTTTGGCCTCCTGTATGGCGGCTTCGGCCAATAAACCTGCGATTCCTCTGCCTCTGAATTCGGGCGGCACGAATGTATGGTATAGATCCCAAGCGGCGTTGCCGATCTCCCTATACATCAAATGAGCTTCCTTGCCGTCTTCCTGTAGGAAGAATTTTTTTGCGGAACTGTCCTGGATTACCGAACTCATGGATCTCCTAAAAAACGGATATTAAAGCCGAAGAGCTTACCGTTTCTTCTTACAGAAGAATTCATGAAGTGGGAAAAATCAAGCAAACGGAAGTCCCTTCCGAATTTTTGAGATCGAGCTCGGCTTTGAGTTGAGCGCAGAGGGATCGGATAATCATTAAACCCAGAGAATCGGAACTATCCGTATTTTTGGATCCTTTTTCCTGACCGAACCATTCCTTGATCGACGGCATTCCTACTCCGTCATCTTTTACGGTTAAATGTAATTTCCGATTTTCTAATTTCAATACGACCTTGATATTGCCAGCTCTTTCCTCCGGAAAGGCATGCTTCAGTGAATTGGATACCAATTCGTTTACGATGAGTCCGCAAGGTATCGCCTTCTCCATGGAGACCCATACAGGATCCAGATCGGATTCGAAGCCGATTCTGTTTCCTGCGGGGAAGTAGGAAGTAACCAGATGCCTGAGTAAGGAATCCAGATACTTTCGCATATCCACGTTCGCAAACTTATCCTGTTTATATAAATGATCGTGGATCATTGCCATGGCGGTGATTCTATTCTGCGCCTTGGACAATACTTCGGAAGTGCTGGATTCTCCGGAGTATAAATTCTGCAAGTTCAACATTCCGGATACCATTTGTAGGTTATTCTTAACCCGATGATGGATTTCGTGCAAGAGGACTTCCTTCTCTCTCAGATTTTCCTCCAACGTCCTTTCGATTTCTATTCTTCTCATAATTTCGTTTTCCAAATTCTTCTTAGCGCGGAAAATATGAGCCTTACGAATCCGAAGATTGCTTAAATATTCGTTTCTTCTATCGATGCTTTCCTGTAGACCCCGCATGAGTATCGTTAATGGCACGCAGAGGATCGCGTTTGCGATGATGAAGTTCAAGCCGATGACGAACATCTTATCTTCGGGCAAATGCCAGGAAAGAGGATAGTATTGTCCTACGACGACGATGCATAATACCACGAGAGCGTTTAGAAGTAATGCGAGTAAGGAAGACCGCAGTCCGAAAAGAATCCCCGCTAAGACCGGAAAAGGGTAAAGCCAGAGCATTCCTCCGCTTTCCGGTCCTACCGAAACGAGCAAGGAGGTTCCTAACGCGAAATTTAGAGAGAGGAGTGCGGTCGACTTCCATTGGAAAGGCAGGCCTTTACCGAAGAATAACGTGTAGATCACGATTAGGGCTGTGGAGTCGATCCAAAGGACTTCGTGTCTCCCTTCGTCCCATGCCAAATAAACGCTAGGAAAGAATGCGATCGTTCCCAAGAGACATACGCTGAATATGAGAGAGGTGAGGATCAGCTCTCTCCAATAATTTAAACCCGAAGAGAACGGAGTCTTCGGTGTTAGGTATTCTTTTGCAGTTTTAAAAATCCACTCTAGAAGCTTGGATTTCTTGGCCTTTTCCATATTCGGTACTAATAGACTCTTTGAATCCCACAAAATCAATGATACGCCCTCGTTATGGAAAAGCTTTCGGAATTCCTTTTATTGCTCGTTTTATTTCCGATTATGTAATATTCTTTGTCATTTTTCTGGGAATTTAATCTGAAAGGTACCTATAAATAATCCTTTCAGAGTAGGTGTCACAGTTTTGGAAAAAAATTTCCAAATTTAGGAGAGTTTATTCGTCTCTGTCAGGAGAAACGAAAAGAAGATCTAACGTGCAAAAAAAAAGGCCCGAAGGCCTCTAAGGATTGGTAGTTAGGTAGTATTTCGATCAGATTTTTTCGGCGATCGCGCCGTCGATAGAAGCGGCTCCTCCCCCTTTCAGGACTAAGATCAAAGAGAGTGCAATTGCCAGGATATGGAATTCGAATCCTTCTCCTTGTTGGTTTCCCATCCAATTCATGAAGAAACCGTGAGGGATATGGGTGGTAAGAGCGACTAGCATCGCAATACCGATCCCTGCGGCCGAAACTCTGGTTAAGAGACCGGTCAGGAGTCCTATGGGTCCCAGAAATTCTGCTGCGAAGAGCAAAAGTACTAGGAAACCGGGAAGTCCACCGCTTGTGAAGAATGCGTATGTCCCCGAGAACCCGTATCCTCCGAACCATCCTAATACCTTTTGGGCTCCGTGGGGAAAGAATACCACCGCCAACGCGATTCTAAGAATGAGTGTAGTAACGTCTTTATCCGTTTGGAAAAGTTTGCGAATCATGATCACCTCCTAAATGATTTCTTGTTATATAATACATGGATTGATAGTTTAATATTAAAGTAATGGTCCGAAAAATCCGAAGAACATGGATCGCCTCCTTAGTTTGCGTTACGTAATCCTACAATTTTGCAGATATGTCCGAGTTGGGTAAGATCTTCATCCGTGAGGGTAGACATCTTTTCCTTGAGCTGTTCCACATAGGTGGGGAAGGCTTTTCCGATAAGCTCCTTGCCGGCAGGGGTGAGATTGATGATGAAATAACGTCTGTCTTCTTCGCTTCTGACCCGAACGACTAGATTTCTCTTTTCCAGATTGTCTATGATCTGGGTGATATTTCCCTCGCAGGAGAATATCTTTTGCCCGATTTCCTTCTGACACATCGGGCCTAAATGATATAAGGTTTCCAGGCATCCGAATTGACCGCTCGTCAATCCGAACTGGCTCAATGTTTTGTCCTCCATGGATCGAATCGAGTCTGTACAACGACTCAATTTGATATAGGCGTCTAAAACTTTGACTTCTCTGGCTTTTCCCTTAAAATGCGTGGCCATAAATACTTTAAGATTGAACTAATAGAGTATAGACTGTCTCAGTTTGAAAAAGTCAACAAAAAAAGCTGTAGGAGCTCCTATGAGGTTATAAGTCCTCGGATTGCCGATCTTGCAGGATTTCATAGCCTTTCTGTCCGATGTTCTTCCAACGGATTTTGGCCCTGCCTATACGTCGAAATAAACTCTGAGGACACTTTCCTCCGTGTGTGTCTTCGAGATTACCTTTTCTTTCTTCGGAGGTGCAAGTGTAGTCTTTCCAATTTACGGAAAAATATTTGAAAGTCATTTTTCCCCGAATGTCAGCCCGTGAGATGGGACCGGTGTAGCGAGAATCTGCCGAATTCGTGCGGTTGTCTCCTAGTAGGAAGAATTCGTCCTCTTTCAGGTTGATTTCTTCCTTTTCCATAGCATGGGGAGACGTAAATGGGATCATCGACGTATCATAAAATAATTTGTATTTTTTTGCTCCGATCGTTTCGTAAACCGCATGTAAGCCGTTAACGGGAATATCGTAATCTTCCTGATTTATCTCTTCGGAAGATTCCGTAATCGGAAGTGTCTTGCCGTTGATGGAAATCCTAAGTAAGAAGTAATCACCTTGACTCGATTTTTCTGTCCAAAGGGAAATCTTATCACCCGGCAGTCCGATCACTCTCTGCACGTTATTGCGCTCGGAGCCATCCTCCTTTATTCCGGCCTTGAACGTTAGGATATCCCCTCTCTCCGGATTTAGATCGAATTTCTTTACGAATATGAAATCTCCGATTTGTAAGGAAGGTTCCATTCCCCCGCTTTTCACGTTACTCGGAGTAAATGCGTATTCTTTCGCCAATGCCACCGGAAAATTACAGAAAGTGAATCCGCAGAAAAGATAAATAGAGAATAAGAATATATTAGATTTCACGATCATGCCCGCTGTCGTTTAGTTCGGTTTTGGAACGGGGCTTTTAGGCTCCCGTAGGATCCCAACAAGTTCTAAAGTTTTCGTTCCAAGATTCCATTTCCATTAGATCCTCTTTCGAGAGCGAAAAATCGAAGACCTGAGAGTTTTCTAGGATTCTCTCCTTACGAACGGATTTGGGGATCACCACCATTCCCTTGTCGATGGCCCAACGGATCAGAATTTGGGCCGGAGTCTTTTTGTATTTCGTAGCCATTGCGGAAAGTTTCGGGTCCGAGATTTTTTGTCCATGGGCGAGAGGACTATAGGCCTCCAGGACGATTCCTTTTTCTTTGCATAGTTTTAAAAGATCGTTTTGGTTTAGAAAAGGATGATATTCTACCTGGTTCACCGCAGGTAATATTTCCGCATAACCTAGAAGCTCTCGGATATGAGGGACCGTATAGTTGCTGACTCCGATCGCGCGAACCAATCCTTCTTTATAGGCCTTTTCCAATTCTTTCCAGGCCTGTTTTCGAGTGGAGGCTACGGGAAAATGGATTAAATAGAGGTCGATACTTTCCAATCCTATACTCTTTAGCGAGCCTTCTAGATTCTTGCGCGGATCCCTTTGGTCGGAGTTCCATAATTTGGTGGTAACGAAGATTTCCTCTCTAGGGATCCCGCTTTTTCGGATCGCAGTTCCCACATCGGATTCGTTACCGTAAATCTTTGCGGTATCTATATGTCTGTATCCTGCTTCCAAAGCCCAAAGAACGGCATCGACACATTCTTTTCCGGATCTGGTTTTCCATACTCCTAATCCGAAGACAGGCATTTCGTTTCCGTTATTCAGACGTACGGATTGGTTCAATACTGAGTTTTGCATAGAAGGTTAGACGGTTTTTGGCTCTTTTAGATCCGGAGGTTTTATGAGAAAGTATTTCGACAAGTGTTATGCGTTTAGATCGGAGAAGGAAAGTTTTTCTTCGGCTATGCCTAGGTTTTTTTGCAGGAATCTTTCGGCGTATACCAAATCGGAGTAACTCGGTCCCTTCTCTCCGGCCCAAGAGGATAAAGTCCAGATCCCGAGTAATTCCCTGTCTCCGGGAATTCTTTTATCGTGAAGAGAAACCGCCTGGGCATTGAAAAGAAAATCCAAAAGAAAGGTTTCGGGAGTGCGGGCCGTTTTCTTTAAGGCCACGCACAAAATCTGGATTTCGTTTTCGATCCTAAGGGTCCGTATTTGTCGAATCTCGGCGGGGTCGAATTTACGTTCTCTGGCAAGTAGCACGGAAAGAATCGGAATGGAGGTGGAATATAAGATGCGCATTCCGCTTGAGTCTATTCGGATCTCGGTTTTTCGAAAAAGGACGAAAACCGTGGCTACGGTTAGTATTCCGAGGAAAAGCAGGGAGAATGGAACCAAGAATATTAGAAAAATCATATTTCCCGGTTCCCGTAAGAAGGAAATCAGAATGGTCGCCCAGGCTCCGTAAAAGATCGTAGGGACTAATAGGGAAATCAGACGATTGCCCGCCGACTTTTTCTCCATCAAACGAACTCTTAAGTCTGATCCTAGGGTTTCCGTACGTATCCATTCGGAAACTTGAGGTTCCGCCGGGATCGCATTTTTCAGGATTTCCTTGGAGTGGGGATCCGTAAAAGATCCTTTCGAACGATCCCAAACGGGAAGAGGAAGTTTTTGTTTAAAATCCTCCAGGACTTTTTCCAATGAATTCGGATCCCTAAAGGTCTCTAACAGAATCATACTTCCGTCTTCATGCAGAAGATAAAGGTCCCAATATTTCCAGGTGCGGGAAAAAGTGTTAGTGCCGGAAGAACCGCTTCTTTCCGACCGGAATAGGATCGTGTAAGATACGAATTCTGCTAAGGAAAATTCCACATTCGATTTTCCCGTTTCTTTTAGAACGATAAGAGATGACTCGAAATCGAACTCTATCGTCCTGATTATATGCGAGGCTTTTTTATATTGTAGAATCGATATTAAGAAAATCAAAAATAGGGATAGAGAGAAGAATGCGATAAACCCGGAGAATAAGGTGGCTTCTCCCGAGCCGGCTGCGATCCCGAAGTAGGTCAGAGAAACGAGAGTGAAAGTCCCTAAAAACACCGTAGCGAAGGCGATTAGGCATCCTCCGGTATAGGGATTCTTTCTTTCCCGGATCATCTTAGAAGATTCTAAAATCCAAGAGTTCATATCGATTCAAGAAATTCTTGAGTATTCGGAATCTTATGAAACGGTCAATTGCAAAAAGCGCAATTTTCGATTCGGATTCTTTCTTGCAATCTTCCCCGATTCGTTTTTCTTGTTCGCATGCAAATCAGCACAGCTATTTCCGATCTTGTATTGGCTCTCGTCTCGACCTGGGTGGGCCTAAATTTGTACGCTTCCGGAAAAGGAAGCGTTTCCAAAAGAGGAGGGGCTTGGGGATTCTTCTCTATCGCTCTAGGCGCGTATATGGGGACCGTCTTCTTTTTAGGCGGTGGATGGATTTCTCCCGTTTATAGACCAGTCGTCCAGTTTGCCGGAGAAGTGGGAGTACCGTGGATCGGCATCGGATTCTTCGCAGCGGGATTCGGGAAAGTCGACAAAAAGACTTGGACCATTTTGACGGCGGCCCTGATTGCGTTATTCATATTCGATCTTCTCTTCGGATTGGGACAATACGCCACCGTGATCGGAGCCGTTTCCTTAATTACCGTTCTGGTTGTTTCTCTCCGCAAGTACGGCAAAAGCCATAAGACTCCCGCGTTATACGGGATTTTAGGGGCATTGCTTTTTATGCTCGCAGGGTTAGTGATCGGGACGGTAGGTTCCACGCTCGGCGTTCCGAACGTGGACATTTTCCATTACGCATTGGCTGCGGCTAATTACGCTCTGGGGTATTCTCTGAAGAAATTGGGTTAAAAATGAAGGGCTGCGGAGGATTTCTTTCGCAGCCCTTCGACATATTCTAATATTAGAAATAATCGGTTTAAGCGGCGGACTATGCCGGAATTTGTTCCGAGACCTGGGTCACCCAGGAAGCGTAATAGTTGGAAAGAGTCCTAAGGAACATCAGATCCATTTCGTTTTCCGTTCCGATGACCCGAAGCGCGTTTGCGTATTGGGTCCTAAAATCGGTGAGAGTGGCCGTTTGTTGGATATAATTCCGCATGGATTGGGCCTGTTCGGGACCGAAACCGTATTCTGCCGACCATTTGTCGATCAGGGTTCCGCAATTGTACTTACGGGAAAGAAGTATCTGCGCCAGAATATTCCGGAACATATTCTCGATCGATACGATGGTGATTTCCTTGTGTGCGATGGAAATCTCGGTGATGATCTCGTCCTTCTTGTCGATGACGGCCTTTGAAGTTCCCATCTTATTGAAGAATTTGGATAGGTCGTTATAGGCTCGGAAGTGCTTTAGAATAATCTCCCTGTCCTTGACATCGACCGTTCTTTGGTCCTCGGGATGACTCATCTCTTGAAGGATGGATTCTATCACTTGAAACATGATATCGAAAGTAAATTGGGTGGATTTGCCCAAAAGATAGCGAATCTCGCTTTGGAAGGCGGCATGTATTCCGGTGAAGAATGATTCGAGTTTCTCCGGAGTGAGAACCGTGGAAGTCTTGAAAACGGAGATCATGTCTCTCACAAATTTTCCCCTATCCAAAATGGGGAATTGCTCCGGATGATTGGAATGTGTCCGGATAAAGGTTTCTTTAACTACTTTTAGGGCTCCGCTGCGGACTTCTTCGCTTCGGAATAGGACTCGATAGAGTAGGACGGAGATTTCTCGGGAGGTCTTTTTGTCTTTAAGGGTTTTAAGATCGGAGGCTTCGAGTAATTCGCTACTCCCCGCGTGCTTGCTCTGGATTTCTCCCATAGAGTTTGTTATGCCGACTTTCCCGAACGAATGTTAGGTCTATATTGAGAAGAAAAAGTTAATTGTAAAGCAGATTTGCCCGCTATTGCGGAAATCCATTGATTTTTCCGCTCGGCTTTCAAAAATCGATCGCAATTATGCAAAAGATCATCGGACCGGATAACCAAGTACGTTACGGAGTTTGGGACGGACCGATCGATTTCAACTATCGGGATTTTTCTCTCTTGGATTTCTTCGGAAAGGAGATCAAAGGGCTTAAAAAAAGGTTCGCATTCCATTCTTTTAACTATCTCGGAATCATGATGGAGGACTGTCTTGTCGGGATTGCCGCAGTCAGTCTCGGTTACGCATATAACGTATTTTGTTATCTGTACAAGTATGACGAAGGCAAGGTCTTCGAATTCGACGAGAAGGGACCGGACTTAGGACTTGCCCTTAAATTTCCCGCCAATCCGGACGAATACGAGATCCTTTTTAAAAAAGGGTCCTCCTTCTTGGAAATACGAAAGTCCCACTCCGAGGGAAAACTTTCCTTAAATGCGGATTTCGGTAAGAAGTTACAGATTTCGGGCGATTTTCCGTATTCTCTCGCTTCTCATAATCCTCTTAGGGTATTGAATCCTTCGGAGCCGACTCGCTGGACCTTTACGGAGAAATGTTCTCCTCTCGTGCCCGACCGTATTTCGGTAAAATACGCGAATCGTGAACTGGCAAGGGATCCTTATCGTACGACGATGGTCTACGATTGGTCGGCCGGTTATCTCAGAAGGGAGACGAATTGGTACTGGGCCGCATTTTCTTCCGTATTGCCGGAAGGAGGAAAAATCGGCGCGAATTTCGCGGCCTTAGTAAACGAGAGCTTCTTCCCGGAAAACGCATATTGGATAGATTCCAAACGGCAAAGAGTAAGCAGATGTATATTCGATTTTTCTCAAAAAGATCCTTATAAACCTTGGAGACTCTGGGACGAAGAGGGAAGGCTTCGATTGGAATTCGAGCCTAAAGGAGAACGAAAGGAAAAGATGAATTTAATCTGGACCAAGCTGTATTTCCGGCAATTCGTCGGTAAGTTCTCGGGTAGTCTCCGACCAGAATCCGGAAAAGAAGTACAATTCAAGGATGTATGGGGGTTCACGGAATTCCATAGATCCCTTTGGTGAGAACGGAAGCTAACTTGAAACACGAACATTCGATTTCGGCGAGAATTCTTTCCGTAGACTTATTGCGGGGATTAACCGTTGCCGGTATGATCCTAGTGAATAACCCCGGCTCTTGGTCTCATATGTACCCGCCTTTGAAACATGCGAAATGGGACGGATGCACTCCGACGGATCTGGTATTTCCGTTCTTCCTATTGGCTGTGGGTGCGGCTATTCCTTTCTCCGTTAAGAATGGATTATCGGAATTTCCTAAAATACTAAAGCGTTCCGTTTTGCTGATCCTTCTCGGACTTTTCCTGAATTTCTTCGGAGAATGGAGCATCGGAGAACTCAGAATACCGGGCGTTCTTCAGAGAATCGGTTTTACGTATTTCTTTGGAGCTCTAGTTTTCTCGAGGGAGAATCGAGTATTTCGAGGGGCTTTATTCCTTTCTCTCATCGTCGCATATTGGTGGCTCTTGGGGTTTGTCCCGCCTCCGGGAACCGAGCTGCCCAACATGACGGAAGGAAAGGATTGGGGAGCCTGGCTGGACCGTTTCGTCTTCGGCGAAAAACATCTTTGGCGATTCGGAAAAGTTTGGGATCCGGAAGGTTTATTGACTTCCGTCAGTGCTATCGGTTCGGTTTTCCTCGGAACTTTTTTCGGAGAGATTCTGCAAACAAGAATGGAGAAGGGAGAATCCCGTATTAAGATCGGATTCGTTTTTGTGTTAGCTGCGGGGATTCTATTTCTTGTAGGAGGAATTTGGAACCTATCGTTTCCGGTTAATAAAAGCCTTTGGACGAGTTCCTACACTCTTTGGACGGGCGGATATGCCGCCGCAGTTCTTTCTCTTTTTTTAATATTAGAGACGAAGCCGAATTCGGTGTTGGAATCGGTCAAGAGAGCGTTTTTGCCTTTCGGTCGGAACGCTTTATTGGTATTCTTTGCTTCCGGAATATACGCACGTAGTCTGAATATTATACAGATATCGACGCGGGAAGGAAAGGAGACTAGCCTTAAGAATCATATCTATCTTCAGTATTATAAAAGCTGGATTGATTCTCCGGAACTGGCTTCCTTTTGTTATTCGGTCACGGTTCTGCTTGTTTGGTATTTAATCCTTTTTGTATTGGATAAAAAAAGAATCTATTGGAGAATCTGAAGCCGATTCTCCTCGTCGCGTGATCTTTATTTTTCGGGGACTTAACCTCCCGCTAGGTGTTTCACCGCAGCGATCAGGTCCTCGTCGTTGAACGGTTTGATCATCCATCCTTTTGCCCCGGCTTCCTTCCCTTGATTTTTCATGGAGTCGCTGGATTCCGTGGTTAGAATGAGAATCTTCATACCCTTTCCTTTTTCCGATTGCAATACTTCTTTCGTGAGTTCTATTCCGGTTCTACCGGGCATGTTCACGTCGAAGATTCCGATGTCGAAAGGACCTTCCGCTTCGATTTTTACGACCGCCTCGTCCGGGCTGGACGCTTTAGTGACGGTATGTCCTTCTTCGGAGAGCGTGAATTCGAGTAGTTTTAAAACGGTCGGAGCGTCGTCGACGCAGAGGATCTTTGCCATATTTTTACCTGTCCATATTCAAAAAATTTAATTATTACTGTCTGCCGATTTGTAGCAAAGCTCCGCGATCCTATCGGGGATCGCACCCAAGGGGATTTGTTCCCTCACCGCTCCGATTTCATATGCTTCTCTGGGCATCCCGTATACCACGGAAGAAGCTTCGTCTTGGCCGAAAGTGTAGGCTCCGTTTTCGGATAGGGCCTTTAAGCCTTTGGCTCCGTCTTTCCCCATACCGGTCAGTAAGAATGCGGCCGTATACTGAGACAGTGCTGTCTTGGCTACGGAATGGAACAGCATATCTACGGAAGGACGATGCCCGGTTACCTTATCCGTTTTTTGCACTCTGATCTTATATCCCGGATAATCGATCAATTCGAGATGATAATCTCCTCTCGCGATAAATACGGTGCCCTTTCTTAATTCTTGTCCATTCTCCGCCTCTAAGACTTTTAAGGGAGAAACGGAATCCAATCTTTCCGCAAACATGGATGTGAAATATTCGGGCATATGTTGGACGATCATGATCGGAGGTAGATCTCCCGGTAAATTTCTAAGAATGAACTCTATCGCCTGGGTTCCACCCGTGGACGCTCCGATTAGAATGAGCCTGATATCCGTATTTTGGATTCGTTCTCTGCTTCTTTCTTTGGATAAGGACTTTTTTCTTTCTATGACTCGGGTAACGTCGGTCTTCGAGCAGGCACGAATCTTATTCTTTAATTCGAATACCATTCTTAGAAAGTCGTTCTCGGTCCCGTCTGCTTTTCTTACGAAGTCTAATGCTCCCGCTTGCAGGGAATCTAAAGTGATTTTAGCGCCTACTTCCGTGAAGGAACTTAGCATGATGACCGGAGTGGGATACTTAGGCATCAACCATTGTAGGAACTCTATCCCGCTGATATCCGGCATTTCCACGTCCAAGGTGATAACGTCCGGTCTTACTTTGGGAATTTCGGACATTGCGACCGTAGCGGTATTGGAACCCACTACCTCGAATCTGGGATCGCCGGTCAATTGGTCGACTATGATCTCCCTGACGATTCGGTTGTCGTCGATGACGTATACTCGGATCATTTTTCGTTCTAAGTGGTCTTTTCCAAAACTCCACCGTTCTCATTTTGGGTATTGTAGGAGATTCGGTGAAATTTCTCGAAAAGGAATTTAGTGTCGATGATTAAGCTGACCCTTCCGTTGCCAAGGATGGTGAACCCGTTGACTCCTTGCGCCTTTTGGATGGAGTTGGTTAGAGGTTTTATGACTATATTTTGATTTCCTAATACCTGATCCACCAGGACTCCGATGAATCTATCGTCGCTTTCCAAAATGATCAGAACTGGATTCGGATTCTTGTACTCCAATTTTTCCCTGAGTCCGAGCAGATCATTGATCCGGATTACCGGGATATATGTTCCCCTCAAATCCAGAATTTCCTGATCCTTATAAGGATAAATTCTGTGTTGGTCCTTAAGACTGACTAAAGAGTTTATATCTATTGTAGGAATCGTCAGATAAGTTCCTCCTACTTCGAATACGGTTCCTTCTATGATTCCTAACGTAAGCGGTATTCTTAATACGAAAGTGGTTCCTTCTCCTTTTTTGGATCGTATATCCACTTTTCCGTTCAATTTGCGGATATTCTGAAAAACGATATCCATGCCGACTCCCCGGCCGGAGATGTCGGTGATCTTGTCCGCAGTGGAAAAACCGGGAGTAAATATGAGTTGGAATACTTCCTTATCGCTCATTTCCTCTCCGGAACCGCGAACGATTCCCTTCTCTCTCGCTTTTTGGAGGATTTTCTCCCTATCCAACCCTTTCCCGTCGTCGCTGACCAGAATCCATACTTCGTTAGCGGATTGTCTTGCTTGTAGTCGGATGACTCCTTTCTCTTTTTTCCCGACTTCCCTTCGTTCTTCCGGAGCTTCCAGGCCGTGATCGATGGAATTTCTTAAAAGATGGATGATGGGATCCTGGAGGACTTCGACGACGGATTTATCCACTTCGGTTTCTTCTCCGGCGATCTTCAGCTCGACTTGTTTTTGCGAACGCTTCTGTAGATCCCGAACGAGACGATTCATCTTTTGGAAGGTGGAAGAGAGAGGGACCATTCTCATGGATAAGGTAACTTCCTGAATGTCTCTCACGATTTTGTGCAAATGCCTAGCCGCGGATCGGAATCCTTCCAGTCGCAGGCCCTCCAGATCCGGATGGTGCACTACATTGGATTCCGCGATGACCAATTCTCCCATGAAATCCATGAGTTGGTCTAGCTTGTCGGTCGTGATACGAATGTCTTTCTTGCGTTCCGCTAAGGAGAATTCTTCCGGCTTGGAAGAAGCGGTAGTATCTCCTACGTTTGAGGTTTCACTTTCGGTGCGAAGTTGTGCCGGCTCCGTTCCTGCTTCGTTTTCGAAGAATCCGAAGGCTTCCTTCTTTTCCGTCGAAGTGTTCTCGTCGAAAAATCCGAATGCGTCCGATTTCTCGGCTTTCACTTCGCTTTTAGAGGAAGATTGAGTGATCAGGTCCAATTGTTTTTTTAGGGAAGCGTGGACGACTTCGGTTTCCTTTTCGAAACCCGAATCGTTGTTTTCCTCTTCAACATGATCGAAAATCTTTCGAAGCAGATCCAAAGTCTCCATGAGTTCGTCGCTAAAAGGGAACTCGGTTACTCTATCTCGGTTTCTTAATATATCAAGAAGGGTCTCGCCTATATGGGTGACCTTGACTACCGTGTCCAGTTTCAATAATCCGGACGATCCCTTCAGGGTGTGAAAGAATCGGAACGCTTTATTGATCGTCTCCGGATTTCCGACACCAGTCGTCTCGATTTCCTCTTCGAGAGAGAGTAGCGCCGTTTCCGCAGAATCGATTAAATCCCTGGCTTCGGATACGAATTCTGAAAGTAAGTCCTCTCGATCCATATGCTATTATCAGACTTTAATTTCTCCGGAACCTTCTCCGGTGCCGTTGCTTAAGTCGTGATTTACCGCAGCTTCGTCCTCTTCGTCTATCGGAGCTTGAAAATCGGATTTACCGTTGGCGAAACGATTCGGTTCCCGCTTGGTCTGCCCGAAATGAGAAGCCGCTTTCTTAAGATCGAAATGATGCGGTTGGAAATGGGAGACCGTAGCACTGCTTTGTCCGGTCCCGCTTTCCTTAGCCTTCTTTTTGGCCTTTGTCTGGGAAGCCGTAAGAACGTCCTGACGGATCTTGATCAACGTTCCCATCACTTTAAGGAGAGTCTCGGCTTGCTCGTTCAATTCTTTCGCGGTGGATGCGAGTTCCTCGGAAGCGGCGGCATTCTCCTGTGTCGCTTGATCCAACTGAACCATAGCGGTATTGATTTGAGTGATTCCTCGTGCCTGCTCGCTGGAAGACACCGCGATCTCTTGTATCAACTTTGCGGTGTTTTCGATGCTCGGAACGATTTCTTCGATCAATTTTCCCGCATCTTCCGCACGTTCCACGGAATCTTTGGATAAACCGTTGATTTCTTGCGCCGCTACCTGGCTTCTTTCCGCGAGTTTTCGGACTTCGTCCGCGACAACCGCGAATCCTTTTCCGTGTTTACCGGCTCTGGCCGCCTCTATTGCGGCGTTCAAGGCGAGCAGGTTGGTTTGGTAGGCGATCTCCTCTATGATATTGATCTTGCCGGAGATTTTCTTCATTGCGTTCAAGGTTTCCAGAACCGACTTTCTGCCCTTGTTGGCATCTTTTGCGGAAGATTCCGCCATACCGTTCGTTTCTTTTGCGTTATGCGAGTTTTGCTCGATGGTGGAAGACATTTCCTCCACTGCGGCGGTCGTTTCCTCCAGACTCGCAGCCTGTTCGTTCGAGGATTGGCTTAAGGAGAATGCGGTGGCGGACACTTGTGCCGCTGCGGATGACACCGATCCGACTACGTCGAGTGCGGTGGTTAATGCCTTATTGACGGAAACGGTGATCCAAACCGCGCTTGCGATCGCTATAAGCGCGGAGAAGATCGGAATAACGATCATCAAGAATGTGGTTTCGGCGTATAGTTCGTCCGTACTCTTATTCGCATCGTCCAATTCTTTCTGGGCCCGTTCGATCATCTGATCCAAGAAATTATCCATCTTGTCCAGATAGGCGCGCAATTGAATTTGGGAGATTTGTCTTGCCTCTACGTTCTTATTTACGAACGCTAAGTCCAATACCTTTTTCAAGGTGGCCCGATAATCTTTTTCCACGAGTCGAAAGTCTTCCATATTTCTTTTGCCCGCGTCTTGCAAAAGAGGGTAAACTTCGGTTCCGAGTTGGCTTATGATGGCTAGATTGACTTCGGTTTCGGAAATGTACTTTTTCATATCCTGCTCTTCCGTAGACAGGATCGTGTTTTTTTCCGCCCGAGTGACCTTAAGCATGGCGGTTCGCATGGCTACGAGCATCGTGGATTTTTTGGCCGACACGTTTACCGCTTTTGTTACGACAGCGTTGAAGCTGTTCAATCTATAGATGGCGAACCCTGCCACGAATACCAGTAGGACGACGACCGTCGCAAACCCGGCGGTAAGTTTGGCTTTAACACTCATGTTCATATCCTTATTTTATATAATGCTTAAGTAGGAGGTATCGATTAACTGATACCGATTTTTCCGTGGATCACTTCCAGCTCGTCGTAGCGTAATAGCTTTCTGACATCCAGGAGAATTTTGACGGAATCGGACACCTTGCCGAAGAGCGCGATGAAACGGTTCGCTTCGCCGTCTCCCATTTTCGGGGCGGGTTCGGTGTTTTCGACGGGAATGGCCACTACTTCGCGAACGGTATCCACGATGAGGCCTAGGTTTTCGCCTTCTATGTTTAGAATAATGACGCAGGTCTTTTCGGTATAAGGGATTTCATCCATATGAAATCTAAGTCGAACGTCTATCAACGGGACGACCTTTCCCCTTAGGTTGATGACGCCTTTGATGAACGCCGGCATGTCCGGGACTTCGGTGATCGGCTGCATGCCGATGATTTCGATTATATATTTGATTTCGATTCCATATTCCCGATCGGATAGGGAGAACACGAGATATTTGTTTTCAAGAGTATCCTCGTCTTCGGATTCGTCTTCCTCTAAGAGCAGATCTAATTCGTTTTCGGACATATATTGCTGCAATTGGGACCATTATACGGCCCATGCCCCCTTGCCTAAGTTAATCGTTTTCCGATGTGTCGGAAATTTCTTTATGAATTGGAACGAGTGAAAAGAATTCACACATTATAACACAAATCGTTTTCCGTGAATGAAAAATACTTCTAATCCTTGCTATCTCTTTTCCGGATTATGTCATTTGTTGCATCACTTCTCGCTCTTGTTTGTTCGGTTTTCTTTTGACGTAAAACAATCGTTCAATTTGTGAGTGAGACAGATTCTTCGTGATTGATAATCTTAATTGGATCGACTCCATTTGTATACGATCGCGGAGAAACATTTCCAACGGTTTAAAATTCTAATAATATTTTTTTCCATTCTTTTTTTTAAAAGATCGTGTTTTTAATTTTTTACCCTTTAGAGTCGGATTCATCAGGCAGCCGAAATCGTGTTTTCTTTTTTTTTTTCGAGACGATCTTCTTTACGATAGTTCTAAAGGATTAGTTAATATATAGTATACTGCCTTCTTGTTTCGAGGATTTCACTCCATCTCTTATAATTTTCTTTCGATCGGCAATTTGCTTTTCAACTGAAGCTCGTTAGATGATCTTGGAGAGGCGCATAATCTAAATTAAAGTATACTAAAGGACAAGGGATTTGGAATCCAAAACAATAGACTCAAAAACTAGAAAGCTCTCCAGTCAGTTTGTGAACGTAGGAGAATTCAAGTTTTCCGAATCCCCGGTTCAGTTTAGGACGCTTTTAGGATCCTGCGTGTCCGTTTGTCTCTACGATCCCTTCAATCAGTTCGGAGGTATGAATCATATTCTTCTTCCGGGAAGAGCGGAGAAGGAAGGTGGCATTTTGTCCGCGAGATTCGGCATTAACGCTATGGAATTGTTGATCAACGAATTCGTGAAGAGGGGAACTCCTAGAAGTCGACTCCAAGCCAAGATTGTGGGAGGCGGTCAGACTCTAAATTTGGGAGTTCAAAATTCTCCGATCGGAGATAGAAACGTGGAATTCGTAAAAGATTTTTTGAAATCCGAATCTATTTCCCTGTGCGGACTGGAAACCGGAGGGCCTTATTATCGAAATCTTCGGTTTATGACCGGAACCTTCGAGGCTTTCGTTAAGAGGGTCCAGGTAAATTTGCAGAAAAGTTTTATCGAGCGGCAGGAGGTCGAATATCTGCGCCAGGTACAGGCCGATCTGGGCAAAAAAAACCGTCCTATTTACTTTTGAGTCGATCGGATTTGGTTTGCGGTTTTATATGGCCGGGGCTAGCTGATACGATTCGGAGCGGATAGAATTGAGTTCCTTACTATTAAATTTGTCCTCGGCTGCGGCTCTCGTTACAAAAGACGGAATCATTATCGAGGGAAATGACCCCTTCTGGAATCTTATAGGTACAAGTATCGGGCAGGAGATCCGTTATGTCGATTGGGTCCATTCCGCCGATCTGGAACACGAATTAAAGCTGTTAGAAAAGGATTCTAGCTTATCCCATTATGAAATGGTAAAGCGCCTCAAGAATGAGGAAGGCCAGTATGTCGCCTTTCACTCCGTGACTTCAAAGACAAATAGCGGCGATTCTTTGCATTTATTCTTTCCCTTGGACGGACCGGTCTCCCATGAGCCGAGTCAAGCTTCCATATATAGGACCGGAGAGAGCGTAAAAGACGCGGAGATCGCTATTTATCGCAGAGCGATCGAGATTTTCGATTGGAAGCAATCTCTCAAGGATCGCTATTCTTCGTCTGCTTGGATGGATTCCGCGATCAAGCAGATCAATATCACTCTCATGCAAGGTACAGGAATCGGGAGCCTGATGAGCGTTCTATCCATGATATTATCCAAGGCAAAACGCAGATCGGAAGACGGTGTAGTGGAGATCCGGGAAAATCTTTTCGATCTTTTGGAAGACGGAGTATCCAGCGCGTCCAGATTCACTCGCTTTCTCTCCTCTGCACAAGCGCTTTTCGAGGAAAACGACGTGGTAGAGGAAGTCGGAACAGTGGCGGAATTCGTGGATACGATCCGCGAAGTCATAGACGAAGTGGAATCCTCCGTATCGATCAAGAGGCAGAGAATATTGGTTTCTGATAATATTCATATCTTGTCTAACCGTTTAAAATTTAGGAAGACCTGGATTTATAAGATAGCGAAGGAAATTCTAATCAACGCTCTGAAATATTCTCCCGACGATTCTAATATTCTAATATTGATTCTTAGGATAGGGGACGAACTACAGTTTAAGGTGATTAACGATCCTCCTTTTTCGGGCTATGTGCAGGAATTTCACGAAGACCTGGTCTTCGAACCTTTCTATAGAGGGGTAAAGTTCATGGACGAGCGTTACACCCAGGAAGAGTTCGGAATGGGCCTCGGTTTGCCGGTGGTGAAAAAACTGGTCGAATTGCAGGGCGGTAAGGTCCATTTACAGACGATGAACCTGAATCTGGACGAAAACCGAAAAGAAGGCATCTGTCTTACGATGCGTTTCCCAGTAGTTCGGTAACTCTTTTTAAGTCTCCATACGGAATCGATCGTTACCCGATATCTCGAATCGGGAGATCGATCTCGAGGAGTACCATGAGGTTTTCTTCTTCGTTCAAAAAACTCATCACGTTAAAGGCGGTCACTCTGCCTTCGTGATTGGCGACTATTTTTTCCACAAGAGGTAGTCCTAATCCGTAATCCAAGCTGGGTATATCTTCGTGTACAAGCTTGGTCAATCTTGCAAACGGTTGAAATACGAATTCAGACTCTTCTTTTGGGATTCCGAGTCTTATTCCTTCCTCCGATTTGGGAGAATTCAGGATGGAGATCAGTAAGCGATCCTTATGCAAAGTGAAAAGAATATAGATTACTTTCTTCGGTTCGGAGAATTTTACCGCGTTCATCAATAATTCTCCGATCGCCATTCGGAAACTCTTCTCGTTGATTCCGATTTTATCCCTTACGTTCGCATATTTGTCCTCGCAGATCTTGATCGTAAGGGACTTGGAAGCGGCGAGATCGTTTAGTTTGACGATTTCCTCCGTGAATAGCCCGTGAATCTGGGAAACGGCGAAATCCTCCTTGGTTTGGGTATTATGGATCAAATAGTCCATTTCGTTAAAGACTTCGATGATCTTAGAGGCTGATTCCGTATTGGCCGTGAGCATTTCGATTAGAGCGGTAGGAACTTCATAATGAGATCCTTGGTGTTTCGCTTTCTTTCGAATCAGGCTGACTACGGAAAGTAGAGCTCCGAATCCGGAACCTTGGCTTAAGGAAGTTCTAATATTCGATATTAGATGCGAGTCCTTATTTCGCATATCCCGGCGGATCAAATCCTTTCGAAAGGAATTCCAGTCCAATTCGGCCTGGAGTTTGTCGAAACGCTCCCTTTCCACCGTCTTATGCAAGCGATTCATTTCCAGATTCTCCCTGGCTTTTTGGAAAATCTCCAGAATTTCGGCTACGGAATCCTGTTCCGTAATACAGTCGAAGGCTCCTAAGCGTATGGCTCTTACGATGGTCCTGACGTCGAATTCTCTCAAACCGAATAAATAGATCGGATGCTGCCTGCCGGTAGCGGATCGCTTTACTAGGTTTTCGAATTCGCCGATCGTTAACTCGAAGTAAACGATGTCGAATATTTCATTAGTCGGAATTTCATCGACACTAAAAACGGATCTCACATCCGTGAGTTTAATTTCCCCGCAGATTTTTTGCAGGAACTCCGACTTTTCTTTTTTTGTCCCGACTAACAACACTTTTTCTTTGGGATAATAGTTGGGCTTGGAGGTGAGTGGTAACTCAGCCTCCTCTTCGATCATCATCATGGGACACCGTTCCTTTGCTAAGGAATAATACGAATAACGTACTTTCTATTTTTCTCGAGTGAAGGAAGTGGCGATGAAAAATACAAATATTTAAATTATTGATTTTGTATACTAAGAGGGGGTAGTGGCAAAAAAATTAAAATATTCTTCTTTATGTTTTTCTCATTTTTTCCGAAAAGAATCGATTCTGAATACTTCTTTCGGATTACTTTTAGTAATCGTTATAATGAAAATGTATTATGAAAATGAAAAACAATTTCTGCTCGTTGTCGAAGGCAGCATTCTTCTGAAATGCGGGGCGATTTTATTGCGAACGGTATTCGTTACGTGTGGCGAGATAAAAAATGCAAGGGAGATAGATTAGAGTAAATAACTCCATAGTCAGGCCTCCTACGATTACCGTAGCCAAGGGTCTCTGTATATCCGACCCGATTCCGCTTGCGGTTGCAGCTGGAATCAATCCGAATAACGCCAGAAGAATGGTCATGAGTCTAGGGCGGAATTGCAGGGCCGCTCCTTTCAATACGGATTGTTTCAGATCGGGATGATCTCCTTCTCCGAGAATATGTAACATTCTGGAAACGAAAAGCACGCAGGTCATGGTGGAAATTCCGAAAAGGGAAACGAATCCTACTCCTGCCGAAACGGAGAAATTCATTCCTCTCATGAGCAGAGCTAGGATTCCCCCAGTAATGGAAACTGGAATACCCGCCATAGATAAGAGAGCATAACGCGGAGATCGGAATATTCCGTAAAGAAAGCAGAAAATCGCGACCAAAGTAGCCGGGATTACTATGCGTAAACGTTCTCCTGCTCGGGATAAATTCTCGAATTGCCCGCCCCAGCCCAATGTAACGCCTTCCGGAAGGCTTAGATGTTCCGCCAATTTTTCCTTCGCCTCCGAGACGAATCCCCCTTGGTCTCTGCCTCGAATATTCGTTCTGACGGAAATCTGCCTTTTCCCGTCCTGTCTTTGGATGATCGTGGGACCGTCCTTGAGTTCTATGGATGCCAGTTCCGCAAGAGGGATCCTGCCTCCGTTCGAGGAGGTCACGAGCAAATTTTTCACACTTTCCAGTGAAGAGCGAAAGTCGGTGCTATACCGGACAACGATATCGAATCTTTTGGAACCTTCGTAAACTTCTCCCACCTCGGTTCCGCCGATTGCGGCTTCCACCGTATCCAGAATTTCGGACGCGTTGATTCCGTATCTTGCAGATCTTCTTCTGTCCACTTCGATGGAAAGTTGAGCTTGGTCCCTTTCCTGCTCGATTCCGGAATCGGTTGCTCCCGGGATTTCTCGGATGAGTGAGAGAATTCTGTCCGCATTATTTCTTAATGTAGGAAGATCCTCCCCGTTTAGAAAGATCGCAAGATCGGATACGCTTCCTGTGACGGATTCGGTCACATTGTCCAGAATCGGTTGGGAGAATAGAAGTTGGACTCCGGGAAGTTTCTCCCTCAGATCCTTTTCTATTCTTCTCAATAATTCCTGCTTAGAAATTTTTTCCTTCCAGAGTTCGTAGTCCTTTAAACCGACGAGGACCTCTAAACGGTTCGGACCGTAGGGGTCGGTGCCCTCGTCGTTTCTGCCTAGCTGACTTAAGACGGTTTCGACCTGCTCGTGTTGCAATAGGGAATCCTTCACGATCGGGAGGTATTTCTCCGCGGCTCTAAGATGCATTCCGACGGGAAAAAAGCATCGTATATTTACGGCCCCTTCGTCCAATTCCGGTAGGAACTCCGTTCCTAATTTGGAATATCCCAATGCGAACGCGAATCCTAAGAACAGGAAAGTGTAAAATACTGTTTTGCCGGGAGATTGGATTCTCTTGGAGAGCAAGAAATGATATCCTTCCCGGATCTTATTTAGGATCGGATTTTCCCATTCCAACGAGGAATGAGAATAACTCTCCATCCTGGATCGATACAAGAGCAGCATTAGAACCGGGATCACCGTGATCGTAAGCAATAGACTCCCCAATATCGCAAAGGAGAGCGTAAAGGCCATAGGAGAGAAGAGCTTCCCTTCTATTCTTTGGAATGTGAAGATCGGGAGATAAGCGAATATGATAATGGTTATGGAGAAGAAGATTTCCCTTCCGATTTCTCCGGCTGAAACGCTTGTCACTTCTAATAATTGGGAGAAGGACAATCCGGAAGGTTGCTTTTTCTTAGCTTCCGAATATTTGCGAAAAATATTCTCCACCATCACGACTGCACCGTCCACGATGATTCCGAAGTCTATGGCTCCCAAGGATAATAGGTTAGCCGGAATTCCGGTCAATTTCATCATTCCGAAACCGAATAAGAGGGAAACGGGAATGGTGAACGCTACTACAAGAGCGGATCTTACGCTTCCAAGAAAGAATATGAGCACAAGAGTTACTATGCTTACACCTTCGAAAAGAGTTCTGTAAACCGTCCGGACCGTGTATTTTACGAGTTCCGTGCGATCGTAAGTCGCTATGATGCGAACTCCTTTCGGCAGCGAATACTTATTTAGGAATTCTATCTTGGCCTGTACTCTCCCTATGATCTCGGAAGGATTCTCTCCCCGGCGCATTGCGATGATTCCTTGCACTCCGGATTTTCTGGTGCGGATCTCTCCGGTTATTGGATTCCGCATAACGTATTCGAAGATTCCGTCCGGTCGTCTAGGATATTCCTCGACCGAGGCCAGATTCTCGATATAAATGGGAGTTCCTCCCACAGCGGATACCACGATATTATGAATATCCTCCTTGGACTGGATGGCTCCCAAACCTCTGACCATAAAGCCTTGGTCGCCTCTTGTGAGAATGTTCCCTCCCGTATTCCGATTATTGGACCGTACCGCATCCAAAAGATCGGATAATGTGAGATGGTAACGATACAATCTGTTAGGGGAGGTGATGATATGGTATTGCTTCTCCAGTCCTCCGAAGTTTACGATATCCGCAACTCCCGGAACCTGGCGGAGCGCCGGAATCACCGTCCAGTCTTGGATGGTTCTGAGCTGCATGGGGCTCCATTCCTCGTCCGCTTCCAAGGTATAACGGAAAATTTCTCCTACGGGACCGGTGAGAGGTGCGAGGGAAATCTCCGCTTCTTCCGGAAGATCTACATCTCTCAATCTCTCCAGCACGAGTTGCCTCGCCATGAAATCGGAGACTCCGTCTTCGAATACGAATTGTAGAACGCTCAGGCCGAAAATGGTCTTGGATCTTCTCGTGAGTACGTAAGGAACGGAGTTGAGTCCTCTTTCCAAAGGCAGGGTCACCCTTCTTTCCACTTCCGAAGCGGCGCGACCCGGTAATAGAGCGATAACGCTTACCTGAGTATCTCCTACATCCGGATAAGCTTCCTTCTTTAATTCGGTCCAGGACCAGAAACCGAATACTATGATACCGGATGCAAGCACCAGACTTGGGATCCGATTTCCTAAACAGAAGTGGATTAACTTTTCGATCATACTAAAATCCGAAACTCAATCCTTTCAGTAGAAAGGCGCCTTCGGTAACGACTTGATCTCCGGAAGAGAGGCCTTCGTTCACGATGGTTCGATCCTCTCCCGAGGTTCCTAATACGACCTGTCTTCTGCGAAATATACCGTCTCCTTCCGAAAGAAAAACGTAATTCTTTTCATCCACCGTGATGATCGCTTGGTTCGGTAAAACGATGACGGAGGTTCTCGGATCTCCGAAATCCACGCGAGCGTACATTCCCGGAAGAATTTTCTCTTTGGGATTTCTAAGAGTAACCCTCACTTTTACGGTCCTAAGAGTGGGGTCTACGACTTCTCCCACGGCTTCCGCATGACCCTTGAATACCTTTCCCGGAAAGGAAGAAAATTGGATTCTCACTTCTTCTCCCTTTTGAACCTCGCTCAGTTGCGATTCGGGAACGTCGCAAATCAACCAAAGAGAAGGCCCGGAAACGCTATCCAATTCCTTCGGATTGAATCCGATGGATCTCAATTTGGATTCCGTCTCGGCGCTTTCCGCTTTCGCAATTGCGAAGTTGGATTCCGCTTCGGTTACTTCTCTTCCGGTTGCCGCCTGGTTCGCATACATGTCGCGGACTCTGGCCAAGTCCTTAAATGATTTTGCGGTCACAGCCCGACTTCTTTTATACTCCGCAAACATTTGCGTCGTGTCCGCGGAATCGAATAGAATGATTTTCTCCCCCGAGTTTACGGAGGTATTGATGCTTGCAATTACACGAGCGGGGGCGATCACCGAAAAGGAAGCGTCTCCGACGCCCACTCTAAGAATGGACATTCTTGCGAGCCCGGAGGAATCGGGAGGGAAGGAGATCGTTTCTCCGTTATCCGAAACCTTAGGGCTGCGGTCCTTTTCCTGCTTCCATGCTTCCTTCAGTTTGTATGCGGAGAATTTGGAGTAACCCCAGAACCCTAAAATCACGATAACGAACAGTAGGACCCAACGAATCGGTCTTCCCTGCAAATGAAGTTCGTAGAAGAACTTCCAACGGCTGGGATTCATTTGCCTTCTCCTGCGATCGTCCTACCGACCGTATAATTCAGATTTTCGATGGCATCTATCCTGTCTGAGCGAAGTCGGATCATCTTAATTGTGCTGTCGCTATAAGATTCGAAGAAATCGGAGAATTCTAGAATCGTAATGTATCTTTTCTTGTAGTTCTCGATCATCATTCCCGCTAAATTCTTATAATCCTTCGTGAACGAGTTCCTATATTCCTGCAGGAGCCTATCCTTCTCTTTTGCCTGGCCCAAGGCAGATTTTACTTCCGCCTTTACTTTCAGGAATTTTTCCTCCAAGGCGGCCTTTTTCGCGGCGAGCACCGTTTCGGAGGATCGGATATTTCCCTGGTTCCTATCGAAAACCGGTAGTGCGATGGAAACGGTAACCCCGTAGTAATTATTGATATAATTACCGGCGCGATCCCAGCTTCCTCCCAATGCCAAGTCCGGAACCGCCATGGCCTTTTGTAAGGAAAGATTCGTCTGCTCCGCTTTCACCGCGAGCTCCAATCCTTTCAGATCCGGTCTGTATTCCAAGGCGGCCTTGAGCAAATCCTCCGTTTCCAAAACCAAGGGAGAAGATTCCGAGGTCTCCGATTCGCTCCATATGGGAAAGATTTCCTCTTCGAAGGATTCCGGATCGTTGAGTAGGACCCTCAAGGTCTCTTCCTTTTCCAGAATGATTTTGATAAGCTCGGAGCGATCCGTCTCCAGTCGGAACAGGATGGCCTTGAGTCGCAAGAGCTCCGCAAGAAGAAGTTCCCGACTCTTATAAACGTTTTCCGCTCCCACGATGGTTTTTCTTACTTGGGGAATGCTTTCCTCGTAGAATTCCAAGGACTTGCGGGCGAAATAGAGTTGGAAGAAGGAGGAACGCAGCTCCAGTTTTAAAGATCGTAACGTATCGTAAAATGTCTGCTCGGCGATTTCCTTATTCCATTTCGCCAAACGGATTCTCTTATCCCTTTTGCCTGCAAGCACGAATAGTTGTTGGATCTGTATCGCGGTTTGTCCGTTCTTAGTGGTGTCTAAAACAACTCCCGTGTTCCGATTATAAGCGTTCTGGTCCATAAAGAAATTCGGGTTATCCCAAAGTCCTGCCTGGAGGACATCCCCTTTCTTGGATTCCACATCCATACGCGAAGCAAGAAGGGAGAGATTATTCCTGAGAAATAGATTCTCCGCGTCGATCAAACTGATTCGTTTTCCGGGAGAAGTCGAGGATGGGGGAGAGACCTTCGATTCTTCTCCGGATCCTAAGGAATCTCCGGTGATCCCTAAGTATAAGGAAAATAAAAATAAGTATTGTATGAAATAATAATATATGCCGCGCATTCGGATCGCCTCCAATGGGACCGGATTCTTCCGGTCCGAATCGTAATTTCGAAAGAATTAGATATAATAAGGAGGAGGGAGGTTCGTTAGGAACCTAGACAGAAAATATTCGTTGCCCCGGGAGAGAGAGCGGTCTGCCCGTGCCGATAGGATTCTGAAGAAACGGAAATCTGAGTAGGTCTCGGTAGGATCGTATTCCGTGGAATCCAAATCCTGGACGATAGAAACCTCGTCGTCGGTTTCCGAATGAAAGCGGATGGATTTTTTACCGGGAAAGGTCTTCTGGACCTTTAATTTTGTCTCGGAAAGATCTCCTTGCTCGTTCGAGTAAAAACCCAAGGAGAGAGCAAAATTAGCTAAGAATATGCAGAGTAGAAGGGCCTGAACCGATCGATTTCCCCTGAAATTCCGCATACCGAATTCAGAATACCGGGAACCGATTCTTTGGAAAGAAAAAAACGCCTGCCTCCGCGGAGGAAACAGGCGCTGAAGAAAAGGGAAAGATTAAATTCTTTCGATGATGGTCGCGATTCCCATTCCTCCCCCGATACAAAGGGTCATGAGAGCGTAACGTTTATTTCTTCTTTCCAACTCGTCCAGAGCGGTTCCGAGAAGAATGGCCCCCGTCGCTCCGAGAGGGTGACCGAGCGCGATCGCTCCTCCGTTTACGTTGATCTTTTCCATGGGGATTCCCAAACTTTTTTGGGTATAGAGAACTACGGAAGCGAAGGCTTCGTTGATTTCCCATAGATCGATATCTTCTACTTTTAGACCGGCGGCTTGCAGAGCCTTCTTGGATGCGGAGACGGGACCCGTTAGCATGATGGTGGGGTCCTCGCCGGTCGCAACGGTCGCGAGAATTTTGGCTCTAGGCTTCAGGCCGAATTTTTTGACTCCTTCGTCGTTAGCGATTAGAACGGACGCGGCACCGTCCACGATCCCGGAGGAATTACCCAGGGTATGGATATGATTGATCTTTCCCACTTCGGGATAGGATCTGAGCGCGATCGCATCCAATTCTTTCTCACCCACCGTTTTGAAGACGGCGCCCAGTCCGGAAAGGAAAGCGTAATCGGATTCGATACGAGGGTTCTCGTCCGTGTCCACTACGCTTCCATCCTCCAATTTAATCGGGATGATGGATTTCTTGAAGACACCTTCTTTGATCGCTTTGTCCGCTTTTAGCTGGGAGGATTCGGCGAATTTATCCGCCTCTTCTCTGGAAATATTGTATTTCGTAGCGATCAGGTCCGCGGAGATCCCTTGTGGAACCAGATTATAATGCTTTTGAATATTAGGGTTTCCTATATTAAAATCCCTGTCTCCTAGGTCGGCACCCATCTTTACGCGGCTCATGGATTCCACGCCGCCTCCTAAACCCACTGCCATCGCTCCGGATTGGACGTGATTGGCGATATTGTTCACCGCTTGTAGTCCCGATCCGCAGAATCTGTTAACGGTATAACCGGGAACCGAATTAGGCCATTGCGCTGCCATGACAGCATAACGCGCAATACAGGCCGCTTGGTCGTCCACTTGGGAGACGCAACCTAATACGACTTCTTCCACAACTTCCGGTTTAAGGCCGTTTCTTTCCTGGATGGCTTTTAATGTGCTGGCTGAAAGTTCTTGGGGATGGACGGAGGCGAGAGTTCCTCTCTTTTTCCCTTTTCCGCGAGGGGTGCGAACCGCATCGATAACGTATGCGTTGGACATGATTTTCTCCTATAACGAAAGCCGTTCGTTTATTATTGAACTCTCGTTCAAGAACGAATAGTTCCTACGGTTTGAGTTTAGGACGAAGGAGGGAAAAGCAAGCCGTTTTGCTCGGAAGTTTCTTCTCTAGTTTTGGAGAAAAACTTTTTTCGAATACGAAATATAGGAGTGAACGTCGTTTGCCTAGGAATTAATTGGAAGGTTGCCAGACGAATTTTCCCGAGCGATCGATATAACCGAATTTGTCCTTGAAGGTCTTGCGATCGTAGACGGCGACTAGCGCGAGTCCTTCCTTAAAGGAATAGGCGGCTTTGAATTTGGGAGGAATCACCCAATTCCCTTCTTTATCTATAAAGCCCCAGACATCCGATCGATTCGACTTCGCTGCAGGAGCTAAGCCTTCCGAAAAATTATGAACGTATAAATCCCGCAAATAAAGCAAGACCCGACCCTCAGGATCGATCAGAACTTGCTTGCATTCTCTGCCGGAAATTTCGGCCGCGAGGCAAGCCTGGGCGACTCCGTCGTAGAAAGGTTCGATAAAGCGGAATTTTCCGAAACCGATACGAATATTCCCCTTAGTATCCGCTACGGCCCATTCTTCTTTTCTCCGTATTTGAGTTAGGCCTTCGTTGAATAATCCTATCTGATCGAACTCGAAGGGCAGTATTTCGGAGAAATCATAATTTATAACTCCATAATATTTTCCCTTTCGAACAGTCGCGACACCGCCTTGGAAATGACTCGCGTAATCGTATTGCGGCGCCAAGATTTCCTTTCCGCTGCGATCCAAATAGCCGAACTTTCCGGAAGAATAAGTTCCCATCGGGCCGGAGCAAGTCCGGATTCCTCCCCGATCTATGGGGATTCTTCCCTCGGAGATCGCACCGAAAAAATCCGTGCTGGGTCCAAATACGGTATTTCCTTTTCGGTCTATCAAATATCTGTATTCCATGCAATCGGGAGATTCGGATTTTCCCTTCACTACGACCGCTAATCCTTCTCGGAAAGGATAGCATTCCAAATATTCGATTGGAATCGCGGCTTTTCCCCCCTCGTCGATATATCCGCATTTCCCGGCCTTGTAAACTCTCGTTAAGCCTTCAAAGAAGGGATACATGATGGGAGTTACGTCGTCGAATTGAGGAGGGACAACCAACTTGCCGGACCGATCCATGAAGCCGATCTTTCTTTCCACGAGTACGGCGAAAAGACTCTCAGCATTATAATTTCCGAATGGAAGGATTAAGAAAAAGAGAATCAGAATCGTATGTCGATATTTCCGATTGGACACGATCTTTTACTTCGGCAGACCGAATAATTCCTTATGCAGGCGGAGCGAGATGCGCGCTATCGGGAGGAAGAGTGCGGAGAGAAATATGCTCAGAAAGATCGCCCCGCCTAGATCGGGATCTTTTTTATCGAATACTGTGGACCAGATCGAGAACATCGTAAAAGCGTAGCCTAAAGATGTTAGGATCCCGGTGATCAAGAATATGATCTTTTTCTTATAGTAGATTCCGAGAGGTATCCAAAAGAATCCGATCGTGAGAAAATAAGGAGCGGTAAGAATCAAAAGGATCTGGTATTGAGTTTCAAAGGGTCTGAGTCGGTCCGGATTGAATACCTTATCGGCTTCCGAGTCCACTAGAGCCGGATCATAACCTTCCTTCTTTAGCGAATCTACAACGCTTTGCAGATTGGGATTCACCTTCATTCTTTCTTCTATGATTTCCCTAAGACGGAGTTCGCTCATTACCATTTCTCCTTTATGTTCTATCCGAAAATTGCCGAATCGAAGACTTTAAAATACCAACAATCTCCCTTTAAATTCTCGTAAAATCCGTTATGACCTCCGTATTTCTGGATCAAAACGTGAAGTTTAGGAGCCTTGGGGATCGTTTTGAATTCGTCAGGACGAATAATGGGGTCGTCCGCGGAAGTCACGATGGTAACGTCCACTTTCAGGCCTCGAAAATCTTCGGGGCCTAATGTGTAGGAATTGAAGTAATCGTCCGTATTCTTAAACTGGGAGGTGGAGGCTACGATTCTATCGGTCATTTCCATCACTGATTTACCTTTCATGATGTCCGGATAAGGGTGTAGATCCGGAAAATGAACATTCTTCTTGGCTAGGGATTGTCTCCATTTGTCCAAGAAATATTTACCTATGATCAGTTTGGAGTCCATCATCTCCGTTGCGCTTTTGGGATGCAGAGCGGGACTGACCGCGATGCAATGCTTCAGATTAGGGATCGCCTTTTTCTTTCGGGAATGTTCTCTAGCGATCCTAAGAGTAAAATTTCCTCCCAGGGAAAATCCTCCCACATAGACCGGGAGTTTCGGGCCGAATTGTTTCGCCGCGAGCCTCACTGCTTCATATGTTTCGTCTATAAGACTTCCATTAAACGGTTCCGCATTCAGATGATGTGTTTCTCCGTGGTCCCGCATATTCAGTCGGAAAATGGAGATCCCTTTCTCGTAGAATCTTCTCGCGGTCCTTTGGATATAATTGGAATCCATGCTTCCTTCCCAACCGTGGATCAGAATAAGAAGGGCCCGATTTTCCGGAGACTTGGAATAATGTCCTAATAGCCGGATTCCTTTTCCAGCTTCCAAGACGACCGGTTTGGAGGAAGAGTCCATCGGATGAGCGGGAGCCTTTTGGCGCATGAGAGAAGCGAGTACCGTTTGGACGAAAGGATGTCTGAGATGTAAGGGAGGGCTAAAAGGACGGATCTGATCCATACCGGCATTCTTTTCGGACTCGGCCGAAGGGAGCAAGCCATTCGTCAGATATAGTTGCTTAGAACCTTGTATAATTGTTCCGGCTCGAATGGTTTGCCGATAAAACCGTCTATCCTGTGCTCGGCACATTTTTCGAAGGTTTCGGAGAAGGAACTTGCGGTCACCGCTACGATCGGAATTTTCGAATTAGAAGATTTTAATGCACGAATAGCGTCGGCGGTGCTGTAGCCGTCCATCCCGGGCATTTGCAAATCCAGGAAAATCAAATCGTATTTGTTCTCCTCCGTTTCCAGGATCTTCAGCGCCTCGAATCCGCTGAGTGCGGAGTCCGTTTTGACTCCCGTGCGACTTAGATGTTTGGAGAGTATCTTGAGATTGATCTCGTTATCGTCTACGACCAATATCCTTCCGGAGGGGAAAGTGGGGACGGAGTTTTGCGGAATCTTCTTGGTTTCCGGGGCCGTTATAACGGGAGAATGCAATGGGAGGATAACTTTGAATTCGGATCCTCGACCCGGATCGGATTCCAATCGAATTTCTCCTTTCATCAAGGAGACCAGTTTTTGGGCAATATAAAGACCCAGTCCCACTCCCTTGTATTTTCTCGCGTCCGCTAAATCTTCCTGGTGAAAGGCTTCGAAAATCCGTTTGCGAGCCTCATCTTCGATTCCGATTCCTGTATCACGAACCGTAAACGCGATCGAGGTCGGCGATTCCAAGTCGATACGAAGGGAAACTGTGCCATGGTCCGTAAATTTCACGGAATTTACGAGTAGATTCAGAAGTACCTGCTCGATCCTAGTTCTATCCCCGGTTATTTTTTCCGGAACGTTCGGGGCTAGGTGGATCTCCAGATTCAGATCCTTTTCCTTGGCCCTAGGTTCGGCGAGTTTGCGGATCATATCTATCAAATTCTGGATTCCGAAAGGCTCTTGTCGTATCTCTATCTTTGCGGCGTCCAAAGTCACCACTTGTAAAAGATCGTCGATCAAACGGGAAAGGATATTGGAGGAAGAGATCAGATCCTTAAGATAATCTTTTTGTAATTCGTCCAAGTCCGTTTGGGAGAGTAGATTGGCCATTCCTGCGATTCCGAAAAGAGGGGTCCTCATCTCGTGGGAGATCATACCCAAAAATTCCGATTTTGCATTGTACGACTTCTCCGCGGCCTCCTTCGCTTTTGCCAGGGCCAATTCGGTTTCCTTGGCCGCGGAGATATCGGTATGAGTTCCTACCATCCGGATCGGTTCTCCGGAATCGTCGAAAATGATCATAGCACGGGACCTTACGAATAAATACTCTCCGTCTTTCTTTCTGAATCTAAGCACCTTATCGAAACGTTCGGCACCTTCCGTTCTTTGCCTTTCGAAGGCCGAGAGCGCTATCCTAAGGTCCTTAGGGTGGACAAGTTTTCTCCAAGCGTTAGGCTCGTTCGAGATTTCCGCTTCTTCGTAACCCAACATGGTCTTCCAGCGTTTGGAGAGAAATAGCTTATTCTCCGAAAAATCGTAATCCCAATAACCGTCGTTGGAGGCGAGATAGGTGGATTCCAATAGTTCTTTTTGGACCCGGATCTCTTTTTCCACGTTTCTTAAATTCGTAATATTCGAATTGCTGACTAAAAGTCCTTCGTGGACTTTCGCCACTTTGACTAAGTAGGTCCCCGGAGCTCTCGCACCTTCCGGAACGGTATATTCTTTTTCTAAACTTTCTCCACTAGTATATGCGTACACGTAAAGGTCGAATAGACCCGAAGAAAGATTATACGGGAAGTAAAGACAAAGCCTTTTACCCAGCACTTCCTCTCTTCCCATTTTGAGATGGTGTTCGCCGGCGGGATTCAGGTCTCCGAAAGTAAAATCCTCTATCTTGCCGTCGGGATCGAACACCGGTTCGAAATAGTATACTTCCTCTTTACTTTGGAAGGCCGCTTCTCTGAATACGTCCTTTTCTTTCATCTCCTGGGAAAGATCTTTGGCGATGGATATGATCCAATCGTCTTTGGGGGAAAATAAGCTGCAATCGTAGGATCTTCCGTTTACGGTGGAAGGCATCACTCCTCTCCACTCGGAACCTGCCTTGCTTAAGGATCCCATGAAAGCGACCAAGTCGGGATTTTTCTCCAAGGCTCCCGGGCGGATTTCCCCGTAAGTGCGGCCTAAGACGTCGGATAAGGACATGCCGATATTGCGGGCGGCGGTTTCATTACAGAATTCGAATTTCCAATCCTTTAATATTCCCCGCTCGTCACGCAATAGACGGAGAAGGTAAACTCCGTTCATCCGAGAATGCTCGAAGAATTTCGTGAAGGATATGAGTTCGGAGGGTAGGGGCGATATCATTCTTCGGTTCTCGAAAATCAATCGGAGGAATCATTATCCTAGATACTTGCCGATTAACCAACGCTAATTGTTAAGATAGGACGAGTCGTCCGAAGAAAATATCAAAGCCTAAGAGGATTTAAGGGAAAGGCCGGGAGATACCTCTCGGCTCGACTATGGTCTCTTCACCGTATTCCGAATTTTTGGACTTCGGATCTCCGTCTATCGATTCCGTTTCTTTGAATTCTACTGCTTCGGTTCCGGTCCTAAGGGCTTCCAATTTCCTGTAAGTCTCCCAAAAAGGGCGATGGTGTGTAATTCCACGAATACTCATGCGCTCTTTTATATGAAAATGAGATTCAGTATCAATTAAAAATTCTTGGAGATTCTCTGATTTTTCTCTTGACGACGGAAACAAAAGAATGGGATTTTGTTTCCAATGTATGGAAACAAAATAAACTAGAAATGTTTCCAGATTTGCTATATGAACCAAAAACCTAAATATAAAAACCGCCTTTGGACCGGGGGAATTTCCCTCGGGATTCTTTTTTGGGGATTCTCTTTATTTCCCCAAAGCGCTGCCGACTTTGAGAAAGACAAGATTTGGACCACCTCTTCTCTGATTCGTTATTCCTTGGAGAATTCCGTTCAGGCCAAGATCACTCGATTGGATCTGGAGAATTCGGAATACGATTGGGAGAAGGAGAATGGGAAATACAACTTCATCGGATCCTTGACCGCCAACACCCAGAAGACCAATAATTTACCTCTTCCCCAATACACCCTGCAAGGACGAGAGATTACCAGTAATACGATCTCCGCAGGACTCTCTAAGAATTTTTCTACGGGAACCACGGCCAGTCTGACGGTTTCGGATAATCGTTACGAGACGGACGCAGGTAAAAGACCGGAGCAAAGAGGAACCATCGCACAGCAATTCGCTCAGCCCAGCCTGCATTTCGCTAACGTGGGTTTTACCCTGAAGCAGGAACTCTTGAAGAATATTTTCGGATACCAACAGAGAAGGAATCTGGATATCAGCAGACGCAATACTTCGGTGAGAAGGTTGGACGCTATGAACACCCTATCTCGTTCCGTAGTTCAATCCCTATTGGCTTTCTGGAATCTGGCCCTGGCGGACGAGAACGTAAAGACCGCGGAGATGTTGGTTAAGAGCGTTAAGAATGTGAAGGAAATCACATCCTCCAAGGTGCGTATGGGAGTTGCGGAAGACTACGAGTCCGGCCAATGGAATTCCCTTTTGATTTCCGCCGAAAACCAACTCAGGACCGCGAAATTGGATAAGGATAAGGTGAGAAGGGACCTTCTCGTCTCCTTGGGAAAGGACCCCGAGACCCCCATGCAATTGGGACTGCATCTGGAAGAAGTGCTTCCGATTCTACAACCGGAAACCACCGAAGTGGACGAGGCTTTGATCCATCGTTACGATTATAGAAGTGTTACATTACAAAAACAAAATGCACATACCGCGATGGAAGTCAGCAAAAACGGTCTCTTACCTTCTCTCTATGTGAGCGGAACTTATAATAGCAGGGAATACGACAGGAATTTTCCCCAGAGTTTCGACGGAATAGGCGCCGGTCGGTTTACCCAGAACTCCGCCGAAATCAAGATGGATTATCCTCTCGGCAACGATACCGCCCGGGCCGAGTATAAGAATTCTCTAACACAGAATCGAAAACTAGACCTGCTTCTAGAACAGACCAAAGACCAAGTCAAAACGGATGTAAGACAAGGCTTGCAAAGAATCCATACCGCTCACGAAGTGCTGGAAGAGTCCAAAAAAAATCTGGTTCAGGCTGAGAGATTCTACAACGGAATCCTTCCAAGATATAGATACGGACGGGCGACTTCCCTCAACGTAAAGAACGCGTTGGATCTGGTCGCTCAGGCGAGATACGGACTCATGCAAGCAAAAGTAAATTATAATTCGGCACTCGTTCAATACGAACTCTCCAAGGGCACTCTCTTCCGCAAATACGGAATGGATGCCGAGGAAGTTCTGAACCAATCCATCGGAGACCAAAAATGAATTTCGCAGAATTATCGATCAAACGACCGATTTTCATCACCTGTACGGTTCTCATCATTCTTGTTTCGGGATGGCTTTCCTTGAACAAGTTGGGTGTGGACCTTTTTCCTAACGTGACCATTCCGGTGGTGACGGTTACCGTTCCTTATCCGGGAGCGGCTCCCAACGAGATAGAGACTCTGATCGCCAAGCCCGTGGAGGACGAACTCTCCACGATTTCCGGCGTTAAGAGAATCAAGTCCACTTGTAGCGAAGGATCCGGAACAGTAGTCGTGGAATTCACGCTGGAAACCGACGTGAAATATGCGGAACAACAGGTGAGAGATAAGGTTTCCGCAGTGAAACCTAAGCTTCCCGACGACGCTAAAGAACCGATCATCCGCAGGATAGATCCTGCCGACCAGCCGATCATCATTCTCGCTCTGAATGCCGACTTGAACGAGGCTCAGATTTACGATATCGCGAACGAGGAGATCAAACAGAATCTTCTCACCGCCAAGGACGTGGGTAATATCACGATCTACGGAGGAAGAAAGCGGGAAATCCACGTGGAATTGGATCGTCAAAAGCTGAAGCAGCACATGATCCCCGCCTATATGGTCTCCAATAGGCTCGCTTCCGGCGGAACCAATATCCCTGCGGGTAAGGTAAGTAAATCCGAATCCGAACTCGTATATAGAACGATCAACGAATTCCAATCTCCTCAAGAGATCCGCGACACTCCGATTTCCCTTTTCGGGAACGAGGTCCCGGTTCGGATCGGACAATTGGGAGAAGTCAAGGACACAGTGGAGGACGAAACCTCCAGAGCTTATTTCAACGGTAAGAAGGCCGTATTCCTTTTAGTCTTCAAGCAATCCGGTTCCAATACGGTCGCCGTCGCCCAAGAGGTGAAGAAGCGCGTAGGAGAACTGAACAAGGAATTGGCAAGAAGAGAAGGTGCGGCAACCCTTTCCATCGCCAACGATAATTCCATCCAGATCGACGATAATATCTACGACGTTAAGGAAACCATCATCATAGGGATCGCACTTACGATCGTAGTGGTCCTTCTCTTCTTAGGAAGCGTGCGTTCTACCGTCATTACGGGACTCGCACTTCCTAACTCACTTTTGGGAGCCTTCATTCTGATGGCGGTCGCGGGCTTTACCGTGAACGTAATGACCCTTCTCGCATTGAGCTTAGCGGTCGGGCTACTTATCGACGACGCGATCGTGGTCCGGGAAAACATCTTCCGCCATAGGGAGATGGGTAAGACACCGAGAGAAGCTTCCACCGAAGGAACCAAAGAAGTAACCCTGGCGGTGATCGCGACCACTATGACGGTGATTGCGGTATTCTTACCGATCGCATTCGTGAGCGGGGTGGTGGGACAGTTCCTACGGGAATTCGGTCTGACGGTTTGTTTCGCCCTTCTTATCTCTCTTTATGACGCTCTTACCATCGCGCCTATGCTTTCCGCATACTTTGGAGGAAAGATTTCCGCGGCTCACGGTGGCAAAGCCGGCCATGCCGCTCCTGTGCCGGAATTCGCAAGCGAGCCTCAAACCGGTAAGAAAAAGAAGAAGGAGCAACCGACTCCATTGGAGGCGATCGCTTATTCCAAGATCCGCGCCCAAGAGCAACCTACGGGAATCGTAGGCAAATTCTTCGGATTTCTTTTCGAAGGATTAAAGTTCGTATTCCGTCTTTTGGGCAAGATTCTTTCGCCCGTAGAGAAAGGACTGGATTCCGTATTATCGATCTTTAATGTATTCCAATCTTGGTTGGAGGACGTATACGCGTATGTTCTCAAATTCACCTTGAAGAGACCGATCTTTATTCTTTCCGGAGCCGTCTTGATCTTTGCGGGAAGTTTGGTCCTGACCAAATTCATTCCGAAAACGTTCCTTCCCGCTCAGGATCAGGGTAAATTCCAGGTCACTCTGGATATGCCTCCCGGCACTTCCGTGAACAAGATGGCCGAGGTCGCGATGGACGCTTATAAGCAGATCGCTTCCCATAAGGAAATCAAATTGGTGGCGATGTTCAATACAAACAGAACCACTACCATGTTCGTGGAGATGGTTCCTTCCCACGATCGTAAGGTTAATACCTCGCAATTCAAGGACCAGATGCGTAAGGAATTGGAATCCTTCTCCTTTGCGAATCCTATCGTGAAGGATATAGACAACGTGGGTGGAGGACAACGTCCTTTCACTTTGGTAGTAAGCGGTCAGAATGGAAAAGTGGTCCAGGACTACGCTCATAAATTATTCTCTAAATTAAGAGAATCTAAAGCGCTCTTGGATGTGGATACCAGCTATCGCGCAGGGGCTCCCGAGTTCCGGGTCGTTCCGGATCGGAACCGAGAGGTGCTTTTGGGAATTCCGGGTACGGTAATAGGAACCGAATTACGTACTCTGGTGGAAGGAACTACTCCTGCCGTATACCGTGAGAACGGTGTGGAATACGATATTCGCGTTCGTTTGAAGGAGAATCAGAGGGATCTAAAGGAGAATTTCTATAATTCCTTCGTGCCTAACTTCAATAACATGATGATTCCTATCCAAAACGTCGCTAAGGCGGAGGAGACCACCGGCCTTGCCACCATCAACCGTATGAACCGGAACCAATCCGTGGAAATCTATGCGGACGTGAATCCGGACGGGCCCGGGATGGGAGGAGCCATGGAAGAAGTGGCCAAACTCACCCAGACGGAACTTCCGCTACCACCGGGAGTGAGAATCGGTTATACGGGTCAAGCGGAGAACTTCAAAGAGATGGGAACTTCCTTAGGTATCGCGATGGGATTGGGAATTCTATTCATATACATGGTGCTTGCATCCTTGTATGAAAGTTTCATCACTCCGATCGCAATTATGTTGGTTCTTCCTCTGGCTCTTTGCGGGGCGTTTATCGCTCTCTTCCTAACCCAGAAATCTTTGGATATCTTCTCCATGATCGGTCTCATCATGCTTATCGGTGTGGCCACCAAGAACTCGATCCTGCTTGTGGACTTTACGAACCAGCTCATACAAAGGGGCGTGGAGATGAAAGAAGCCATCATCGAAGCGGGAAGAGAAAGGCTACGTCCTATTCTCATGACTTCCTTCGCGTTGATCGCGGGAATGGCTCCGATCGCGATCGGACTCAACGAGGCATCCAAGCAAAGAACCAGTATGGGGGTTGCGATCATCGGAGGATTGATTTCTTCCACCGTCCTGACTCTCGTGGTAGTGCCTGCGGCATTCTCCTATATCGAGAAACTGAACAATCTTGTGAGGAGAAATTCACCGAATCCGGACGCTTGAGATGGGAGTCTTGGCAAGGGAGAAACTCCGGCTTCGAATACTACGAATCGCCGGAGATCTTTTCCTGAAACAGGGATACTCCGACACGAAAATGGAGGACCTAGTGAACGAGATCCGGGTGAGTAAGAAGAATCTTTACGCGCTTTTTGCGAATAAGGAGGAAATCTTAAAGTCCTTGGTGTTATACAAGCAGGACAGACTCGCCCGGAAAATTCGCAGACTCATCGAGAAGGAAGGTTCGAATACTTCCGAAAAGGTCTGCAAATTCTTTCGGAATCTGTTCGGTGCGACCCATCCGAATTATTTTCGGATTCTCGCCGAACTAAAGGAAAGGACCCCCGATATACGTAAATTTATCGAGGAGAATCGGGAGAGAACGGTGAACAAGGAGATCGATAATATTCTGGAAAGCGGAAAGGCGGAAGGACGGTTCAGAACCGACCTTAAGTCGGATTTGCTCATCCAGACCCTGACAGCCTGTTCGGAAGCCGCCTTTCGCTCGAATCTTGATTTAAATTCGGTAAAGAAACGCTTGGAAATGGCGTCAGAACTGGACAATATTTTTCTATATGGCATAATTGATCAGGGGACTGGTTAGGATTTGGTCGATTTATACCGAAAAATCGTTTCCTAAGAGGGAGGGGGAGAATAAAGTGCAAACCGCCGTGGAACAAGAGCTTACCCAAGAAAAGGACGAAGTACGTCAAAGGATCTTTGAAAAATCGTTCGAGTTATTTCTTCGGTACGGCTTCGCCAAAACAAGAATGGAAGAGATCGCAAGAACTCTTCGTATCAGTCGCAAGACCCTTTACAAACATTTCGCTAATAAGCACGAGCTTCTTAAAGAATTGATGATGGATAGGCATCATCGGATTCATAATAAAATCGAAGTCATCCAACAGGATCCGGAGAAAAGCATCCGAGAAAAAATCCAGGCAATGCAAACCTGTATCTCTAGCGAGATTCCTCAGGGCATGAACGAATTCATGAGAGAGATCCGGGATCAGGCTCCCGATCTTTGGAAGGATTTCCGAGCCATGAAAGAGGCCAAGATCAACCGGACTATGCGGAATATGATCGAGACCGGGATCAAAAACGGAGATATCCGATCGGACGTGAATCCGGATATCGTTCTTTTAATCCATTCCGCTTCTTCCGAAGCCTTGTTTGAACCGAATTTTCTGGCTCAGACTCCTTATTCTATCCGGGATTTGGTCAAGGAATTGGACACAATCATATTTTACGGAATCGTGAAACGGGACGAAAACGATCCTCGCTAATTTTCGGATTCCTAGCGTCCGAAAAATCGCTTAAGCTACCGACTCTTAACAGGAAAATTAGCTCCGGCTCTTAAAAAGATTCGCCTATTTTCATTCCGGCTCGGAATGTAGTCGCCGAATCCCATGTACGTAGGTAAGAAATCCTAATGGCTTTCCTATTCCTCTTAGGTTTCCTATTCTCCGCAATAACGATCTTTATACTTCTAAGTAGAACTAAGGAAATGGGAAGACTCGGCCTTACGATCGTAAGCGTCTCTCTGTCTCTATTACTTATCGGGATTATCGCTCTCAGTTTAACCCTACTAGGTATCTACCGCCTGGAAACGGTTAATTATGTTTTGCTCTTATTCGCGGCGATTGGACTCGGAATCTTTGTCAAACGCAGAAGACAAGATAGGAGTAAATTTCCCGCTTTCGAATTGGGCAAATTCGAACTGCTATTCGTAGTTTTCTTTTCGATCTTTACTCTCTATCTGTATGCCGGTTTCCCTACCCAGAATATAGATGGTGGAAGGGACCAAGGGCAATACGCCGTTTTCGGATACGTGATCGCGAAGACGGGCGCCTTGAATTTGGACATGCCCGATTCCAAATTGATTCGGGATATCTTCGGAGATTCCGTTTCTATGGAATTTAGATCGGTCGGACTAGGCGAAGGCGATCGTCGCTTCCCGGCTTTTTTTTATTTATTACCCGCTTACTTGGCGATCGGCTATGACTTATTTAATATGGAGGGATTGCTACGCGTCCCGGCCTTTTTCGGATTTCTTTCGTTTTTCCTTTTTTATCTGATATCTAGAAAGATGATCGGTCGAGTGGGCGCGGGTATGGTGTCCGTATTATACGTATTCAATTCGTCGCAGCTATGGAACGTTCGCTCGACCTTATCGGAACCGATTTCTCAGTTTCTAATTCTATTATCCGGATACTTGGTTTATTCGTGTTTCAGAAAGAAAAGCGATCTTCCTATGCTTTGCATAGGCGCAGTTTTCGGTCTGAGTTCCTTTGTCCGCGTGGACGGTTATGCCTATTTCCCGGCGCTGGCCTTGTTTTCCGCTTACATACTTTTAGTTAAGCCGAGATATTTTAGAAAATTCTTATTCTTCTTTTCCTCCTTTGTCCTAGTGAATCTTCTTTCGATGGTGATCGGCTATTTCCATTATAGGTATTATATCATGGAGCATTGGAAGTTCGTGAAACTTCTTTTAATCGGCTTCATTCTTTCTTCCGGGGGGATTCTTTTCGAAGCAATACTTTGGAGTCGCGAAAGCCGACTATTGGTAAGAATCCGAGATGGATTAAAAAAATATAAGTTCTACGTCCGTATTCTGTTTTTATCCTGCCTCGTCGCTTTGGCAATATTCGGATACTTCGTTCGCCCCGCATTCGGTATCGTAAATGATCCTTCAAATCATGAATATATAGAGAATAACGCTTTTACGGTGTTTTCCTGGTATGTGCCCGTTTGGTTGACTTTCTTTTTAGTTTTCGCTTTCGATTCTTTCCTGTTCCGAGGGAGACATTTTCGATCGGCATTTCTTTTCTTCATAGGTTCTTTTATTCTGCTGCTCTATCTTTTAAAACCTAATATAGCCTCGGATCATTTTTGGGCTACACGGAGATGGATGATATTTTCGGTTCCGTTCGCAATCTTGGGTTCGTTTATAGGAATTCGGGAAATTCCTTTTATCTCTCGCAAGGTTCGATCTGCTCTATTGCTAATCGGATTTGTGTGCGGATTGGGGTATACGCTCTGGAGATCGAAAATTCTTCTGTTCCAGCCAATGATGGAGTTCTATCGGAAGGGTTACGAGGATTTTGCACGAGTCACGCCCACGGACGAAGGTTACTATTTCACTACGAAGCATGAGATAGCCCTTCCTCTTAGATATATCTACGGGAAAAAAATTTTTCTACTAAACGATTCCGTAAAGTTTTTGGAAAAAGTTCCGCAATTGCTGAAATCGGGAAGGAAAGTTTATCTCATTCAAAACGGTGAGTTCGCAGGATCGGATCCGGGTTTGAAATTCGAAAAAATTTCCGATTTGAATTTGAGAGGCCATTTTCCGGCAGAATCCATCCAGAAATATCCGGAATTCCTTTATCATAAAAATCTGAATTTGCAATTGTATCGGGTCGAAGCAGCTTTCGGCTCTTATCCTCCGAAGCCGATCGAGATGGAATGGGTGCCTGCCGAAGGCGGATTTATTTCTCGGACGGGAGAAATCGAAAAAGACGGGACGATTACGGCGACTCGACACCGAGGTCCCCTTGTCTATGGACCTTGGCTGACATTGCCTCGGGGAAAATATGAGTTACGGATTTTAGGAAGAAATCTTCAGAACGCCGAGTTTGATGTGGCTTACGGAAAAGGTAATCTTCTTCTGGCGGAAAGGCAAAAGGGAACGGAGTCGGATTCTATGACTTTATATTTCGAAGTAAAGGATTCTATCATCGACGATTTGGAATTCAGGGCTTTTGTAGAAGGGAAATCGGAAGTAAAAGTGGAAAGAATTTCCGTGAAGAATATTCTTAAGAAATAGGAAATACGAGTCCGAATCTTACTCCCGGCGGTATATTATTTTCAACGAATATGAAAATTCGAAATTTATCTAAAAGAAGGTTCAAATGAAGTTTTTTCTTTCAATCCTATTAGTGATCCTCTTCTCTTTTCCGGTTTTGGCCGGAGACAAAGAGAAGGGTGAGTCCTGTAACAGCGATATCCAATGCGGTTTCGGATTGCAATGCACAGGCGGAGTCTGCACTAAAAAGTCCGAATTCGATTTCGGAGGTAGCGGAAAATCCGGAAAACAGTGCAATAACGACGGCGATTGTATCGGATCCGGAAAATGCGTCTCCGGCTCTTTCGGTAAAAAATACTGTAGCGGCAATTGATTTCGCATACAATTTGATTTACGGGTCGGTCGCGTTCGTATAAACCCGTTTCCTGGATTTTATGGAGAGGAAAGTCTCGGGGTTCATATTCGCGGAACGGCCCATGCTTTGGGAAAGGGAGCATTCTTTTCAGAAGGCTGCTTACTGTTACGATACCTTTCAATGTAATGCCAACGGAAGGTTGAGTGTTCTGTATTGGGCAAGGTTAAAATTACCGTTCTTTCTCGATTTGCATTCGGATCAACGACTGGATTCCAAATTGAGAACCTTGCATTGGAAAGCGGAACCCGATACGATTCATAATCTACTTTCGCGAGCTTCAGAATATGCGTTTCGAGAAATTGAAGAGCAATTCTGGTTCGAAGAGGAATTGGATTCGGATTACTATTTCGAATTAGTAACCGAAGATCAGTCTTTGCGATTGCGTGCGAAGGGACTACCCGAGAGCCTAAGCGGTTTGTATAACGAAATCAGAAATACGATCGTTTCTACAGGAGAGAATCTAAAATCGGAACCGATTTACACGGACCCAAAACTAGTCTTTTCCAGCCAGAAGCATTTTCTCTTCAATCCCAAGATGAAATGTTTTTCTAAAGACGGATCGATCGTGGTACCTGCCGATCGAAAAGCCGATTCCGATAAAGCTTAATAGGAAACTATATTCATTAAACCTTATCCGACCAATCCTTGTTCTTTCCGTGCCTCTACGCTTCTAAGTTTTCCCAATTCTTCCCGAATCTCTTCTATCGAGAGTTCTCCGCCTCCGATTTCCTCCGATCTGTTTTTGAGCGCAGGCTGCAATAAGGCCGCTTCTTCCTTCGTAACTTCTATTCCCGATTGTATTAGGATTTCATAAACCGCAGATTTTCCGGACTGGCTGGTGAAGGCGATCCTATCCCCCTCCGGTCTTCCTATCAGATTCGCATCGAATGCGCGGTATGCGCCTTTTTTCAATTCCTTGGTCTTGGAGACTCCGTCCTGATGGATTCCGCTCCTATGTGCGACCACATCTTCTCCAATTAAAGGAGCTTTTTCGTGTATAGGAACTCCGGACATCCGGGAGACGATCCGCGAAGTCTCGTAAATCGCCTGTAGGTTCAAATTCACTTTGACTCCGCAATTATGCAATGCGATCGCCACTTCGTAGGTATTCGTATTGCCGGCCCTTTCTCCCAGGCCGTTCAATGCCGTTTCCAATTGGGTGGCACCCGCAAAGAAACTTTCCACGGTAGTCGCCGTAGCCATTCCCAAATCGTTATGTGTGTGAACCGAAAGATTCGTGCCTTGGGGAAGGGTTTCGGCGACTTTTCTTACCATTGCTACGAACAGATACGGTCTATATCGCTCCACCGTATTGGGAAGATTTACCACGTCGGCCCCTGCATCCAGAGCTGCCCGAAAGGCTTCGATCGCAAACTCCATATTCTCCAATGCGTCTCCGAAATGTTCTCCGGAGAATTGCACTTCGCCGAAATTGCCCGCAAGCTTTCTCGCATAGGATACTGCTCGTACTATATTCTCTTTTACTTGAGCTTCCGAGATTCCCAAAACGTTACGGATGGTAAAATCGCTCACAGGATAAACGATGTGAATGCGAGGACGCGGGGCCCTACGTATCGCTTCCCAAGAAAGATCGATCTCTTTTTCCACGGCCCGGGAGAGACTGGAGATTGCCACATTCTCCGGAGCTAAAGAGGCCAAATGCGCGCAAGCATCGAAGTCCTGTTTACTCGCCGAAGCGAATCCTACCTCGATCCCTTGGACACCGAGTTTCAGCAGTTGGCGGAAGATGATTTCTTTTTCCTCCAGATTCCAGGGTTTACGTAAGGCCTGGTTTCCGTCCCTCAAGGTTACGTCCATAAAGAAAGGAGAAGACGCAGGAGTCCTCAGGCCTTGCCCCGGTAGGATCATATCCTGGATACTAGGATAATTGGAAGATGGGTTTGTGATCGTATTCTGTTCCATGGGCACTCTCTTTGTTTCCGTCCGAGAGCGAGGATTTTTGCTCGGACGAGGGCCCGGTCACAAAAAAACCCGCTCGAGAGGAGCGGGTTTTTGCTAACGCAATATCCGAGTTACTCCTCTCAGCTCCTAAGAAGGAGGAGGAGTCCGAGCAGATTTGCTTGGAAGGACATTTGCGCCATAGTTATACTTTTAGACTCGGTAACTTCGGGAAAGTAGTCAAGTAGAAAAGAAAAAA